>JBEKZL010000385.1:0-8853 GCA_049509915.1 Bryobacteraceae bacterium | reverse complement strand
AAATACCACGCCGCAGGTGATCGCCGCAGGTAAAACGCCGCGGAGGGCCTTCCACCCACCCATCACCAGAATGACGTAGGCCGGCACGATCAACGAGGCAGGAGCGCAAATCAGCCCGACACCGGCGCTAAGATGATTGAGGGGCAGTCCGGTGATGCCCGCGAGGGTAACGATCGGGACGCCGACGGAACCGAAAGCCACCGGAGCCGTATTGGCCAGGAGGCAGATGGCCGATGCGTAGAACGGCGAGAAGCCGAGGCCGGTTAACATGGCCGCCGCCACCGCGACCGGCGTTCCGAAACCGGCCGCGCCTTCGATGAACGATCCAAAAGCGAACGCGATCAGGAGCGCCTGCAGCCGCCGGTCCGTGGTCAGATTGCCGATCGAGTCCTTCACGATCTTGAATTTGCCGGTCTCCACCATGATCCGATAGAGGAAGATGGCCCAGATGATGATCCAGCAGATGGGAAACAAGCCGAAAGCGGCGCCATAGCCCACGGCACTGAGGGCTATAGCGGGGGGCATGTGATAGCCGAACAGCGCGACCAGCAGCGCGGCCCCGAGGCCGCACAAAGCCGCTACCCACGCGGCAGTTCGCCTGATTCCCAATAAATAGAGCAGAACGATGATCGGGATGGCTGCGATCGCGACCGAAACAGCCAGGTTGCCTACTGGAATGTAGTCTTGCTGCACCATAGAAAGCGGATGGTATGACATGTGGACCACCATGTCAATCCGAACCGCCCCTTAAAGTCAACGATCGCTGGTGGCAGACAGGGAGTGGTCAACAAGTTCGATCACGATGCGGCCCGCCGTGGCGATGTGGCTGCGCATGGCTTCGCGGGCGCCGGCCGGGTCCCGGTGGAGGATGGCATCGAAAATCCGCTCGTGGTGACGTAACGATCTGGCCGCCGCACCCGGAACCTTATGCTTTATCAGAATCCACTGTTTTACCAGATTACGCACCAACTGGTCGGCGTTGCATAAGATCGGGTTGTGCGCCGCCTCCGCGATGGCGACGTGAAAACGCATGTCGGCTTCGAGAGATCCGGGCGGGTCGTCGAGGTGAGCCCGCATATCCTCGATAGCCGCTTTGATTTTCTGCATTTCCTCGGGGGTGGCCCGCTCGGCGGCAAAAGCCGCAATATTCTCTTCGAGCACAAGCCGGGCTTCCATCAACTTGCGCAACTCGGTGCGATCGGCGCCCGTAATCGCCCAGAGCAGAGGGCGGGAAAGGAAATCGGACCGGGGACAGACAAAGGTGCCGTCGCCGACTCGGCTTTCCACCATTCCAAGAAGTTCGAGGGCCTTAAGCGCCTCCCGCAGCGACGCTCTTCCGATATTTAACTGTTCGGAAAGTTCACGTTCGGAGGGAATCCGATCTCCCTCTTTCCAGTCGCCATTGACGACATGACCGACCAGTTTTTCAAACAAGGCCTCGCTCAGAGTCGTGCGGGGCATCGGCTCCAACCGGACCCCCGAATTCTGAGATAGCTTGCTCATATTACTTCATCATGACAGATCTCGCTGTTACCGCCAAATGGACGGTACTGAGCGGACTCACATCTTTCTGGCGAACCTAACGCGGGCTCCGCCCGTGGGAAGGTCGAGTCCCCAGGTGGATCGTTACTCATGTAAGTCATTGACAAATTGGCCTAATGGACGTACCATTTGCGCAGATCGATGCCAAAGGGCTTGGGGCTATGAGGAAGCAAGCGCTCGCGATGTTGGGAATTCTGGCCGTCTCGGCCTCCGCCCAGGAAGGCTGGTGGATGCGCGAGCCGATCCGCTGGGTGCAGACCAACCTGCGGCAGACCGATGCCGGAATGGACACGGCGCGGCTGATCGGGCAGTTGGCGGATATGCGGGCCAACGTGCTGCTCGAGGGCATGGGCGGCATTGTCGCGTATTATCCGACCACCGTCCCATTTCACTACCCTAGCCCGGACCTCCCGCCGGGGCGCGACATGTTCGGCGACGTTTTGCGGGGAGCGCACGCGCACGACATCCGCGTAGTGGGCCGCTTCGATTTCAGCAAAACGCCCAAAGCGGTGTTCGATGCCCATCCGGAGTGGTTCTTTCGCCAGGCAAACGGCGAGCCGGTCATTTATAACGGCCTCTACTCGACCTGCATCAACGGCGGCTACTACCGCGTCCAGGCCATGAAGATTCTGGCGGAAGCGCTGGAAAAGTACGACGTGGATGGCCTGTTCTTCAACATGTTCGGCAACCAGTCGCGGGATTACAGCGGCCGCCCCGTCGGCCTTTGCCACTGCGACCAATGCCAGCGCCTTTACCGCGAGCAGTTCCACAAGGAGATTCCGGATACGCCGGACGACGATTACCGCCAATTCATGTTCCGCTCCTCGCGCGAAGTAGCAGCGGCCATCGGCACGCTGATCCGCGAAAAGCGCCCGCAAGCCGGCTACTTCAATTACGTCCAGGAATCGACCGACGGCATCATGTCGGAATCGAACACGGCGGTGACGCGCCCGCTGCCGCTTTGGCCCTATTCGGCCAGCGATAACGTGAACCGCGCACGCAACAGCCAGCCGGGCAAAATGGCCGTAAACCTGAACATGCAGTTCGTGGATTATTGGTGGCGCTTCGCCACCGTGCCGCCAGAGGAGATTGCGCTGCGGAGCTGGCAAAACATGGCGCACGGCGGCGCGCTCACCTTCGAGGTGAACGGGACGCTCGATCTGGAGGATCGCCAGGCGCTGGAAGCGGTGAAGCCGATTTTTCGCTGGGCGGCGGCCAACGAACAGTACTACGTCCATCAATCCAGCGCCGCGCGAGTGGTGCTGCTGGGCTCTCCGGCGGGCACCGGCCGCACCTATGGCCAGGACTCGTACCGCGGCATGTTCCGCCTGTTGAGCGAGGAGCACATTCCCTTCGCCGTCTCCGACAACCTGGACTGGATGGGCAAGCGCGATTTCGATGTGGCGATCGCCACCGATTGGGCGCCCGCCGCGCTGCGGCAGTACGCGGAAGGTGGGGGAAAAGTGCTGATCGCGAGCGCGGTCGCGCCCGAATTCGAGGTGGCTCCGGTGGAGCGGACCGAGAGCGATGTGAAGGGATACATTCGGATTCGCGATCGTGCCGCGTTTCCGTCTCTCAAGGACACCAACCTGTTGCTGCTGAACGGCCCGTTCACAACGGTGAAGACGGGCGGGCCCGGGCCGCACGCGCTGACGCTGATTCCGCCATCGCTGATCGGCCCGCCGGAGTTCGTGCATATCGACATGCACGATACCGATATTCCCGCCCTGGTGAGCGAGCGCGCCGGGAAAGGGACAGTGACATGGATTCCGTGGAACCTGGGCGATCTGTACTACCGGCTTAGCCTGCCGGCCCACGCCGGTCTGTTTCGCGACCTCTTCGACCGGCTGGAGCCGCGGCGGCAGATTCTGACCGACGCGCACCGGCTGGTGGAGATGAGCCTGATGCGGCAGGGCGGGCACACGCTGCTGCACCTGGTCAACCTGAGCGGCCACTCAGAAACCGGCTATTTCGCGCCGGTTCCGATGGAAGGGATCCACGTCCGGATTGCGGGCGATTTCCGGTCGGCGCGAACCGTCCGCAGTCCGGGTGCGCTGGCGGTGCGCGCCGCCGGGGTGTACAGCGAGTTTACGGTGCCTCGGCTCGTCGATTACGAGTTGGTGGTGCTCGATTAGGGGTCCGGCCATGAAGGCATAGCAGAAAGGTGGGAGTTAGTATGATATCCAGGTATTTCCGCTACGCAGCGCTGTGTCTGATCGGCGGTTACTCTGTCTCTGCCCAGGTATCGACGGGTACAATCACGGGCTATGTTCACGATGCGTCGGACGCCGCCATTGTGGGAGCGAAGGTGAGCATACTCGAAACCCAGACGGGAGAGCGCCGGGAGACAGTTACTAATGAACGGGGCGACTTCAACGCGCCCTACCTGCAGCGCGGGACCTACTCGGTTACGGTGGCCGCGAACGGGTTCAAGGGCCAGCAGTTCACCGCCATCACCCTCGCGGTCGATCAGACGCTCCGGCTGCCGGTGACGCTCGAGCCGGGCGTGGTGCAGCAATCGGTCGAAGTGACGGCCGCCGCCCCGCTGCTGGACAGTGTGACTTCGTCCCTCGGCCAGGTGATCGACAACACCAAAATCATGGACATGCCGCTCAACGGCCGGGATGTCTGGACGCTCGGGCTGCTTTCGGGCAATTCGGCGCCGGTAAAAGGGGTTGCCTCGAATCTCCCCTTCGTGGCGGGAGGAGGACGGTTCCAGAACAATGACATTCTGCTGGACGGCATCGACAATAACACCATGGCTACGGCCGGCGGAATCGGTGTGACCGGCATTAACTACACGCCCTCGGTAGACGCTATCTTCGAGTTTAAAGTCAAGACCAATAACTACAGCGCCGAGTTTGGCCGCTCGGCGGGAACCATCGTGAGCGCCACCACCAAATCCGGCACCAATACCGCGAACGGCGATTGCTGGGAGTTTCTGCGCAACGACGCCATGGACTCCAACAATTTCTTTTCCAACGCCGCGGGGGCAGCCAAGCAGCCCTATAAGCAAAATCAATTCGGTTGTACGCTGGGCGGCCCGATTGTGATTCCGAAAGTTTACAACGGTCGAAACAAGACGTTCTTTTTCGTGGACTATGAAGGTCTGCGGCGAGTTACTTCGGCTTCGTCGACGATTGAAGACATTCCGCCCGATTCGTTTCGCAGCGGCAATTTTTCCAGCTATCCTTATACGATTTTCGACCCGGCGGCGAGACAGTTGGCGGCCAACGGCACGGTGGTCAGCACTCCGTTCCCGGGGAATCAGATTCCCGCGTCCCGCCTGAATGCCGGTGCGGTAGCTACCCTCAATCTTTTGCCGCAGCCGAATTTCGGCTCCGCCGGGGCGCTGTCCCGCAATTATTTGTTTTCCGGCAGCCAGCCTTTCGACAGCGACCAATTCGACGTCCGGATCGACCATCAGTTCAGCGAGAAGAACACCTTGTTCGGGCGCATTTCCCGCGCCATTCAGTCGAACACCAGTCCGGGAAACTTTAACGGGTTCCTGGGAGGCGGCACGGACGGCATCAATAATTCCGTCAGCGGCACCTTGAACGACGTCGAAGTGTTTACGCCGAACGTGGTGAACGAAGCGCGCTTCGGATACTCGCGGCACAACGGGAACCAGGAGCCTTTGGACTTGAGCCAGGGAGTGACGTTTGCCAGCCAGAACGGGGTTGCCATGTACCCCTTCCCGGTTCTGGCATATCCGCAAATCCTGTTTTCATCGTCCGGCCAGAACACCGGTGGAACCAACGAGTTTCAGCTCATCGGCTCGGCGACGCCAAACCTGAACATCGAGAACCTGTTCGAGGGCGCCGACGACCTTTCCTGGAACAGAGGCAACCATTCGATCAAGATAGGAGGCGACATCCGCAGGGACCGTTTCGACACCGTCTACGGAGGGGGCGAAACGGTTTTTGGACCCATTTTCACATCATCGTCCAACTCGCCGAACTCGGGCGCGCCGCTCGCCGACTTCTTACTCGGCGATCCGGCGCAACTTACCGGGACGCAGTTACTCGATTGGGCCCGTCTCCGGGACATATACGCCGGGGTGTATGTCCAGGACGATTGGAAGCTGAGCTCGCGGCTGACGATCAACCTGGGGGTTCGTTACGAGCTGTTCACACAGCCGGTCGACGCCAAGAACAAAGGCGCCCTCTTTGACGCCGCCACGGGCGAGTTCGTCCTGCCGGGCCAAAACGGCTACTCCGACGCGATCGTGAAAGGCCACCACTTAGACTTCGCCCCGCGGTTGGGCTTTGCTTACAGCCCTTCCAGCCGCCTGACCGTACGGGGAGGGACGGGAATGTTTTACGGGCCGCGATCGCCGAATCAGCAGTCAACCGTATTTGGCGCGAATCCTCCGAATGCGCCCACGGTGATAACGCCGTCGGTGAGCGCGACCAGCACGTTGGCGCCTCCTATCAATCTGAGTACGCCGATCGCGGTCGGGCCGATGTCCCCAAATCTCAGCTCGTTCACGCCACAGAATAGTTTGGGCTTGCTGATCCGCACGGCGGATTTCAATAACAGCCGGCCGGCGCAGCTCTATGAGTGGAATCTGGGCCTGCAGTATCAGGCCACCAAGAGTCTTGTCTTGGAAGCGACTTATTCGGCCGAGCGAGGCAATCACCTCACCAGCCGGGTCAATCTCAACCAGATTCCCTGGGCCGTCGGCATGGCCGGATGCACGACTCAGGCCTGCCGCAAGTTTCCCAACGTGGGAAACCAGGTGGTGATGGATTCATCGGCGGGCAACAACTTCTACAACGCTCTGAACCTGCGGGCCGAAAAGCGCCTGACGGCGGGTTTGAATTTCCTGGTGAATTATACGCGTTCGAAGAACCTGGAGGCCAACGGCACGGGCGGGAACAGCTCTTTCAGCCAGAACGGCGGCACCACCAATCCTCTGGATAGCTGGAACCTGCACAAGGAGAAGTCCTACGCTCCGTTGGATCTGCCGAACGTTTTCGTGGCGAGCGTGGGTTATGAGCTGCCCTTCGGCGCGGGGAAGCATTGGGCGCACGACCCGGGGGTATTGCGGGCAGTTCTGGGCGGCTGGGCGGCTAACGGAATTCTGACGCTGGAGAGCGGCTTTCCCACCGACATCCGGACTCCCAATTCGGCGTCCGGCCAGTTATTCACCACCTACAATCTTCCCAACGCGGTGACGGGGGTATCGCCTTATTTACCGGATCCAGGCCCCAATGGGTGGTTCAATCCGGCGGCCTTTACCGAACCCGGGCAAGCGATCAATGTCAATGGCACGCCGATTACGGAGTTTGGCGATCTGGCGCGGCGAGCGGGGCGCGGGCCGGGGACCAGGAACCTGGATTTTTCGGTTTTCAGAAACTTCGCGATCCGGGAACGGGTGCGGCTGCAATTTCGCGCCGAGGCCTTCAATATCAGCAATACGCCGGCGTTCTTTCTGCCGGCGGCGAACAGTCCGGAATTGACCATCGGAAATTCGAGTTTCGGCCTGCTGGCCGCATCCTCGGCGGTGGCGCGGCAGATTCAATTCGGCCTCAAATTGTATTTCTGAAACGACGCGAGGCGGTCGCCGAAGCGGCACTATGGCACCGGGCTGCCAATCGGTTTAGGCGCCGCGGCCGGGAACAGCAAGGTAAAGGTGGTGCCTTTGCCGGGTTCGCTTGCCACCTCGATCGCGCCCTGCGCCTGCTTTACGATTCCATAAACGGTCGCCAGACCCAGCCCCGTGCCCTTTCCCTCCGCTTTGGTGGTGAAGAACGGCTCGAAGATGCGCGCCATCACGTCGGCAGACATGCCGATGCCGGTGTCGCTAACGGCGATCCGGATCTGGCGGGTGGCGGGAATCGAGGCGGTTTCGATTCTCAGCCGGCCGCCTTCGGGCATGGCATCCCTGGCGTTGACGGCCAGATTCATGAGGACCTGGTCGATCTGGCCGGGGTCGGCGTGAAGGACTCCCGCGCAAGGATCGAGCGACACTTCGAGTTGAATCCCTTTGCCGAGGATGGGGGCCAGCATCTTCTCGAAATTGCGCACCAGTTCATTCAGGACAACGTCCCGCGGCTCGGCGTGCTAGGGCCGGCTGAAGGCCAGCAGGCGGCGAGCCAGATCGGCGGCGCGCTTTGCCGCCAGGTCGATTTGGGTAAACGCATCGTACAAGTCGTCCCCGGGAGTTACCTGGCTGAGTCCCATGCGCGCGTAGCCGGCGATCACGGTCAGCAGATTATTGAAATCGTGCGCCACCGCGCCGGCCAGGCGCCCGATGCTTTCCATCTTCTGGGCCCGATGGAATTGATCCTGCAGCCGCAGCCGCTCCGCCTCGGCGCCGCGAAGTTCCCGCCGGGCCAGGGCATCCCGGACCTCCCTTGCTACGACGGGTGCCAGACGCGCCAGATTGCTCTTCATCACATAGTCGTGCGCGCCGGCTTTCATCATGGCCACGGCGCGTTCTTCGCCCATGGTGCCGGAGACCACCAGGAACGGGATATCGTGGCCGCTTTCGCGCACCATGGCCAGTGCCGAGGGGGCGTCGAAATGCGGCAGGTGGTGATCGGCGACGATCACGTCGTATGCCGGATCGGCCAGCGCGGCGCGCAGCTCGCCGGCGGTTTCGACGCGGCTGGCGGCAACGGCGTAACCGGCGTTTTCCAGGTGCCGCACGATCAGCCCCGCATCGCTTTCGGAGTCTTCGATCAAGAGAACGCGCAACGGTTGATTCATGTGGCCCTCTCGTAACGGCTCACGGCGGGAAGGATCTCCGCCAGCAGTTGCTCGCGGGTGTAGGGCTTGGGCAGGAAGCTGCACGCCTCGATGCTGCTGAAGCGCTCTTGCACGTCGCGATCCTGGAAACCGCTGCTGACGATCACGCGGACGTCCGGGCGCAGTTTGCGAATGATAGGCAAAGCCTGATCTCCGGGCATTCCGGGCATGGCCAAGTCCAGCAGAATGGCGCGCACGGCGCCCCCCTCGCTGGTGAGGCGCTCGATGGCTTCGGTGCCGTTGCCGGCTTCGAGCACCGGGATGCCGCGTCTTTTCAGCAAAGCGGCGGCCATTTTGCGGATCATCGGCTCATCGTCGACGATCAGGACGGTGCCGTATCCGCCGGAGGCCGCAACGGGCGCGGCCGCGGCGGGCGCCGGCTCGGCAGCTTTGGAAACAGGCAGAACCACCGCCATGCGAGTGCCTGCCCCGGCCGCGCTATCGACCACAATCCGGCCGTCGAGCGAGCGGACGATTCCCTCCACCGCGGCCAGACCCAGGCCCCGGCCTGGAAATTTGCTGCTAAAGAACGGGTCGAAGATCCGCTTTTGGGTT
>JBEKZL010000384.1:0-5699 GCA_049509915.1 Bryobacteraceae bacterium | reverse complement strand
GGCCAGAGCGAGGGAGTCCCAGGGATCGGGAGGCACGCTGGGGCCGCTGGCCAGAGCGAGGGAATCCCAGGGATCGGGAGGCACGCTGGGGCCGCTGGTCAGAGCGAGGGAGTCCCAGGGATCGGGAGGCACGCTGGGGCCGCTGGTCAGAGCAAGGGAGTCCCATGGGTCGGGAGGCACGCTGGGGCCGCTGGTCAGAGCGAGGGAGTCCCAGGGATCGGGAGGCACGCTGGGGCCGCTCTGCACGGCCAATTTGGTGGCGACGGGATTTGCGTGTAGAGACAGAGCCATCGCGAAGAACGCACAGGCCGCTCCTGAAACCAAACGATTTTCAAACAATCTACGCATTTGTCAATAAACTCCCTTTTTTTCAAACTTGGGTTCTAATCGGAATTTCGATGGAACCGTGCCAGGGCGCACCGGATTCGTTTCATCACTGGCCATTGCCTGGAGCGAACCACGTCATTAAAGTTCTACCACGGTATACCCATGAGATCTAATAGTACTTTGAATTGTGGCAAGCCCATTAAACATAGGGTAAATACCCCGTCATCGGTCCATATGCCCTATAAATGGGGAAACCAATGGGCAAGAAGGTTGAAATTAAAATGGGTGGAACGTAGATTCAAGAACGAATGCGGGTGATTCTAAGGGGGCCTTTAGCCGACAGGAATCATTCCAGGCCGGCTACTCGGCACTCAACTTCGAGGAAGAACGCGGGCCGGGTACTGGGGGTGGACGGTAAATGGGTGCTCGATGGTCCGTTCCAGCCGCATATCTGCGGCAACCTCATCGAGCATGTCCAGGGTGACGGTCTTGCTTTCCAGGGCGAATGCAGTTAGTAAGAGATTGTCGCAGATCGCATTAATAATGCGAGGGATGCCTTGTGACCGCAGATGGATGGCGCCGGTCAACTCTCTGGAGAGAATAGTCTGGTGCGGCATGCCGGCGCGTTCCAGGCGAGAATCTATATAGGCGACGGTTTCGTCGCGCTCGAAATTGCGCAGGGCACACCTCAGGGCGATCCTTTGCTTGAGTTGCCTATATTCGGTAGCGTCAAGCTTACGGTCGAGTTCCGGCTGGCCGGAGAGAATGATCTGTAGTAATTTGCCGCGCCGATTTTCTAGGTTTCCCAGGAGTCGCACCTCTTCCAGAACGTCCCACTCCAGGTTGTGTGCCTCATCCACGATTAATACCGTAGTACGGCCAGCCGCGGCGCGGTCGATGAGCATGCTGTTGAGCGCGAGCAGTACCTCGGTTTTCGAGCGTTGGTTGCAGTCGAGTTCGAAATCGTAGGCCAGCATTTCGAAAAACTGCTCCACCGTAAGCCGGGAATTGAACAGCGAGGCGAAGGCGATCTGCTGGGCTCGCAGGAAGTCGCGCAGGCACTCGAGCATGGTAGTTTTACCCGTGCCCACTTCGCCGGTCAAAGCGATGAAACCCTTGCGGGTCATCACGCCATACTTCAGATTCGCCAACGCCTCCTCATGCTGGGGGCTCCGGAACAGAAATGCGGGATCCGGACTCATGTTAAACGGATTATGCGTGAAACCGAAGAAGGCGTTATACATACCGAGTGGACTGCCGAGTTGGAAAACTAGAGCAATTTTATCACGTGCCCACGCGACGGCGCGCCAACGGGAAGACGGATTCAGTACTGTACTTCCCAAAGCTTAGTTGGCGCGGGCGGGAGGAGCCGGCGGAGGTGGGGGCTCACCCGGGCCGGGCGCCTTGGAGCCTCCAGCGGCGGCGGGTTTCGCCACGGTTTTGACCGGGCTGATCAGGATGTGCGCGTTGCGGCCTTCGAGCCTGGGCAAGCTTTCCACACTGCCATAGGCAGTCAGATCGGCGGCAAATCGCGACAGGAGCTTCTTACCCAAGTCCGCGTGGGCGATCTCCCTGCCGCGGAACTGGACCACGGCTTTGACCCGATTGCCCTCGGCCAGGAAACGGATGGCGTGCTGCTTCTTGAACTCGTAATCGTGATCGTCGGTGTTGGGCCGGAACTTCAGCTCTTTCACCTGCACGACGTGCTGCTTCTTCTTGGCGTCGTGCTGCTTCTTTTTGAGATCGTATTGGTAGTGGCCGTAGTCCACGGCTTTAGCCACCGGCGGCACCGCGGTGGGCGAGACCACCACCAGGTCAAGCCCCATCTCCTGGGCCTTGCGAATGGCGGCGGCGGTCGGCATGACTTCGGCCGTTCCGTCGGGGAAGACCGCCCGCACTTCGCGCGCGCGGATGGACTCGTTTACGTTCTCTCTGCGATGCTGCCTGCGAGGAGGAAAATTTCTGCCAGGATACATTTCTTATGAGTTTGGTTGAGAAGAGTACGAAATGGCGGGCGAGGCGGAGCAGCCCCGCGGGGCTATGCGACGAAACGGCGGTAATTCGTTAGCGAAACGCAAGCGGTAATCTGTCATTTCAAGTGTACACCAGAATACACGGCCAAAGTCAAAGGGTTTCTGGCGTTTTCTGGCGCGGGGTGTTCTTGGCGGGCGCAACCGCCCTGCCCCAACCATGGGCAGCGTGACTCGCACCCGAAGCGCGTGAGAGTTGGGCCGCGAATCGCCTACAATGGATTAACCGGCCCGGTACGCCGGGGCACCATGGAACCGAGCAAAGACGGCCTCACCGCCTGGGACGCACCGGACTGTCCGTTTGGGATCGAGTACGCGCCACAGGTGCTGGACGAGATACGGCTGGCAGTGGTAGACGCTTTCTTTTCGCTGCCGCGCGGCGGCGCGGAAATCGGCGGGATATTGTTGGGCCGGCACGAAGAGGGCGTGGTGACCATCACCGGACATCGCCCGCTGGAGTGCGAGCATTTCTTCGGGCCCTCCTTCACGCTCTCGCCGCGAGACGAAAATAATTTGATGGAGCTGCTGGCTTCGGTCGGCGACGGTGTCCAAACGGTCGGTTGGTACCATTCGCACACACGCAGCGGCATCTTCCTTTCCGAAGAAGATCTGGACATCTACCTGCGGCATTTCCCGCAGAGCTGGCAAGTGGCGCTGGTTTTGAAGCCGCACTCGTACGACCCGACGCGAGCGGGATTCTTTTTTCGCGACGCGAAGGGGACGATCCGAGCGCAATCGAGCGCCATCGAGTTCGCGCTGGAGGCCCTGCCGGCGGACGCGCTGCCGCACATGAGTCCCGCGCCCGAAGCCGCGGATCATGCCGCCGCGCTGGCGCTGCCGCCGCCCATGCCCCTGCCAGCCGAGCCGGACGATGAGTCGTTGTACGCGGAAGCGGACGACACATCCGCTGCCGCCGAGCCCTCCGGAACTGCCGGCACGCCTGCCATTCCCAGGTTTCTCGTCACCGAACCGGAAGAGCGGCGGTCGTGGCGCTGGTTGCGGATGCTGTTGTCGGTGGCGGTGGGGATGGCGGCCGGTGCGGTGGCGTTCGATACCCGGCAGATCTGGCTGCCGCGGCTGGGAGCGGCCCGCGGCATCTCGGCTCTGCCGTCTTTCCTCTTCTCCAGCCGGCGACCTTCACTCGGATTGAATTTGCTCGACAACAACGGTCAAGTGCAGATTCGATGGGACGCGGCCGCGCCGGCTATGGCGAATGCCACCGGCGCCGTACTGGATATTGTGGACGGCAGCGGAGTTCCGCACTCGATCACGCTCGACCAGGCGCACCTGGAATCGGGAGCATTCACCTATGCTCGCGAGAGCGGGGAGGTCGACGTGGTCCTCACCATCGACCGGCCGGGCGCCGCTCCCGTGAAGGAAGCCAGCAGTTTTTGGGGCAAGCCGCCGGCGGGGGCGAACGCCGGCGGCGACACCGAACTCCGGCAACAGCGCGACGACCTGGCCGTGGAAGCGGCACGCCTGGAAGCCGAACTGAAGGTGGAAACCGAACGGAGTAAAAAGCTGGAGCGTTCCCTGACCGAGGTTCGGGAGCAACTGAGAGGCCAGCAGCGGAAACGGATCGAGAGCCAGGAGGCGGGCCGATAGGCCGCCAACCCCTATGCGCCCTTAGTCCACTCGAGGCTCGCGGACGATGCGGGGGTCGGTGAAGATGTCGTTCTCGTCGGTACTCCGCGTGGAGAATTCCGAAACCACCGCTCCCTGGTCTCCGGCCTGGAACCAGTGCCTGGTGTCGGGCGCGAGAGTGTACTGCTGGCCGGGAGCGAGTGCGATCTCATGCCAGACCGTGTAGTACGCCTCCGAACCCGCCGGCGGCCGGCAGGCCGGTGCCTGGGCGGGATCGCCGGGAACGTAAACGTACACCGTCCCCCAGCGGCAGCGAAACGTTTCCTCCTTGCCTGGCTGCCCGCCGGCCGGAGGGTGCCTGTGTTCCGGGCAGGTCTGGCGCGGCTCCATCACCAGCTCCTTGGCACAGCATCTTTCCGTGTTGAGATACGTCAGGAGTTGGAGCCCGGACTGGGCCAGCTCGTCCAAGCCGAAGTCCGCTACCTCCAGGCGCGACCGCTCCTCTGGCGTAATCGCGATACCCGCGTGCCGCAGCATTTCGGCGGCCCGCCCGGCCGCGCGTTCATATTCCGCTTTGGAGATCAAGCGTTCACCTCACCTACAGATCATAGCCCGTGGCGCGGCCGTCGGCTGCCGGTGGCTCAGGTTCGGGGCGGGCGCTTCCGCAGCACTTCCTTCACTTTGTCAAGCAGTTCGGCCGCCTTGAACGGCTTCGGGAAGATCTCGAATCCCTGAAGGAGCTCCCGATTCTCCAGACGGTCGTCGTCGAGGATGCCGCCCACGATGAGGACCGGAATTCCGGGGCACAGCTTGCGCAGGTACCTGGACGCCTCATGTCCCGACATGTTCTGGGTATAGTGGCGGACCATGAACAGGTCCGGCGTGGATTCCTTGAGCCGGTCTACCGCGCCACCGATATCGCCGGTCGCGCGAACGGTATATCCCGCAGATTCCAGCACCTCGTGGATGACTGTTCGAATCACCGGGTCCGATACCAGAAGCAGAATGGTGGCGTTCATCGCTTTTGGACATATTACCGCATGCGGGTTAGTTCCGGATGCCGGCCGCTTGCATGAGGCGGTCGGTGGCGGTGTAAGCTTCCCGCACCCACTCCACGATCTTCTCCGGCTCCGGCGAGTACTCCAGTTCGATGCTGACGGCGCCGTCGAAGCCGGTGGCCTTGAGCGCTTCCAGGTAGGGCGGGAAGTCGACCACGCCGCGGCCGGGGGGAAGGTCGCCGTGCTTCGAACCATCGCAATCGGAAAAGTGGACGTGAGCGATGCGCCCGGCCAGTCCGGCCAACTCCGGCGGCGCGGTTTTGGCCAGCGCCAGATGGGAAACGTCGACATTGGCCTTGACGGCCGGGTGCGCCACGTTGTCGAGAAAGCGGATCATCTTGGGGAGATCGTTAATCAGCGAGAGGTGGAAAGGCTCCAGCTCCACGGCGATTTCAAGACCCAGGGCCGCGGCGTGTTCACCGAGTTCCCGGACGTGCTCCACGGCCCAGTTCCATTGATCGCGCGGCGCGATGACTTCCCGCTGCCAGATATATTCGCCGACTACCAGCAGCAGGTTGCGGCCCTCCAGCTCATAGGCCAGATCGAGGTAAGCTTTGGCACGCCGCACGTGATAGCGGCGCACGGGAGCATTGAAATCCGCGATTCCCAGGGCGCAGCAGACGGTCGAGACGACGGGCAGCTTGACCTCCCTGCAGGTGTCCTTGATGAGCCGTCTCTCGCGGATGTCGATCTCCATCGG
>JBEKZL010000383.1:0-5727 GCA_049509915.1 Bryobacteraceae bacterium | reverse complement strand
GCGCGGCGTGAAGCGCAAGACGAGTAACTACCCTCTACGCCCACGCAAGCCGATGCGCACCCATCGCATCGACATATCCAAGCGTATCAGGATTGTTAAGTGAACAGTATTGGGGCTAACCCTTTTTCGGCTGTTGCGTGGACGTAACGTCGGTTAGCGGAAACATCTAGGACGCACCTGCGATAGTGGACATTTTCGACGGGCGAACTACCCCTTGCAGGGGAAGAAGAAAACTGAAGAAAACCCCTCCCGAAAAAAACGCAAATCGGAGGATCAAAGTAAGGCGGTTAGGTGTATAGTTACAGCCGGATTACATCCAGGGAGGTGTGCAGCAGTGCGGAATAACCTTCGCCTCTTCATTACGGTCGCTGCGTTTGCCGCGTCGCAAACGCTTTCAATGGCCCAGTCGGATGATACGACTCCCCCAACCCTGGTCGCTCTATCCTTCGGCGCCGCCAGCGTCAACGTATCAGCCGCCGCGCAGAATTTGACGGTTAACGCGACGATTACCGACGACCTGTCTGGCGTAAACTACGGCTACATATACTTTACAAGCCCTTCAGGTCAGTTCGAATACGCGTTCTTCACGAGAACATCAGGCGGCGACCTCAACGGCGGGTATCAGGCGGCAGTCGCATTTCCCCTGTTTGCGGAACCTGGCGTATGGACCGCTTATGTCTATCTGCAAGACAACGCCGGCAACTCCGTCCAGTTGCAGTCCGCTACCCTTGTGAGCCTAGGCTTTCCGGGGACATTGACCGTAGTCGATTCGAACCCCGATACGACGCCGCCGACCTTGCTCGGTGCGTCTTTCTCGCCCTCCACGATCAACACTTCCGCGGGGCCGCAGAGCATTACGGTCAGTCTTCAGGTTGCTGACAGTCAATCGGGCGTATCTTTCTCGAATAGCTCGGATAGTTTTGCGCTCTTGTCGCGAACCGGCGGAGGCGACGCCAGTCTAGAGTTGTCGTCCAGCAACTTCACGCTGGTGTCAGGTACCGCCCAAAACGGTGTCTGGCAAGCGACCCTGACAATGCCCCAGTACTCCGGGGGCGATTGGATGTTCACCGAGGTCGCCCTCTACGACGCCGACACTAACCGTGTTTATCTGACGGCGGCTCAGTTAGCCGCCATGGGCATCAGCCCTGTCCTCGCCGACACATCGGTGCCGGCGGACGTGACCCCCCCAAGGCTCACCGGCCTCAGCTTCGCTCCCTCGGTCGTCGACACCTCTGCGTCCAGCCAGAACGTTACGGTCACGCTCTCGGCCTCCGACGACATTTCGGGCGTTTACCTCGGCCTCTTCAACAACACTTACATCGGTACGTACGCATACTTCCAGAGTCCTTCGGGCAACCAGAACGTGTACGCTTATGGCTATATCTACCCCGCTCCCATCGCCGGAACGCCTCTGGCGGGCACCTGGCAACTGACCGCGCAATGGCCCCAATTCAGCGAGCAGGGTACCTGGAACTTGCTCTACCTATATTTGTACGACGCGGTGGGCAACTATGTGTACTATAACCCTACGCAGCTCCAGGAGCTGGGATTTCCGTCCAATATCGTGATAGAGTATCCTTCTCTCATACCCGACGGCACTATTGGACCCGCAGGCGGCACGGTGGACGACAGTGCGTTCGGGTCACGCGCTTCCGTTACCTTCCCGCCGGGGCTGGTCTCGTCCCCTACAACGGTCTCGATCGATGTTTTCGCCAGCCCGCTTTCCGTGCCCACGCCGCGCGGATTCACGATGCCCGGCACGTACTTCGAGAACCTGTCGTTCTCTCCGGATCTGACGGAACCCATCCCGGCGCCGGGCATAACCATTGTGCTTCCGCTATTGACTCCCATGACTCCCGGCGCGCAGCTTAGCCTCTACCACATAGACCCCATCATCGGCCTCGCTCCGGCGATGAACGCCTCTGGCCAGCCCGTGCTCGGTACCGTTAATGC
The DNA here is from genome assembly GCA_049509915.1 of Bryobacteraceae bacterium. Lineage (GTDB taxonomy): Bacteria > Acidobacteriota > Terriglobia > Bryobacterales > Bryobacteraceae > JBEKYD01. The sequence continues at coordinate 3,774 of JBEKZL010000383.1, read as the reverse complement.
TGGTGGGCTGAGCGCCACATTCAATAACGTTGTGACCTTCTCCACGGTCGTGGCGTATCTGTCCACCGGCAGCGTGCTGGGCGACGTTAACGGAGACGGCGTAGTCAATTGCGCGGACGTTTCAATCGTCAAAAACAGCTTCGGCACGCATACCGGTCAACCGGGCTTCAACGTCGCCGCCGATCTCAATAACGACGGAACGGTCAATATCCTGGATCTGTTTATCGTCAGCCGGCAGTTGGCCTCTGGTACAGTCTGTCATTAGCCACGCAAAAAAGACGGGAGAAAAAACGTATGCGGACAAGACAAGTCACCTCGGTTTTTTGGTTAGTCGCCGCTTCGACTTCATTGTTGGCGGGCACGATATCGGTGCAGCCCGCCGCCCCGACAGTGACAGTTGGCCAAAGCTTTACGTTGAGTGTCGATATCTCCGGGGCATCCGATCTGTATGGCTACCAGTTCGACCTCGGATTCGACCCGAGCGTTCTAGAGGCCACGTCAGTGACGGAAGGCGCGTTTCTTGGGACCGGAGGGCCAACGATCTTCGTGCCAGGGACGATCGACAATGTGGGTGGCTCAATTACCGCCAACGCCGACATCCTCAACGGTGCCGTGTCCGGGGTAAACGGCAGCGGCGATTTGCTGGATGTAACGTTTCAGGCACTGACCGCCCGGGCGAGCGGGGTGCAGGTTTTCAACCTGATTGCCCTCAATTCGTTTGGGCAGGGGCTGACTGAGGCCACAGCCGGTTCGACAGTCACCGTCTCGGCCGGCAGCGTTCCCGAGCCGGGGGCCGGTCTGCTGCTCGCGGCGGGCGTGGTCGGGCTTTTCGCGTTTCTTAGACTGCGGCCATTTGGATCGGCCTCCTCCTGACGTCCGATGCGGCGCCATAGACTTCAATGCGGCCAACGGCGACTTGCAGGTGAGGGGCGCCCCTTGGCCCGCGGTGTCATTCGCCTTTTCCTGTTGGTTCCTTTGGCTCTCTTCCCGGGATCGCTCAAATCCGTTCCCGGCGGTGTTCGCCGCAATGCACGGACCACGTCGTCGCCATGAAGGTCCCTCAGGAGAATCTCAAGTTGTAATGGGCAGCAGACCCGCAAGACGTGCCTTGCGGGCGGAGTCCGCCGGCCTCCGCTGGGTGCAGGAGGGCCTCGAATTCAGCAACTCCGGCCCCTGGCTCGGATGCTACAGATCTAGCTGGAGGAGACTCTCGTGGCCGGCCAAGACCAGAAGTTGCCGCCTGCCGCTGAGCAAGCCTCCCAATCGGCCATGCTACAATCGGAGCAAATTCCAACATTTGAGGTGCCTCCATGGCGCAGGAAAACGACCTTTCTCGACGCGATTTATTGAAGACCGCGGGAGCGGTTACGGCGGTGGCCGCAGCCATCGAAGGCGCCCCGGCCATTCAGAAGGTCAGGGCCGCCAACAGCCAGGTGCAATATGGCATGATCGGCACCGGCAGCCGTGGCAGTTATCTCCTCAAACATCTGAAAAATATCGATAGTGGCCGTTGCGTCGCCCTTTGCGACATCCGCCAGGTGGCGCTCGACCGCGGCGTGCAAACCATCGGCAACAGTCCGCAAACCTATAAGGACTACCACGAGCTGCTGGACCGCAAGGACATCGACGCGGTATTCGTCATCACGCCGCTCTACGTTCACTACCCTATCACCCGCGACGCGCTGCTCAGCGGCCGCCACGTGTTCTGCGAAAAGTGCCTGGTATTCAAGCCGGATGAGGTACACAGCCTGCGCGCCCTGGCCAACGATCGCCCCAAGCAGATTCTCCAGACCGGTCTGCAGCGCCGCTACAGCGCCTTCTATCAGACCGTGAAGAACATGGTGGACTCGGGCGTGCTAGGCAACGTACACCACATCCACGCGCAGTGGCACCGCAACATGATCAACAAGCCCAGCTCGCTGTGGACCATGAAGCCGGGCGGCCCTTCCAACATCGAGAACTGGCGCCTCTACCGCCAGTTTTCCGGCGGCCTAACCGCCGAGCTGACTTCCCACCAGGTGGATATTTCCGACTGGATGTTCGGCTCCTCGCCGGAGTTCGTAATGGGCCTGGGCAGCCTGGATATATTGAAGGACGGCCGCGACGTGTACGACAACATCCAGTTGATCTACCGGTATCCGAACGGCCAGAAGATGACGTATTCGTCCATCAGCACCAACCAGTTCCTGCCCTATTTCAACGGGCAGCGGCCGGAAATGGGCGAGATCATCATGGGCACCGAGGGAACGGTAGAAATCACCGTGGGCGACGACGTCCACATGCCGGTTGCCTGGTGGTATCGCGAGCCGCCGAAGACCACTACGGTGACTCCGGCCGCCAAGAAGACCACGCCCTTCGATGCCGGCGCGACCATGGTCGCCACCGGCGGCGCCAACGGGCCCTACCCCATCATGACCGGCGATTTGCAGATGACCGGCAAGGAAAACTTCCTTGATCGCGAAGTCAAATTCGCCCGCCGCTGGCTGTATTCCAAGGGCGTGTTCGAACAGGAAGAAAACCGCAACCCGGTGGACGTGGAGCTGGAGGGCTTCTTCGAGAGCTGCCGCACCGGCAAGCACCCGCGCGCCGACCTGGAAAAAGGTCTGGCCGATTCGGTGGCCGTGATCCTGTCGAATCTCGCCATGGACGAGGGCCGCAAGGTGTACTTCAACGAGATGGAGAAGATGGGGACCAGCGCGGAGAGCGTCAGAAAGACGGAGTAGGGAAAACATGGGGAACATCGACGCCAGCATCTGGGTTTGGGTTTTCGTTCTCGCCGCCGGTGTCACGCTTCTTGTCCTCAACCGTCACCGCGTGGCGGAGGAGATTATCGAAGCGATCGACATGTTCCGCGGCGGTGGGCCTCCAACTCCGATGCATCCCTCTCCGGCCGGTGACGACGCGCTGTTGCGGAGGCGGTCGAAGAAGCCGGAGAGGTAGCTCGCCGAAGGCGTTCGCCACCGTATTTCCAGGCAACCGCTCCCTCACGGTCGCGGCTCGGAAAGGCGCGATACCGAGCCGCGGCCGTCAGGGAGCGGTTGCACTCGTGTCGCGGCCTGGCTACGCCAACATCTTCTCCACCACCTGCCCGCTGACGTCCGTCAGCCGGAAATCGCGGCCCATGTGGCGATAGGTCAGGCGCGTGTGCTCCAGTCCCAGGCAGTGAAGGATGGTGGCCTGCAGGTCATGGACATGAACCTTGTCTTCCACGATGTTCATGCAGAGGTCGTCCGTCTTGCCGATCACCTGCCCGCCCTTGATGCCGCCGCCGGCCAGGAACAGGCTGTAGGCAAGGGGGTGGTGATCGCGGCCGGCATTGTTGACGTCGCGCGGATCGCGAATTTCTACCATCGGCGTCCGCCCGAATTCCCCGCCCCACACCAGCAGCGTGTTCTCCAGCAAGCCGCGCTGCTTCAGGTCGCGGATCAAGGCCGCGGTGGGTTGGTCGGCCAGGTCGCAATTCTTCTTGAGCTTGCGATTCAGGTCGGTGTGATCGTCCCAACTGGCGTGGGTCAGCATGACGAACCGGACGCCCCGCTCCACCATGCGGCGCGCCAGCAGGCAATTCACGGCGAACTGCGAGCCGGGTTGGTCCTTTATGCCGTACATGGCGAGCGTGTCGGGCGATTCCTTGGAAAAGTCGAGCAGATCCGGCGCCGCGGCTTGCATGCGAAACGCCAGCTCGTAGGAGGCGATCCGCGAAGCGATCTCCACGTCGCCGGTTTGCGCCAGGTGTTCTTCGTTCAGGTCCTTCAGCGTGTCCAGGCTGGCGCG
>JBEKZL010000382.1:0-5748 GCA_049509915.1 Bryobacteraceae bacterium | reverse complement strand
TCCGCCACTACCCAAAACGGGACGCCGGCGGCGCAACTGGACCAGGTGGGCATCGGCAACGGCGGCACCGTGCTGGCGCAGTATTCAGACGGCAGCGAGGTGGTGGTGGGCCAGATTGCCATGGCCTCGATTCGCGATCCCGACACTCTGATCACCACCGGCAACGACAATTACGAGCTTAGCGCCGCGACCGCTAACCCGTCGGTCGGTGTGCCGGGAACCGGGGGCCGCGGCACGATCCAGGGAGGGTCGCTTGAGGCTTCCAACGTCGACATTGCCACCGAGTTCACCAACCTGATCGTTTACCAGCGCGCCTACGAAGCCAACGCCCACGTAGTGACTACGGCCGACCAATTGAGCCAGGACACCATAAACTTGATCCACTAATCCGCCGATGAATCCACAAGCAGAGATAGCGCTGATGGCCGATGTGCCGGTCGACATCGAGATCGAACTCGACCGTTGCGTGATGCCGACGCGAGATGTCCTCGAATGGGATGAAGGCAGCCTGATCGAAACCTCGCGCTCCGCCGGAGAGAACATCGACATCTACATCGGCGGCGTGCTGTGCGGGTCCGGAGAGATCGTGGTGATCGAGAACACGCTCGGTGTTCGGATCACCGATTTTCGCGACGAATAGGAGATGGAGATGGCCATTGTGCCGCTGGCGTCGATTCTGCTGGTCTTTGGCACGCTGGCAGGCGTGCTGTGGTGGTTCAAGCGGCTGGGGATAGCAGTGCCCCGCGCCAGTCTCGGGCGTGGACGAAGCGCGCGGTTGGAGTCGCTCGGTAAGCTGACGCTCGGACCGCAACACAACCTGCACCTGGTGAGAGTCGATCAGACCGTTGTCCTGGTGGCGTGTTCCCCGGCTGGCTGCGCCCTGATCGGTCAGGGAGGAGGCGGCCAGTCGGATGGCGAATCAGGCGGCGGCCGGGGTCGCCGGCTCGCCGGCTCGCCGGGAGAGGGCCGATGAATCGCCGATGGCTGGTTTGGCTCCTGCTCGCGGTCCAGCCGGCGTTTGCGGCTGCCACGCCCTTCAGCTTGTTCGGCATTTCCGAAAGCAAAGGCGCCGCAACCCTCAGCGTGCCCATGCAGATCATCGTGTTGTTGACCTTGGGGACGCTTCTGCCGGCGGCGGTGATGTGCGTCACGCCATTCCTGCGCATCACCATCGTGTTGCATTTTCTCCGCCAGGCTTTAGGCACCCAAACCATGCCTTCGAACCAGGTGCTGGTGGGCCTGGCGTTGTTCCTGACGATCGTACTTATGCGCCCGGTGGCCGCCGAGATGTATCACCGGGGTTGGGAGCCGGTGGCCGCCGGCACCGAAACGCCCGAAGCGGGCTTCACCGAGGCGGCCAAGCCGTTGCGGCACTTTCTGATCCGTTTTGCCCGGGAAAAAGATATCCGCCTGATTCTGTCGCTCGACCGCCAACCCGCCCCGCGCACTCCCGAAAATCTCGACCTGGCGGTGCTAATTCCCGCCTACGTCCTGTCCGAGTTGAAAACCGGCTTCCAGATTGGTGCAGTGCTGTTCCTGCCCTTCTTGATGATCGACCTGGTGGTGGCGTCGGTGACTCTTTCGGTCGGTATGATGCAGTTGCCGCCGGTCATGATCTCGGCCCCCTTCAAGATCATGCTGTTCGTGCTGGTGGACGGCTGGAATCTGGTGGTGGGGTCGTTGATGAGGAGTTTCTACGGATGACGCCGGATTTCGTGGTCGACCTGATCCGCCAGAACTTGCTCGCGACCTTCTGGCTTGCCGCGCCGCTGTTGGCGGTCGGCTTTCTGGCCGGTATCACGGTCAGCCTTTTGCAGATTGTGACGTCGATGCAGGATAACGCGTTCAGCACCATTCCCCGCCTGGCGGTTTTCCTGGTGAGTTTCGTGCTGTTGCTGCCCTGGATGCTCGAGAAGATCCTGTTCTACACCGCGGATCTGTGGAAGGACTTGGGCCGCTATGCCCACTAGGGTGGCGCTACCGGTGGGCCTTCTGAGCGGGTTTCTGCTGGTGCTGGCGCGGATTGCCGGCGCCCTGGCGCTGGTGCCCCTTCCCGGATTCGCGTCGGCGGCCATGACGGCGCGAGCCGGTCTGGCCGTGGCCTTGACTCTGGCTCTTTATTCGCACTGGCCCAAGGTGGCGCTCGATCTGTCGTCGCCGGCGGCGCTGGCGGCCGCCGTGGCGATGGAGACGGCCGTGGGAGTGGCGCTCGGGGTTACGGCGGCGATCGTGCTCGAGGCATTCGCGTTCGCGGCGCAGATTTTGGGCCAGCCGACGGGCTTTGGCTACGCCTCCATGGTCGATCCCAATACTCAGGCCGACAGCGGGGTGCTGTTGGTCGTGGCGCAACTGTTTGGGGGGTTGTCGTTCTTTGCCCTGGGCTTCGACCGGCAGGTGTTGCATTTGCTAGCCGAAAGCTTGGACCGGATCCCGGACCCGGCGCGCGAATTCAGCCAAACCTCGGCTCGCCTCCTGGTGGACATGACGGCTAGCTTGCTCTCGATAGGTGTCCGCCTGGCCCTCCCGGTGGTGGCCGTGTTGGTGCTGGTGGACGTCGCCTTGGCGCTGCTCGGAAGGCTGAATAGCCAGGTACGCATGATGACGCTCGCGTTTCCCATCAAGATGCTGGCGGCGCTCTTGGTGCTGGCTTGGGTGGTGCCGCTCTTCCCCCGCGCGCTGAACGATTGGGCAGGCCCGATGTGGAACGCGGCCGAGCGGGTTTTGGGCTTATGAGCGGAGATGGCGGATCAAAGCAAGAGCGAACAGCCGACGCAGCGGCGGATCGACAAGGCACGGCGGGAAGGCCAGTTCGCCTCCTCCCGGGAATTCGTGTCGGCGCTTCAGTTTCTGGCGTTTCTCGGGCTGATCCGCATGGCCGCCGGAAACTCGCTGGCGGGATTCCGCCGGTTGATGCGGGACCTGGTGGATTTGGCGTTCATGCCGCAACTCTCGACCGCCGACATCGTTCACACCGCTCGCCTGTTGTTGTGGAGCTATCTGACGCCGCTCATCGCCGGCGGACTGGCGGTGGCTCTGATCACGGTGGCGGTGCGCCTTGCCACTACCAGATTTGGATGGAGCCTGAGCAAACTCGCCCCGGATATCGGACGGCTCAACCCGGCCGCACGCTTGCGCGACTTGCCGCGCCAGAACCTGGTGTCGATGGTCGAAGCGGCGCTGCTGATCCCTCTATTCCTATGGGCGGTCTGGGTGGTGGTGCGCGACCGGCTGGACCAGTTTCTGGTTTTGCCCCTGGCCGGCGTGCGCGGCGCCATTCAGTTGATGAGCGGCACCATGATGAGCCTGTTGTGGAAGGCCGCGGGCCTGTTCCTGGTGTTCGGCGCGGTGGATCTGTTCCGCCAGTTGCGGCGCTACCGGCAGGAACTGCGCATGAGCCGTCAGGAAATCAAGGAAGAAATCAAGGATGTCGAGGGCAATCAGCAGATGAAGGCCCGCATCCGCCGCCTGCGACGGGACCGGGCCCGGCGGCAGATGATGAAAGAAGTACCCAAAGCTACCGCCGTGGTGGTCAACCCGACTCACTTCGCGGTGGCGATCCGCTACGAAATGGAGCGGATGGCGGCCCCGTTGGTGGTCGCCAAGGGGAAGAATTACCTGGCGCAACGGATCCGGCAGATCGCAATCGAAAATCAGGTACCGATCATCGAGAATCCGCCGCTCGCGCAAGCGCTGTATGGCTCGGTCGAGGTCGGACAGGAGATTCCACCCCACCTGTATCGCGCGGTGGCCGAAATCCTGGCTTACATCTTCAAACTTATGAACGGGAAACTGCCACGGTGAGCGCATGACACCCGGCAAAGCCATAGCTCCGCCCCTGAACCGCTGGATGGCTCAATTGCCTCTCGAGACACTGGGTCAGATGGCGGTGCCATTGGCCGTGCTGGCCATTGTGATCTCGCTGATCACGCCGCTGCCGGGCTGGATGCTCGATCTGCTGATCGCGACCGACATTCTGATGTCGATCATGGTGCTGATGGTCTCCCTCTACCTGATCCGCCCGGTCGAGTTCACCTCCTTTCCGACGACTCTGTTATTGCTCACTTTGTTTCGGCTGGCCCTGAACATTTCGTCGTCGCGCCTGATCCTGCTCAACGGCAACACGGGAACGACCGCGGCCGGTGAGGTGATCGGCGCCTTCGGCAGTTTTGTGGTGGGTGGCAACTATATCATTGGCGCCGTGATCTTCCTGGTCTTGATCGCCATCCAGTATGTAGTCATCAACCACGGCGCGGTCCGCATCTCCGAAGTCACCGCGCGCTTCACCTTGGATGCGCTCCCTGGCAAGCAGATGGCAATCGACTCGGACCTGAATGCCGGGCTGATCGACGAAACCGAGGCCAAGCGGCGGCGCAAGCAGCTTTCCACGGAAGCGGAGTTCTATGGGGCCATGGACGGCGCATCGCGCTTCACCCAGCGGGACGCAGTGGCCAGCATTCTGATCACCGGGATCAATATCGTGGCCGGATTCTTGATCGGCGTTCTGCAGCACGACATGGATTTGCTCAAAGCCCTCCAAACCTATACCACGTTGACCATCGGGGACGGCCTGGTAACGGTGATTCCGGCGCTGATGATTTCGATCTCGGGCGGCCTGATCGTCACCCGCGCCAGTTCCGACGCCCGCCTGGGAGCGGAATTCCAGAAGCAGATTTTGGGAAATTCACAGCCGCTCTTGCTCGCGGCGGGGGTTCTGCTGGCGCTGGCCGCCATGCCGGGCTTGCCGAAGCTCCCCTTTCTGATCTTGGGAGGCGGCGCCGGGGTGGTGGGATGGCGGTTGCGCCGCCGGGAACAGCAGGCCACCGCTCCATCGCCCGAAACCAAGCCGGCAGCCAAGGAGAATGTAGAGGCCATGCTCCGGGTCGATCCGCTGGCCGTCGAGGTGGGGCTGGGCTTAGTGGGCCTGGTGGAAGGGGCTCAGGATTCCCCGCTGCTGCGGCGCATCTCGGCGATTCGCAAACAGTTGGCCACCGATCTGGGATACTTGCTGCCGCCCGTGCGCGTGATGGACAACCTCTCGCTGCGCAGCCGCGAGTACGTAATCGCGCTGAAGGGCGTGGAAGTGGCGCGCTATGAGCTGCCGCAGAATTGCGAGCTGGCCATCGCTTCCGGCCCGGCCGATCCGGCGATCGAAGGTCAACCGACGCGGGAGCCCGCTTTTGGCATCCAGGCTCTCTGGGTGCCCGCCGAGCGCGCCGAGAAAGCCCGCATGGCCGGCTATACGGTGGTTGACGGAGTGAGCGTCCTGGGGACGCACCTGGCGGAACTCATCCGGCGTTTCGCCCACGAACTGTTTTCCCGCCAGGACGCCAAGCGCTTGCTGGACCGCGTGGCCATCGAGCATCCCAAGGTGGTGGAGGACCTGGTGCCGAAACTGCTGCCGCTGGCGAGCGTGCAGCGGGTGCTGCAAAACCTGCTGCGGGAACGGGTTTCCATTCGCGACGCCGTTTCGATTCTGGAGGCGCTGGGAGAGGCGTCGGTTTCCGTGCGCAATCCCGTCCTGTTGACCGAGTATGTGCGCCAGGCGATCCGGCGCGCGCTGGTCAAGCCCTATTTGAACCGCAGCGGCGAGTTGCCGGCATGGTTTCTTGATCCGGCCATCGAGCGACTGGTGGAGTCCGGCGTGGAGCACGGGGAGCAAGCCAGCCACTTGACGCTGCCGCCCCAGGCGGCGCGCGACATTCTGAATCGGGTGGCTGCCCGGGTGCCCGCGCCCGAAGCGCCCGTGGC
>JBEKZL010000381.1:0-9925 GCA_049509915.1 Bryobacteraceae bacterium | reverse complement strand
GGAAGCGATTTGTGGACGGCCGCAATTTAGCTCATAAAGCCGCCTCGCAATCGCGTTCATCGCGTGGACTTCCACGCGTTCGCCAAGACGTGGCTCGTTGCTGATTAGGCGGCGCAGTTTCGCTGTCAGGGCATTCGATAGAGTATCGGAAAAGGTGGTGAGCAGGACTCGGGCGTCCGGGTTGGCTCGGGCAAGGAAGACCGCGCGATGGAGCGCCACGATGGTCTTTCCCGTTCCCGCCGACCCCGAAACGCGCGCCGGGCCGTTGTAGCCGCGTTCAACCAACTGGCGCTGTGCCGGGTGGAGGAAGACCGTCCATTTGTCCCAGGGATAGTCGAGTGCGCGCTCGAGTTCTTCGAGATTGCTCATCACCCGGAAACGGCGCTGAGCATCGGGGTGATCGAATGGACCGGCGGTGGCGGGCACCAACTGCTTAACCGGCGGCGTTACGCCAGTGGCCAGATTGAGCAGGGCCTCGGCAGCCTCGGCTGGTAGATGCTCGGCCAACTCCAGCACTGTGGCTTCAGTTGCCCTGCGCACATCGTCCAACCATTCCGACGGCACGCCGTATCCCAGTAGCTGCTCGTCGGGGATACCGGCAAACAGGGGCGCTTTCGCCGGCACCGCCTGCTCCACTTCCACGTATTTGGGAATGGTGATTTCCCGGACCGTCTCCCGAATTTCCACCAATTGCGCCGCGCCAGTCTTCGGGTGGGTTTCCAACTTACGCCGTTCCGCCCAGTGATAAGCGTTATCGTGGTGGTTGACGTAGCACAGCAATAAGCCGGACTCGGTTCTATGCACAATCAGGCGGATGTCGAGACTCACGCGGACCGCCCAGAAGTGGGGGTCTTTCGCCTTGTCGAGCTTGTGGAATTGCAGCGCCGGATGAGCCGGGTTCAACTGGAGATCAAAGGCAGCGGTCTTGACTGCCTTCTGCTCGTCGCCGTTGAGCTTTGCGAGGCTGTCCGTAAACGTGTCGGCGATTCGGAATTCCATCAGTCCACCCGGAACACCTTCATTACCTCGTCGCCAAGGTGGTTGATGACCTTCACCGCGATGCGCCCGGACTCGGGTTTGTTGAAGGGCCGCGATGTGTCGCTGTTCAGCGTGGCCCAGGCTTCTTCGTTGACCTCGGCCTTCAGCGTGGTTTTGAGTGCCTTGTAAGGATCGTTCGCTCCCAGGAAATAGGCGTGGCGGACGAAAAAGCTCTCTTCGTTGTAGTCGGTGTCGATGAACCAGCAGGCGATCCCATCGGGGCCGTCGCTGCGGACCTCGCCGGTGTTCGGATGGAATACGTCCACGCCGTTGACCCTCACCTCGATCTGCCCGCCCGGCACCGGGAGAATCTCGATATCCGGCTCGCCGAAGATGACGAACAGATTGCCCTTGCCGGTATTCTTCAGGTCGTCGGCCATGTGCAGATCGGCGTTCATGCGCGCCTTGAGCACCGGAATGCGGCCAAGCTTGTTGAATTCCGAGGAATGGGCATCATAGTTGAAGGCGCACGTGATCAGCACGTCGAAGCCGGCGTCGCCCGCCTCGCGGGCGGCGGCGACCAGATCCGGGCGGGACACCGTACCGAACTCCGGCCCAATGAATATGGCCGCGCGCTTCTCTGTGCCGGAGTCTTTGTCGCCCTCCGTATATCGGCCCTCGGCGCAGACCAGAGCGCCCGGCCAAGGAGCAATCGACGTGAAGGTGACTTTGTCTTCCTTGTGCGCCTGCTGCACGCCGGCCGTTTTGAGGTTCTCCAGAATCATCTGGACGAAGCCCAGCTCGTCGGTACCTTTGGATGCCGTAGCACCGTCGATCAGTTCGTCGTTCTCGTCGACGGCCAGCACGCGGTGCGGCGAAAGGCTTTCGACGGTAAATGGCCCGGCTACGCGGACCTTTTTTTTGTTTTCGTAGGGCTTGTTGTAGAGGTATTCGAAATCAGCCTTAGCTGCGATGGAGGCGTCGATCTCCTTCTGGCACGCAATACGTTGCTGCCACCACTCGGCGTGTAGCTGCTTGCCATTCTGGGGCCATTTCTCGCCAGGATCGCGGGGGATTTCCCATTCTTCCCAGTTCTGCTTGAGTGCCGAGTTGAGTTGCCCGCGTAGTGGTTCGAGTTTGCCTTGGAATCTCTCCCAGATCACGACGATCTCGGCGTTGTTGGCAATCGATTTGAGCGTGACGTGCGGCACGCGCTCATACACAAAGCCCTGACGGATGTTGCCGTACGTCGGAGCCTCGGACGGAACCGAGTGGGTGACTTCGCCTTCCTTCTGCTGACCGTCCTTGCTGTCCGCAAGCACGTAAAAGGGGTACCGCGCGCCCATGACGCGCGCCCTTGCAAGCGCGAGCGCGACACGAGAGGTATCGATCGTGATCCAGCGACGTCCCCATTGTTCCGCCACGTAGGCGGTCGTGCCCGATCCACAGGTTGGGTCCAGCACGAGGTCGCCTGGGTCGGTGGTCATTAGAACGCAGCGTGCGATGAATTTTGCGGCCGTCTGGACTACGTAAATCTCACTTCCCGCTCCGGGCTTATCCGACCAGTTGTTATTGATCTGGGTGACCGGGTAGTCCAAAAGGAATGACTTCATGTAGACCCCTGTGTTGATCCAAAATAGGCGGTCCGCCTTCTTTAGGGTCTCGACGCCCGCGGGATGGGTCGCCCAGCTCTTTCCTTTTTGTGGGTCAGCCCTTCTACCGAACAGATCGAAACTGAACGTGCAGCTTTGGGTGTAGCCGGATGACCATGCGCCCCTCCGCCTCGCTAATCGTTCGATGGGGATCTCGGAATCACCGCTGCGCGACATAATACCGAGAGGTCCGGGAAAAGCCACGTCATAACGGAACTCCGGGTCGTCATCAAACTGCTTCTCTGAAAAAAGCGGTCTGAATTTCGCGGCCGACTTGTCCTTACAGTACCAAACGATGTAGTCGTAAGTTTTTGGCAACCCCTTCTGACCCAGTGGATCTGTACTCTTGAAGTTAATCTGGGCGAAGAAATTCTCAGGACCAAATACTTCATCCAGCAGTGACCGAACTATGTGAACGTTTTCGTCACCAATCTGTAAGAACAACGATCCCCTCTCAGCCAGTAGCTCATGGGCTACTGACAACCTATCCCGGAGATACGTTAGGTATGAATGAATTCCGTCCCTCCAAGTGTCGCGAAAGGCTTTGACTTGTTCTGGCTCCCTAGTGATTTGAGTTGCTTCATCCGATACCTTTCTCGTGGTTGTGGACCACTGAAAGTTCGAGTTGAACTTGATCCCGTATGGCGGGTCGATGTAAATGCACTGAACCTGTCCCCGTAGCCCCTCTCGTTCCGCCAGCGATGCCATCACCTGCAGGCTGTCGCCGAGAATCATGCGATTGCTCCAGTTCGCATCGTGCTGGTAGAACTCGGTCTTGGCGTCATCGTCCGGGAGGCCGTTGAAATCGGCAAAGAGGTTTATTTGATCCTCGGCGGATTCCTGATCGGCTTTGCTACGGCGCAACAGATCGTCAATCAAAACCTTCGGATGTACCTTTTCCTGAATGTAGAGCGGCGGCGCATGCGTCACCAGATCGGACCAGTCCTGTTCGTCCTTGCCGCGCCACACCAGTTGCGGGTCCAGGTCGCGGTTGCGCCGCTCATAAGCGACGCGAATCGGAGTTTGCTCGTCCTTCCGCATTACCGACTGAAACTCGGCGGTTGGAATATTCTTGCGCGAAGCCTCCTCATGGGTCAGGGTTTCCACAGTCTTTTGCTTTCCTGGTTTCGTTGATTTCGTGGCCATGCTGGCTCCTTACACCACCGCCTGCGCGGTCACTGAGTCAATCATTCGGCTGAATTCCGCTTCGACCTTAGCCTTGAAGTCTGCCTCGATCATGTATGCCTCGGTAAACTCGGCGAACGCCCAGCGGCCATATCGGCCGTCGTTGTTCACGCCCGGCACCCAATAGGTCTCCATGGTGGACTTCTTCTCCTTGGCATCTTCTTTCCGGTAGCCTTTGATCTCCACGATCAGATGGAGCAGGTCGCCGTCGCCTCGACCGTCGTCCACCAGCACGATGAAATCCGGAAGGTACTTGCGGGCCTGAGAGCCGTAGCGGTAGGGCACTTCCAGACCGAGGTTGTGATTCTTCACGTAGGCCTTCACCCGCGAGTGGGACTCAGCTACGCGGCAAAACTCGGCTTCCCAATCGCTATCCAGGATGATCCAGTTGATGTGGCACCGGCGCGCATCGGTCTGCCATCGGCTGGTCCTCGACGTGTTGAACTTTACGTGGTTGGTGGAACCTGTGGGGTTGTACGGATCAAGAACGGCCTTGATGGGGCTCGTGCCCACCAATTTCCGGGTGATGGCGGCGGTAATTCGCTCGCACGCCATGTCGGCAAGCTCCTGGTACATGAGTTGGGCAGGATAGGTGCCGCCCTTGCAGACCAGACAGGTATCGAGCCACTGCTTGGTGATCCGCTTAAGCTGTCCGAAAAGGTGGAGTTTGGGATCTTCGCCCGTGTCGCGCCACTTGGTATAGATCAGGCGCTTCACCAGGTGAAACAGCAGCGTCGAGAGCCGCATATCGCCCAGGTGCTCCAGTGTGAGTTCCACGCCTTCGCCAATGATGCCTTCGTTCTTGGTGATGGAAGGCCCGACCAGATCGGGGGTCAACTCCAGCACCGAATCGGCATTGAAGTCGGCGGTGAGGCGTTCCTCCGGCAACTCCACCCGGTATCCGGAAACCCTTGGAAATCGGATTTCCAGGGCATCGCGTTCGGGACGAACGGCCTTTACTTGAATGGTTTCTCGGGGCGGCTGCGGTGGGGCGATGACCGGCTTCGCCGTGAAGTCGAATGGAATCCCCAGCACGTCCGCATACTCGACGTTGAAAAGGTTCTCTTCATTGAGATCGTAGGATTGGCGCCTGAGCGCGCGGCCAATTACCTGCTCGCAGAGAAGCTGCGTGCCGAACGCTCGCACCCCTAAGACGTGCGTGACGGTGTTGGCGTCCCAGCCTTCGGTGAGCATGGACACCGACACAACACACCGAATCGACTCGCCCAGACGGCCTTCCTTGCCCACGGTGTTCATAACTTCCCGCAGCAGTTCCTGGTCGGTAAGGCCTTCGGCCTGCTGGCGGTCTCCGGTGCGTTCGATAATCTCGCGCCGGAAGCGGTCGATCTCGTCAGTCGCCATTTCGCGGAAGTTCTCATCCAGCGCCTCGCCGGATTCCAGTTGCTCGCTATCGATCAGCAGCGTATTGGGCCGGGCGAGTTGGTTGCCATGCTCGTCGAAATTCCGAAACAGCGCCAGGCGTCCGTTTTCGAGCGTGGTGGAGCCATCTTCGTTCGTCCGGTGGAAACCGGAGACGAAATCGTAGACCAGCTTGGATGCGGACGTGTTGTTGCAGACCACGATGAAGCAAGGAGGAACCCGAACGCCGGCGGCGCTCCACAGTTGGTAGGTCTTTTCATAGTGACCGTAGAGGGCCTCCAGCGCGGTTTGCAACTCAACGGGGAGGCTAAGCGGGTCGAGGGTGGCGGGGCAGCTTAACGATGCCACATTCAATGGCGTCCATCAGCGAAAAGTCGCTCATGGTCCAGGGGAAGAGCGTGCCCTCGGCATAGCCCGAGCCCCGGAGGAAGAACGGCGTCGCGGAGAGGTCAATGACTCGCGTGATGCCAAGCTTTCGGTTGACGATCTCCAGACCGGAGATCCAGAGCCGGGCAGCCTTGTTGTTCTTCTCTGCCTCTTGCTTGTCATCCCCTTTCAGGTCGGTGTCGTCATGTTCGCCGGGCTTTTCGCGGTAGCAGTGATGAGCCTCGTCGTTGAGCACCAGGATATTCTTGAGCCCCATGAGGTCCGGCATCACCCGCTGGACCATCTGCCCCTCGGTTTCCAGAGTTTTCAACTCTTCGCCGCGACCCTGGAGCAGGGATCGGCCGCCCTTCGAGATCTCCATTCGCTCACGAAGTCCGAAGGCATGGTAGTTGGTGATAACGATCTTGGCGCGCTCGATATCGCCAAGCATGTCGCCAGGCACCAGTTCCCGGCTGGCGTAGTAGCTATCCGGGTCGTTGGGCTGTAGCACGCGGAGCCGGTCGCGGATGGTTAGGCCGGGAGATACCACCAAAAAGCCGCGCGTGAATTTTCCGCTGCCGGGCCGGCGCACGGCGTTTATAGTTTGCCATGCGATGATCATGGCCATGACGGTGGTCTTGCCGGCGCCGGTGGCGAGCTTCAAAGCGAGGCGCGTGAGCTCGGGGTTTGCATCGTGGTTCGCGTTGGCAAGATGTTCCAGGAAGGCCTTGCCGGTCTTCGTTTTGGGCGCGACCTCGGTCAGCCAGATGGCGGTCTCAACAGCTTCAATTTGACAAAAAAACGGCCGGATGCCACTGAATTTGTGAGTGCGCCAATGCTGGAGAAGGCGTGTGGTTTCGGGGGTGACCTGCCACTCGTTTGGGTTCGGCCAGCGGCGCCATTGGTCTACATGATGACGAAGCTCGTTGATGATGGATGTCTGGTCGTACTGCTGTTTTTCAGTGGAAAGCCCCTCGCCTTCGTCGAAGACTATCTGCTGCTGATCCGCCTTCCCCTTGCGCTTCCGCGGCTTGGGAATTGGCGAAATGAACTGCGCGCGGCGTCGCGTTTCGATAATCCGCTGCGTCGGCTGGCCTTGGTCATCAAGCTCCCAGTGGCGGATCGGTTCGTCATAGGGCGAATTGAGAATCGGCCTCTCGAAGAATTGGTTGTCCATATTTGGCTCTGCTCCTGACGGCTGCCTGGCCAGCCCGTTCGGTGACCGTAATTGAGAAGCTCTCGCTCACGATAACACCTCACGGATTGTGCTGCGCAATCTTGCAGCCAGCGAGTCTTCGCCAGCCGATCCACCATCCCGGCGGTTCTCCAGGGACAATTGGCAAGGATGGGTGGCCATTCGTCCGTGGTCAGTCTCTACGATTGTATGGTGTCACGCCGCCGCTGACGGGGCGCGCCTCCGCACGGTGGTCCTATATAGGGAACGTAATTCTTCGTCTTGGACGACGCTTTGTGGAGGCATTTTCAACCGCGCGCGCATGCGCGGTGCAATCGTGCGACCAACGCGGACGAGCACGGCCGAATCCGGTCAAACGGCCATGGTAGCCATGAACCTTCATGGATACCAATGAATCTCCACTGTTTGTAATCACTTGGTACTCGTGGGAACCATGGTAGCCATCATTGGTCTTGTTGTCTGCCAGGACGAAGAATTCATCGTCCTTATCAGGACCACCGCCCCAACGCGACGTGATTCGGGGAGCGCTGGTAGGCATGGTATGCATGGTAGCCATCGCGCGATGTTTTGGCGTCGCGGAGCGCCCTCAACCAAAAGAAAACAAAGGTAGTTCCGCTAACATAAGCATTGCTCCACGGTGCCGTTTCTGAGAGAATTAGAACGGACGCGGAGTTCGTGTCGCGTCTGCGCTTCGAGCGCCGGGACGCTCGTGAATCTCTTTCCCGCAGCAGTGCCTACTACTCCACGTGTGTCCAAAAGTCATGAATGCCTCGATTCCCGTCTACCAGGCCGACGGCAGTCTCTACGCCAGCGTGTCCGAACAACGGTTGGCGCGACTGCAATCGGCGGGACTGGTGGCACGCGTGGTACGGCATCGCAAGGGCCACATCAACCGAGCGATCCTCTTCCTCCGGCCTGGCGAACCGAAGCCGATGTCGGTCAGCTCCGTGATGGGTACCAGATACAGCATCAAAGAGCTTCTGGAGCACGGGCCGGCGTGGGACCTCAAGCGTCTTGGCGGCAACCGCGACGGGACGACTTATGCGCCGCCGGAGATGCGAACAGCCTTTCTCCAGGTGGTCGCGGACTGCTTGGTCCCGTGACAAGCCAGCGACGCAACATCGGTGGGCGGTACATCGCTCGTGCTCGCGGGGCGATTGTTCGCCGCGCTAGAGGGCACGTTAGAGCGATAGGTACTTCCTGGCAGATTTCGGCGGCGCGTTGAAGAGTAGCGCAACTTCGCTAGCGTCAGCCGAAAAAAGAGGTGGTCAGTGGTCACCCCACCCGGCGCGCCCCGTTCGCGCCGCCAGGACGGACTGGCACCACTGGCCAACCGGCCGCGACGGGCGCAACACGGGCCAACCGTTGGCCACCGGGCGCGGGATCTCGGCCAACGCCGCGAGCAGGAACCGGGCACCGGGAAAGACAAGGAGGAGTACCATGACGGCGGACCGCGATTCCACATTCACGGCGAAGCTTGTTTCCTCTAATGCTCCCTACGTCTGGGCTGTGGTGATTCTCACTGCGGTCGCGGCGGTTCTGGTGCTTGTGATTGTCTGGCTCCGTCCGAAAGCCGATGCGCTGGACGTCGTTGCGCAGGTGGCCAAGGGGCTGGCTCCGACCGTCGCGGGCGTGATGGCTTATCTGAAGGCGCAGGAGACGCACCTGTCGGTGAACTCCCGCCTCGACGCATTCATGCGGGAGCACGCCGCTCTGGCGCACAGGGATGGCCAGATCCAGGGCGTGGCCGATGAACAGGCCCGCCAGGCCGCGCTGAATGTGGTGGCCCGCAAGAACGAGGCTTCAGGCAATTGACCACGACATCTATCGCGCCGCAGATGGCGCGGCGCATCGAGATCTGGCCGGTCGGCCGCCTGGTCCCATACGCGCGGAATGCGCGCACGCACTCGGACGCCCAAATTGCGCAGATCGCGGCCTCCATTGCGGAGTTCGGCTTCAACGCCCCAATCCTGGTCGATAGCAACGCCGGGATAGTCGCCGGCCATGGTCGTCTGCTGGCGGCGCGGAAGTTGGGCCTGCCGGAAGTCCCCGTCGTTGTGCTGGACCATCTCAGCGAAACGCAGCGGCGCGCGTACATCATCGCGGACAACAAGCTCTCGGAAAATGCGGGCTGGGACGAGAAGATCCTGGCCGCGGAACTCGTCGATCTGGAGCACGAGGGCCTGGACCTCCGGCTCGTTGGATTCTCTGACGACGAGTTGGAAGCGCTGCTGGCGAATGACGGTGATGGTTCTGAACCGGAAGACGAAGAACCGATTCCGGGACCACCCAGCCAGCCGATCACGCGGCCCGGCGACGTGTGGTTGATCGGAAGCCATCGGCTGATCTGCGGCGACTGCCGCGATTTTGGCGTCATCGAAAAGGTACTCGAAGGGAAGCGCGCGAACGTGGTGGTTACTTCGCCGCCCTACGCCACGCAGCGTGAGTACGATTCCACCAGCGGCTTCAAGCCGGTGCCTCCGGAAGAGTACTGCGATTGGTTTCGCGATGTCGCTGCCAACATACAGGCGATTCTGGCGCCCGACGGCTCGTACTTCCTCAACATCAAAGCCCACGCGGACGAAGGCGAGCGGAATCTGTACGTGATGGATCTTGTCCTCGCGCATCGACGGTTGTGGGGATGGCGCTTCGTCGATGAATTCTGCTGGCGCAAGACCGATAACGGTGTGCCGGGCGGCTGGGGAAATCGCTTCAAGAACGCCTGGGAGCCCGTCTACCATTTTTGTCGCCAGAGCGAGATCAAGTTTCGTCCCAAGGCGGTCGGGCATGTCTCCGAGGATTGCTTCGACTACTCGCCCAACAACCCCAAATCGACATCCGGCAGCGGACTGTTGGGCACCGGAGCGCGCGGAGCTGCGGCCCAGAAATCGGGCGCGGCCGACGACGATGGACGCTTTCGGGGCGTCGCGCGACCGAGCAATGTCATCGAGGCGAGGACAGAATCCAACCAGGGATCGCACTCCGCTCCCTTCCCTCGCGGGCTGGCAGAGTTTTTCGTCAAGGCGTTCACGGACGGCGGCGACGTTGTGTTCGATCCGTTCCTGGGGAGCGGGACCACGATGGCCGCTGCGGAAATACTCGGGCGGATCGGATTGGGTTGCGAAATCAGTCCGTCCTATTGCGACGTGATCCTGCGCCGGATCTCGAA
>JBEKZL010000380.1:0-5751 GCA_049509915.1 Bryobacteraceae bacterium | reverse complement strand
TTCTCCAGCGGCGTCATCGAGGGTCTGAACAACAAAGCAAAAGTCACCATGAGAAAATCCTACGGGTTCCGAACCTTCCGCGTCACCGAACTAGCGCTCTATCACTCACTTGGAAAACTCCCGAGCCGGAACTCACCCACAGATTTTTCTGACGAATCAATTGATCTTGGGCCGCCGCAAAAAGTGCACGATCTACAATCGCCGGCGCGGGCATGAAGACCCATTCGCTTTGGGCAACTGAAACCGCGGAATGGCTCCGGCGAGGTTCGGCTTGTCGGCCCCGGGCTGGTCGCAGGCGGGACTTCTTTGTGCGTGGCGCCATTAACGTTTTGCCATATGCCGCTGTGCCCTGATAGACAGGATTTTGGAGAATGTGCCATACAGCTTGGCGAGACCAGATGCGCTTACCCTTCGCGGTCAGCCTACATCCCTCCTGCACCATCGTAACCTCGTAGCCGAGTTCAGCGGCGTAACGAACCGTTGCCTCCACGCAGGTGTGTGCGATAAGTCCCATGACAATGAGTTGGTGGATGCCGTATTTCTTCAACTGCAAATCCAAATCCGTGTTGGCGAAGCCACTGGAACACCAATGCTCCATTGCCACGATATCGCCCGGCTGAGGCTCGAACTCGCGCCGGATCTCGCCACCCCACGTGCCATATTCAAACGTCCTTCGCGACCACGCTGCCTTCTGAATCGGCGCTACGTACTTCCATGTCTCGTAGTCGCCGGGGCGGTATCGATGATGTAGTGCATAGAATACGTGAAGCCCGGCATCCCGCGCCGCATTCAGCATTTGCAGCATATGAGGAATGCAGCGATTTGCTTCCGCGACACCCTTCAATCGGTCCCATACCTTGCCTCCCTCAGAAATGAAGTCGTTATACGGATCGATTACCAGAAGTCCGGTTATGATCTTGTCATATGTCAGTTTGGCCATGGCTACCTCCGCTATTTTTGCCGTAACGCGTGCCGCTCGATGCTTTTGGCGAAGAGTGGCGTCTCCTGGCGGTTGTGAGCTTCCGAAATTGGCTTACGCGCACCCTGGAAAACTTCCCACGGTATGCCCTGTTTGCCGAGGAAGTCCAGGAGTTCCGGCGTTGAAGAGCTATGAACGGTATTGTTGAATTCACACGTATTGTCATCGATCTTCCTGACGCTCAGGTCCCAGATCACTCCTATTTTTGTGCGGCCGGTGGGCGTAAACACGTCCGAGGTAGAAACCAGGCGCAGGTGGTCGGGGCGCCCAATCTCCTCGATACAGTGCTGCACCATCAGACTTCCACCCAGGACTTCGACATTGATCGACATGCGCCGGCCGTCAGGTGCCGTGGTGGCGCCTGCCGAGCAGTGAGCCGGGGAGCAGGATTGGTATTCCGACTCGGATAGCGCAAAGCACCAGGACGGAATATCCACCTTCTCGACGGGCGCGTTTACTATTGCCGAAAAGCTAGAGTTGACGAGTGTCTTGTCTTCCACGGTTCGTTCTCCTTTGAATGGCACCTAACCTGCGACGTGAAATCGCGTCGCGGCGTGCGCTTGATTGAAATTCGGAATCATGCTCTCACGAGCCGCTTCGCTTGATCGATGGCCGTGCGCACGATGCGGATACTTTCCGCCTCTTCGAGGTCTGGCCGGACAAGATGGTATCCGCCGAGCCCGACCATGGAGACCATTTCCCCGGTGTGGCCGAGCCTGCGGCGGGGAACTTCTCCCATGGAATCCGCTCCTTTCGCGAACCCCGACACGCCCGCGAGCACCGAAGCGCCCGTGGCGATTTCCAGGAAACGTCTTCTCCTGGCGTTGTCATAGCGCTTCTCCTCGTTTTCAAAAAGCGGCGGCCGCGGCGACTCGCTGCGTGCGGAGGACTTCGCCCAGCAGGAACACATCCGTAAGCAGCGCGCGAACATGCACAGAGGCGTTCAGGTTGTCGATCATTTGAGAGCTGATTGTAGGTTGCGCCAGGACGAGATCCATAGCCGCCAGCGAGTCTCTCGCGTCGCGCGCCAACACGGCCAGGAACGACGGCTGGTCGTCCCCCATTGCCTCCGCACACCTTTCCGTGAGCCCAGCAAGAGCCTCGACCGCGCGAGTTAGAAATTCCCTTACCTGTTTGCCTGACTGGCTGCCTTTGTCACTTGCGAGGCCCTGCGCGGCATAAGCCAACATGAACTCGTAGCATTCCTCGATAACCTCAAAGCGCTCTTCGATTTCCGTAGCCATATATCAAACCTCCCTGTCCGTCCGGCTATCCACCACCCACCGCTGCGGGTCGTAGTGCTTGAGGTAGAACTCCCGCTTCATCGTGCCGAAAACCATCGACTTTGTGATGTCGAGTTTCTCCGGCCGAATCGCGAAGTATATCCGAAACCGCCCGACTTGCGTGCGGCCGGGACGCAGAACAAGAGCGATGGCGAGCTCTATTACACAATTCAAAATGGAGTTCGTTTGAGCGGCATGCCAGCCTTCAGCGAAGTGCACACCCCCGAGAAAACCTGGCGCCTCGTCTTGTTCATCCGGCACTTGCCCCAGATCACGGCCGACGAACTCAATGAGATGAAGGCGCTGAATCCGAAGAGGCAGGCGAATCCAGCGAATTGGTGAAGGACGGGGAACAGCCACAGAAACCTGCGGGCGAAACCCACCACCGCTTGAAGAAGACAGAACCGCACGAAGGGAGCACCCAATGAAAGAAACAGATCACAGATCGCGCCGTAGCTTGCTCAAGGCGAGCTCGATGTTAGGCTTGGCAGCCGCGTTCAGACCAGCGACGATCGCCGAGGCATTTGCAGATTCGCAATCCAATACTGCTCAAAAGGGGAACACCATGGCCCAAACCAGTTCTACACTGGCAGCCGACAAGACGACTATTCGTCCGTTTCGCGTGAATGTTCCAGAAACGGAACTTACCGAATTGCGCAGGCGCCTCAACTCGACAAGGTGGCCTGATCGGGAAACGGTCGGGGATGAATCGCAAGGTGCGCCCCTTGCGACAATTCAGGGACTTGCCCGCTATTGGGCCACAGACTACGACTGGCGCAAGATCGAGGCGAGACTGAACGCCCTGCCGCAGTTCATCACCGAGATCGATGGGCTGGACATTCATTTCATTCACGTTCGTTCGAAACATGAAAATGCGTTGCCCCTGATCGTCACGCACGGATGGCCCGGCTCAGTGATGGAGCAGCTAAAGATTATCGATCCGCTTACCAATCCCACGGCACATGGCGGGAGTGCACCGGACGCCTTTCATCTGGTGATTCCGTCGCTACCGGGGTTCGGGTTCTCGGCAAGGCCGACCACTGCCGGCTGGGGCGCCGAGCGCACCGCGCGCGCCTGGGTCGTGTTAATGCAGCGCCTCGGTTACACGCAATTTGTGGCTCAAGGCGGCGACTTGGGCGCGGGCGTTTGTACTGCGATGGCCAAACAGGCGCCTCCGGAGTTGCTGGCCATTCACACCAACTTTCCGGGAACAATACCATCTGAGCGCGATAGCTTCCACACCGATAGACACAGATCCGATAGACGTACCCGCGTCCGGCAGGCTCTTCTTCCTGGACCTCAGCGGCGGCCGGATACTGTCCGCAAACCCTGATGGCTCCGATTTGAAGACCATCATCAACGAAGGCCGGAGATTGCCCGATGGTCTGGTGCTCGATGTCGCCGCCGGGCACATCTACTGGACCAATATGGGTAATCCCGAGAGGAACGATGGCTCGATCATGCGGTCGGATCTCAACGGCAAGAACATGATCACCATCATTCCGCCTGGTGGTACGTTCACACCGAAGCAGCTCCAGATGGAGAAGAGGAGCGGCAAGCTTTACTGGTCGGACCGGGAAGGCATGCGGGTGATGCGGGCAAACCTGGACGGCTCGGAAGTCGAAACTCTCGTGGATACGAGCCTAGGAGATTCACGGCCGGGATCGGATCAGGGGAAATGGTGTGTCGGCATTGCGGTGGACGCTGACGGCGGCAAGTTCTATTGGACGCAGAAGGGTGGTCACGACGCAGGTTGGGGCCGAATTTGTCGGGCCAACATCCAAGTCCCGCAAGGCCAGTCGGCCGAGAACCGAAGCGATATTGAGCTCCTTTTTGAGAATCTTCCTGAGCCAATCGATTTGGACCTCGATCCGGTTCATCGGATGCTGTATTGGACCGACCGCGGGGACCCGCCGCGTGGCAACACGGTGAATCGTGCACCCATGGACCCGGAGGCAGCTAAAGGCAAGGAGCCTGAGATCCTTTTCACCCATTTGATGGAAGGCATCGGCCTGGCTTTGGACCTGAAGGGCGGCCGGATGTTCATTACTGGCTTCGGCGGCTCGGTCTACAGCGCCAATCTCGACGGGTCGAACCGGAGAACGTTGCTGTTTGCGGAAGGAAATCTCACCGGCATTGCATACGCGGAGGTGCCGTCCGGATACTGAGCCGTCCGACCGCTTCCTTCGCTGCATAGCCAGTCACGGCGAGCGCCACCCACCGAAAGGAGATGAAGCACATGAAAGCAGAAAAATACGACGTCCTCGTGCTGGGCGGCGGCACAGCCGGCAAACTGGCGGCCTGGACGATGGCCAAAGAAGGAAGGCGAACCGCCGTGGTCGATCGGAAGTATATTGGCGGATCGTGCCCGAACATTGCCTGCCTGCCGAGCAAGAATGTCATTTATTCCGCCAAGGTCGCCTCGCTCGTTGGGAGGCAGCGGGAGTTCGGGATCGAGACCGGGCCGATCTCCATCGACATGGCGGGAGTTTACGCGCGCAAGCGCGATATGGTGGACGGCATCATCCAGGTTCATCTCGACAAATATCGCGCGGCACTAGACAAGGATCGCGGTGATGAGCTCATCTTCGGCGAAGGCAGATTTATCGCCCCTCGCACCGTTCACGTCGCCTTGCGCGGCGGGGGCGAACGTACGCTGAGGGCAGAACGCGTGTTCGTGAACCTCGGAAGTCGCGCAACAATACCCGACGTGCCCGGCTTGCGCGAAGCCAAGCCGCTGACCCATGTCGAAGCACTGGACTTGCAGCGGCGTCCCGAGCACCTGATCGTCTTGGGAGGGGGCTACGTCGGCCTGGAACTCAGCCAGGCTCTGCGCAGACTGGGAAGCCGCGTAACGCTGATCTCCCGCGACTCGCAACTTGCCTCCAACGACGATGGCGATATTTCGCTAGCGATTCTGCAGCTATTCCGGGATGAAGGCATCGATGTGATGTTGGACACGGACGTGCTCGGCGTTAGTGGCCTCTCGGGCCGACAAGTGAGTCTTCAGCTCCAGAGCGGCGAGGGCCCGCGAACGGTGGAGGGAAGCGATATCCTCATCGCGCTTGGACGCACGCCTAACACGAGCGGCATCGGGCTCGAGAAGGCGGGAATCGAGGTCACCGAAAAGGGACACATCCGCGTGAACGATCGGCTGGAAACAACCGCCGCGGACGTCTGGGCGATGGGAGATTGCGCAGGCAGCCCATACTTCACGCACGTATCGGAGGACGACTTCGCGATCATTCATGAAAACCTGGACGGAGGCCGGCGCAGCACGCGAGACCGCCTGGTCCCGTCCTGCGTCTTCATCGATCCGGAATTGGCGCGTGTCGGCCTCAACGAGTCGCAGGAGCGGGAACGTGGCTTAGCCCCAATACTGTTCACTTAACAATCCTGATACGCTTGGATATGTCGATGCGATGGGTGCGCATCGGCTTGCGTGGGCGTAGAGGGTAGTTACTCATCTTGCGCTTCACGCCGCGCGGG
>JBEKZL010000038.1:0-35250 GCA_049509915.1 Bryobacteraceae bacterium | reverse complement strand
CCCACCTTGTGGGCCGAGTGGAACGGCAAGTATCGCGACTGCATGCGCCGCTTCTGGAAGGGGGACCACGGCATCCTGGCCGAATTGGGCTACCGCCTCACGGGCTCGAGCGACCTCTATCAACACGACGGCCGCCACCCCACCGCCAGCGTCAACTTCATCGTGGCCCACGACGGCTTCACCTTGAACGACCTGGTCAGCTACAACCAGAAGCATAACCAGGCCAACGGCGAAGACGACCGCGACGGCAGCAACGAGAATTATTCTTATAACTACGGCGTCGAAGGCCCCACTGACGATCCCGCCATCATCGAATTGCGCGAACGCCAGAAGCGCAATTTCCTCGCCACCCTGCTGCTTTCGCAGGGTGTTCCCATGATCTCCGGCGGGGACGAAATCGGCCGCACACAGAAAGGCAACAACAACGCGTATGCCCAGGACAACGAAATCAGTTGGTACCAGTGGGACCTGGACGAACGCCAGAAATCGCTGCTGGAATTCGCCCGCAGGCTGGTAAACATCCGCCGCAGCCATCCCAATCTGCACCGCCGCAAATTCTTCCAGGACCGTCCCATCGATCCCGGCACGCCGCTGCGCCAGGTGGATGGCCACACCGAAAAGGACATCACCTGGCTCGGCTCCGACGGGGGCGCAATGTCCGCCGACCAGTGGAACGCCGGCTGGATGCGCTGCATCGGCCTGTTGTTGAACGGACGCACGCTAGAGGACGTGAATGCCGTTGGCGGGGCCATCCGCGACGATACCTTTCTGATTTTGCTGAACGCCCACGTCGAAGCCGTCGAGTTTCGCCTGCCATCGGCCCCGGATGTAAGCTGGCAGGTGGTTTTCGACACCACAGCGCCCGATCCGGACGGCAAACGGATCGTACCTGCCGGCGAATTATACGAGCTGCGGCCGCGCTCCACGGCACTACTCTGCGAACGGCCCCGGCGAGTCCGACCGTGACCCCGCTGAGCTGCGAGCAAGGCCGGCGGTCAGGCCTTTTTCCCGCTCTTGCCCGGTAACCCAGCCGGGTTCTCGTGAGTCCGCTCGCGGAATTGCCCGCGCAAACTGGCCGCCAGCGAGACCGCGCTCTCGCCGTAACGGTCGCGCAGTTTGTCGGCGGCGGCCGTCGCCTGCTGCCAGCGCTGGCGGCGGCCGTCGTCGATCAACTCCATCTGCGCCGCTTCTTCGCTCCAACCGGAGGCGTGTACCCCTAACAGCCGCACCTGGGCGCCGGCTTTCCAGTTGCGGCGGAACAGCGCGCGGGCTGCTTCGAAAAGCTCGATATCGAGATCGGTGGCCCCTCCCAGCGTCTCGGCTCGGGTAATTGTGGTGAAATCGCGATACCGCAGCTTGATCTGCACGGTGCGCGCGCGCAGGCTGTGCTCGCGCAAGCGCCGGCCCACTTTTTCGCACAGTCGCGCCAGCGTCGCCTCCAGTTGCGCCGCCGCCCCCGTATCTTCGGAAAAAGTGTGCTCGTGGCTAATGGATTTAGGGCCGGTGTCTTCGCCGATTTCGCTATCGAACCAGCCGCCCGCGTCCAGGCCGCGCGATTTGCCCGCCAGCGCCAGCCCCCACTTGCCAAAACGCCGCTCCAGGAAGTTTTCCTCCAGCCGCGCCAGGTCGCCTACCTTGCGGATGCCCAGCGCGTGAAGGCGCTCGTCGGTGACTTTCCCCACGCCCGGAATCTTGCGCACGTCGAGTGGCGCCAGAAAGGCGGCTTCGCACCCGGGTATCACCCACAACACCCCATTCGGCTTGGCTTGATCGGAACAGATTTTCGCCACCAGCCGGGAACTCGCAATGCCGACCGAGCAGTTCAATTGCGTGTCGGCCTTCATGCGCCCGTGCAGCCGGTGAGCCGCTTCGAGCGGCGGCCCATGCAGGCGCGCCGTGCCGGTCATGTCGAGGTAGGCTTCGTCGATCGACGCCATTTCCACCAGCGGCGAGAACCGATGCAGCACCTCGTACACGCGCTCGGAATATTCCCGATAGCGCTCCGGGTGCCCGTCCAGGAAAATCGCCTGCGGACACATCTTAGCCGCCGTGCGCAGCGGCATGGCCGAATGCACTCCGAACTTGCGCGCTGCGTAAGAGGCCGCCGATACCACCCCGCGCGCGTCCGGCCGCCCGCCCACCACCACCGGTTTGCCCTTCAGCGTGGGGTCGAACAGCTCTT
This sequence comes from Bryobacteraceae bacterium, assembly GCA_049509915.1. Classification (GTDB taxonomy): domain Bacteria; phylum Acidobacteriota; class Terriglobia; order Bryobacterales; family Bryobacteraceae; genus JBEKYD01. The sequence goes on along the minus strand of JBEKZL010000038.1, from coordinate 33,068 downwards.
CCACCGACACGAAAAACGCGTCCATGTCGACATGGAAGTAGGTCTTCATTCGATCCCCAGCTTTCGCAGGATGTGCTTGGCGAGGAAATCCTTGATTTCACGATGGCATGGGATCGGTTGCGATGCACCCGTTTCGGGATTGTAACACCAATCGTGCCTCCCGCCGTGGCGGATCAGTGAACACCCCGCCTGCTCCACTTTGCGGATGAGGTCAATCCGTTTCATTCCAGGGCAAGCTCGGCGGTGGTGCGGATGCCCGGAATGTCACCACTGCGCAAATCCCGGTACAAGTCACGGAGGTTCTCTTCCAGTTCGCTCAGGGTGTCGCCCTGCGTTAAATAGTCCGGGAACTCCTCGAAGTAGCCGAGCCACTTGTCACCGTCCTGCCATCGTGCTGATGGCGTTTGCCGGCTTGGGTTGGCTGATTTTTCTTTCGCCACTCGCGAACGCTCTGTCCACCTATCTTAAGGTCGTCGGCTTCCTCGCGGAAGCATCGCTGATGCTATGGCTCCTCGTGATGGGCGTAAACGTTCGACGATGGAATGAGCAGGACAGCCTCCCGCGTTCGAGCGGGACTTCGGAAGCTTGAGACCGATGGACGTGGCGGAGCTACCGATAAGTCGCGACTCCTAAACCTGAGATGCCCGAGCGCAACCGCCCCTTTTTGCATTCGACAATACGGGTCTGAACCTCAGGGGACCTAGGGCCTGTCGTAGATGACTGGTCCAATCGCCTGGAGCCGCGCCCGTGGGATCTCGGCCGCCATTTGGCGCACCCTAAGTACTCCATTTCGAAATTACGGCCACACAATGAGCAACTGCTCCCTCACGGTCGCGGCTCGGTTTCGCGGGTTTCCGAGCCGCGACCAAGGGATCGGTTGCTCGGAGATATGTTAGCGACTTACGAAGCCGTGTACTAAGGAACGGTTCCGCCAGAACACCCTACGCGCAAGGCGGGCGTCCGCGGGCGGGGCCCTCGGGTATCCTGAACCGGCACCATCGAATTGATTTCGCCTAAAGCTCAGGCCTTGCGGGATAGGGTAGGGGTATCTGCCCAAACTGGGGGCGAGTCCTACGAGTGTGAGATTGGCGCGGGCCATAAGTCATAAGCGTTTGAGCGCACCGTAAGCGCTTTTTTATCCACCAGTTAGCTGCGGAGTTACCGATAAGCCTGTTAATGACAAAGACACGCTGGTCCTTGCTCCCCTTCGTGGGCCTTCTGGCGGCTCTTTTTGCTTTTCAGCTTACGCTCGCGGCGCAACCCACCGCGAAACCTGGCAACCGCATCACCAACGTCATAGACGATCGCGTTACGGTGTCGCATCCGCTCGACGTACACCCATTGGCGCGCCCGGAGTTCGACCAGGGCGAGGCCGCGCCGGATACGCGCATGGACCGCATGGTGCTGGTGCTCACGCCGGACGCGAAACAACAAGAGGCACTGGATGAACTGGTGGTCGCCCAGAAGGATCCCGAGTCGCCGGAGTATCGGCGATGGCTTACGCCGGCGGCCTTCGGCAGCCGCTTCGGCGTTTCCGCGGCGGATCTCGACCAGATCGTAAACTGGCTGACGGGCCATGGCTTTGAAGTGGAACCGGTTTCGCCGGCGGCGCGCTCGGTTGTTTTTAGCGGCTCCGTTGCCCAGGTGGCCACGGCCTTTCACACAGCGATCCATATTTACAACGTGAATGGAAAGAGACATTACGCCAATGCCTCCGCGCCGCAGATACCGGAGGCGCTGGCGGAGGTGGTGCGGGGGGTCGTGTCGTTACATGACTTTCACGCCCACGCGCTTCATCGCGCCGCCGAACCCATCGTCCCCGGCTACGCCGCGCCGCTTTTCGCCGATGCCGCCGGCAACCACTACCTCGCCCCGGCGGACTTTGCCGCGATTTACGATTCCGCTTCCCTGTACACCAGCTCTGTCGACGGCACCGGGCAGTCGATCGCCATCGTGGGCCGGACCGATATCAACGTGTCGGACGTGCAGGCTTTCCGAAGCTACTTCGGGCTGCCCGTGAACAATCCCACCATCGTCCTCAACGGAACCGATCCCGGCATCCTGTCGGTAGACGAGGAGACCGAAGCCACGCTTGACGTCGAGTGGTCGGGAGCGGCTGCCCCGCACGCCGCCATTCAACTGGTTGTCTCGGCATCCACCAATACCAGCGATGGCGCCACGCTTTCGGCCCAGTACATCGTGAATCAGAACCTCGCGCCTGTCGCCAGTCTGAGCTTCGGCAGTTGCGAACTGGACATGGGAGCGTCGGAGAACCAATTCTGGAACGGACTCTGGCAGCAGGCCGCGGTGCAGGGCATTACCGTCCTGGTCGCTTCCGGCGACAGCGGGGCGGCCGGCTGCGACGCGGATTCGTCCTCCGCCGCTGTCAATCCCGCGAGCGTGAATGGCCTGTGTTCCTCGCCCTTCAGTACCTGTGTGGGCGGAACCGAACTCAACGACACCGCAAATCCCAGCGCCTATTGGTCGGCATCGGGATCCGCACTGGGCTACATACCCGAAACAGCCTGGAACGAGAGCGGCTCGGTCTCCGGCGGCTCGGACCTTTGGGCCACCGGGGGTGGCGCCAGCATGGTCTACCCTAAGCCGGCCTGGCAGACCGGACCGGGCGTTCCCGCCGATGGCTGGCGGGACGTTCCGGACGTGGCGCTCAGCGCCGCCGGCCACGACGGCTACGTGATCTACATGAACGGAAACTATTACGCCGTCGGCGGAACCTCCGCCGCGGCGCCCAGCTTCGCCGGCCTGATGGCCCTGGCCGCCCAGCAGACAGGGGCATGGCTCGGGTGTGTGAACCCGAACTTGTACTCGCTAGCGGTCAGCCAGGCCGCCGGCGGCGGTGCCGTTTTCCACGACATCACACTCGGAAACAACACCGTGCCGGGTCTTAAGGGCTTCAACGCCGGGCCTGGGTACGATCAGGCCACAGGCCTCGGTTCGGTCGATGCGGCCCAGTTGATCAAGCATTGGAGCGATGCCGCGGCTTCGGGGACGTTTCACTTGGGCACTTCTCCGGCGTCCGTTTCGCTGGTGGCCGGAGCCCACGCCACCGTGGCCGTGCAATTAACCGTAAGCGGCGGATTCAGTTCGCCCGTTACCCTCTCGGCCGGCGGGGTACCGTCCGGCCTGACGGCGAGTTTCTCGTCGGCCACCCTTACCGCGGCTTCGTCGACGAGCACGCTTACCCTCACCGCCAGCGCCCGACCGCCGGCTGGCTCTCACACCATTACCATCGTCGCGTCGGGTGGAGGCATTGCCCGCTACCTGCCGGTGGTGGTGACCGTTTCGGCATGCACCTATTCGATCAGCCCGACCAGTGCGTCCCCGGCCGCTACCGCCGCAAGCTATACCATCAATGTGACCGCCGCGACAGGCTGCTCCTGGACGGCGGTGAGCGGCAGCAGTTGGCTGACCATCACCAGCGGCAAGTCCGGCACCGCCGGAGGCAGCGGCAGCGTCAACTACTCCGTCGCGGCAAACTCGGCGACAACCAGCCGATCCGGCTCGATCGCCATCGCGGGAGTCTCGCTAACCGTGACCCAAGCGGCGGCGGCGTTTTCCCTAAGTCCAGTCAGCGTCACGGACGGCGCCGCGGCAGCGACCGGCAGCGTCACGGTGACGGCCGCATCTACCACAGCGTCCTGGACGGCCGTCAGCAACGCCGCCTGGATCGCCATCACCAGCGGCGGCGTTAGCGCCGGAAGCGGCAGCGTCGCCTACTCGGTGGCGGCGAACTCGGGCGCCGCGCGAACCGGGACGGTGACCATGGCCGGGTTGACGTTCACCGTGAACCAGGCCGCGGCCGCGCTCGGATTTACCCTCAACGCCGCGCCGTCTTCCCTGGCTCTAGCGGCCGGATCGTCGGTGACCGTCGGCATCGGTGTCACCGCTACCGGGGGATTCCAGGGCAGCGTGACGCTGGCATTTTCCGGATTGCCGGCCGGCGTGACCGCGGCCTTTTCACCCACCGCGATTGCAGCCGGCGGCACAGCCACGCTGAAGCTGACCGCGGCGGCGGCCGCCGCGTCGTCTTCCGCAACCGTCACCCTCACCGGCACCAGCGGAAGCTTGACGGCGACTTTGCCGTTGAGCCTGACCGTGAGCGCGGTGCCGGCCTTCAGCTTGAGCGCCTCTCCGTCGCCGGTGGCGCTTCCCGCTGGGACGTCGGCCTCTACGCCGGTGAGTGTGGCCGCAATTAGCGGTTTTGCGGGCAGCGTGACGTTGTCTGTTTCGGGTCTGCCGAGCGGCGTAACCGCGGCGTTCACTCCAACGGCGGTCGCCGCCGGCGTCAGTTCCACGTTGAAGCTGACCGCGTCCGCTTCGGCCGCCGTATCTTCCGCCGGCCTTACGGTCTCCGGCGCCAGCGGAAGCCTGACGGCGACAGCGCCCCTCAGCCTGAACGTAACCTCCGCGCCTGGCTTTACCGTGAGCGCCACTCCGACGTCGCTTGGGCTCGTCAAGGGTGCATCGGCGATCGCCTCGGTGAGCGTGGCGGCAACCAGCGGTTTCGCGGGTAACGTGACGCTGGCTGTCTCCGGTCTGCCCGCGGGAGTAACGGCGGCTTTCTCGCCCGCGACGGTCGCGCCCGGCGCAACTTCCACGCTGACGCTGACGGCATCTGCTTCGGCCGGCGTGTCTTCCTCCAGCATCAGCATCACAGGCTCGAGCGGAAGCACGACAGGCACGGCGCCAATCGGCCTGAGCGTGACCGCAGCCGGCTTCGCCATCAGCGCCAGTCCGGCGTCCGTGGCACTGGCGGCGGGAGCATCGGCTACTACGTCGGTGAACGTAACGGCAAAGGGCGCCTTCACGGGCACGGTGACGCTGGGCGTTTCTGGTCTGCCGGTGGGAGTGACGGCGGCTTTCTCGCCCGCGACGGTCGCCATGGGCGGCACGGCCACGTTGAAACTCACGGCGGCTGCTTCGGCCGCGGCGTCGTCCGGCGCCTTTGCCGTCACAGGCTCCAGCGGAAGCGTTACGGGCGCCACTCCGCTGAATCTCGGTTTGACTGCCGCAGCCGGCTTCACCCTGGCGGCCGCTTCTCCGGCTTTGACCCTGGCGGCAGGCTCTTCGGCCACCACCAGTATTAGCGTCGCCGCCGTCGGTGGTTTCACTGGCAACGTGGCGCTGGCGGCCTCCGGGCTGCCGGCGGGCGTAACCGCCGCGCTTACCCCGGCGTCGTCTGCGCCCGGCGGCAGCTCCACGCTGACCCTCACGGCGGCTGGGTCGGCCCCAGTCTCGTCCGCCAGCATTACCATCGCGGGTTCGAGCGGGAGCCTGGCCGGCACGGCCAAGATCGCATTGAGCGTGACTGCCGCCGAGGGAGTTTCGCTGAGCGCAGCCTCCCCGTCCCTGACGGCGGCAGCGGGTTCTTCGGTAACCACGGTGATTAGTGTCGTTGGCACCGGTGGCCTCACGGGTAGCGTGGCACTGGCGGTTTCGGGGCTGCCCGTAGGCGTAACCGCCACGTTCGCCCCTGCGTCAGTTGCGCCGGGCGGCAATTCCACCCTCACCCTCGCGGTGGCTGCTTCAGCCGCCGCATCCTCCATTAACCTCACGCTGACGGGCGCCAGCGGAAGCGCGACCGGCACGGCTTCGATAGTCCTGAAAGTGACTCCCGCGCCCAGTTTCACCCTCACCGCCGGACCTTCGTCCCTGACTGTAGCGGCCGGCTCCTCGGCCAGCACCAGCATTAGCGTCGTCGGCGCCAATGGCTTCACTGGCAACGTGGCGCTGACGGTTGCCGGGCTACCGGCGGGCGTAACGGCTGCCTTCAGCCAGGCAACGGCCGCTGTGGGCACTTCCACTTTGAAAGTCACCGCGGCATCCTCGGCCGCCGTGGCCGGCGCCAGCCTTACACTCACGGGCATCTCGGGAAGCCTCACTGCCTCGATACCGATCGGCTTGAGCGTGACGCCCCCGCCCGGCTTTACTCTGTCTGCGGCACTCCCGGCCATTTCGGTAATGGCGGGTTCCTCGGCCTCCACCACCATTAATGTCGCCGGTACCGGCGGCTTCACCGGCAGCGTCACGCTGTCTGTTGCCGGGCTGCCGGCAGGCGTAACCGCCACGTTCACTCCGGCATCGATCGCCCCAGGCGGATCCTCCACCCTGAAACTCCAAGCGGCATCCTCGGCAGCCGCCACTTCGGCTAACGTTACGCTCCAGGGCGGCAGCGGAACCCTGACTGCCACGGCTTCGCTCAGCCTGAGCGTGACCTTGAACATCCCGCCCAGCTTCACTGTCAGGCTTGCCGCGCCGGCTCTCACCGTCGGCCTCGGTCTAACCGCGTCGACCACGGTCGGCGTAGCGGCGGCAGGCGGTTTCACAGGCAGCGTCGCATTGACAGCTACGGGTCTTCCCTGCGGTGTGACGGCGGTGTTCAGTCCCTCCAGCGTCCCGGCCGGAGGCACAGCTACCCTCACCCTCGCCTCGAATTACGGTTCCGTGATCACTACGAATATTGTGATTACGGGCGTCAGCGGCAGCCTCAGCGCCAGCACTCCCCTGAACCTGACCGCGAACAACGAGTACGTGGGCTTCCAATTGTTCGGGAGTCCGGTTTTCCTGGACCTCAAGCCTGGAGGGACCGCCATCACCACCATCAGCATGCAACCCTGGCTCGGGTTCACGGGTACGGCGACCTTGCAGGCGGTACTCTTGCCGCCGGGCGTTACCGCTACGTTCAGCCCCGCGGCAATCGGGCCGGGAACGACGTCCACTCTGACCTTGACCGCCTCGGCATCGGCGCCCGCGCCGACCGGTTATATGCAAGTCCAGGGGATGGTGGGCCATTTGGAAATGGGCATCCTGCGAATCACATTGAACAACGACGTGCCTGGCTTCACGCTGGAACCGCCTTCCATACCGGCTTCGACGCTGACCCAGATCATCGATACGACGCTGGTCATCGACTTTTCGGGGGGATTCAGCGGACCTGTCCAACTCAGCTTCTCGGGACTGCCGCCGGGTGTCGTCGGCTCATTCCAGGAAGTTCCGGCCAATACCACCAACGTCCATACTGTCCAATTCGAACTAGCGGCCGGTGTCACCGCGGTAATCGCGCCATCCACTCCGGTTACGATCACGGGGACAAGCGGCAGCCTGACGGCTGCCACCACTTTCAACATCGCGGTGGCTCCGACCAAGGGTTTCTCCGTGAACCCGCCCGTGCAGGGATGGTCGGCATCCGACTACTTCACTACCCCTGTGGGCGGAACAGGCACGGCGAAGCTACTGGGCCTCGACAACGGTAAAGGATTCACGATTAGCGTGAGCGGCGCCCCGCCCTCGGCCGCCACCACCATCGTCGCCGCACCTCCCTCGGAGTACGTGTTGAACGTCGCAACGACGACTAAGACGGCGCCCGGCTGCTATATGATCACCTATGTTGGCAACGCGCCCGGACAGCCGCCGTACACTGCCGGGTGGCCCCTGTATCTTACCGTCACGCAATGACGGGAACTGGCTGGCGAGGGCCCTGCGCGTCGCGCCCGCGCACAGCCCTCGAGCCAGGTGATACGATCCTCTATCATGACCAGGAGAAACGCGTTCCAGACCGTTGCCGCCGCCATGGTGGCTGTGCCTGCCGCTTCCGCGGCGCCCGGATCGGCCGGCAGGCTAAAGCAATCGGTATGCCGATGGTGCTATGCGAAAATTCCGCTCGACGATCTCTGCCGCCAGGCCGCTGAAATGGGCCTGAGCGGCGTCGACCTGGTGGAGCCGGACGAATGGCCCACTGTACGCAAGTACGGTCTGGTCCCCACCGTCACGCAGGGAAAAGCGACCATTCCGGATGGCTGGAATCGCAAGGAAAGCCACGCCCGCCTGGAGGCGGAGATGCGCGACCGAATTGCCCGCGCGGCCGAAGCCAAGGTGCCCAACGTCATCACCTTCTCCGGCAATCGCGCCGGCATGAGCGACGAGGAAGGCAAGGCCAACTGCATTTTGGGCCTGAACCGCGTCAAAAAGTACGCCGAAGATAGCGGCGTCACCGTGGTGCTGGAGCTGTTGAACAGCAAGGTGAACCACATGGACTACCAGTGCGACCACACCGCCTGGGCCGTCGACGTGGTGAAAGCCGTCGATTCGCCGCGCGTGAAGCTGCTCTACGACATCTACCACATGCAGATCATGGAAGGCGACATCATCCATACCATCAAAGACAACATCCAATATATCGGCCACTTTCATACCGGCGGCGTGCCCGGCCGGCACGAGCTGGACGATACCCAGGAACTGCAGTGGCGGACGGTCGCCAAAGTAATCGCCGACCTGAATTTCCAGGGTTTCTTCGCGCACGAATTCCTGCCCACGCGGGACCCCATCGCCTCCTTGAAAGAGGCCGTGGTGTTGTGTACCGTGTAGCGCCGCCTATTTCTTAGCGTTCAGGTAAGCCAGGATATCGGCCATCTCCTGGGCGGAGAGGACCTGCCATTCCTTGTTTTGCGAGACCATGCGGGCGAGCATGCCGGAGCCGTGCTGCCACATGGCGGAAACCATCGAGAAGGCAGAGAATTGACCCGCCTTCGCGGCCAGGTCCGGCGCGCTGGCGTCGCTGGCCTGGTCGTGGCAGGAGGCGCACAGCTTGGCTTCGAAAACCTGTCGGCCGCCGGACGCGGTGCCCACGGGATTCTGGCCGCCCGAGCCGCCGGAAAGGAAAGCGTACAAATCCGCCGCTTGTTCGGGGGCAATCTGCGGCCTTGAGATCTTCGCCGCGTCTATGGCTTGCCACATCTTCGTAGCGTGGCTCCACATGGCCGCAGCCATGGCGTCCGGAGAAGAGACCGGGCCCGAGCTTCCGACCAGCGCCGGCGCCGATCCGCCCTGGCCCTTGTCGCCGTGGCAGGAGGCGCACTGGAGCGAGGCAAATAGCTTTTCCCCATTATTGGCCGCGCCTCGGGATCCCGATGTGGAGCAACCCGAAAGTGCGGCGAAGCTAGCCAGAGCAAGAACGATACCAGATCGCGTCGTCATTTGTATTTGGACCCTCAAGTCTTTTTTACTATACACCCGGCCATCCGCGCGGGTTCGCCCGTAGCAAGAATGGTGGGGCGGATGCCCTCGTCCGCGCGGGTCCCTCTGGACCCGCTCTTCGCCCCAAGTAATCAACCCATTGACGCAAGCGGTGCGCGACCGGGAATCGCGCGCGGACCAGGGCGTCCGCCCCACCAAGCCGGCGCTCGCACTCGAAATCCCCTCCACCAGGAAGAACTGGTTGCGGCGGAAGCGCCGGGCGTCCACAATACTCCTATGAACCGCCGCCAACTCCTGCGCACGGCCGCCGCCCTACCGGCCGCCGCCGCTCTTCACGCCGCCGCGCCGCCGAAGACGCTCAAAATCACGGCTATTGAAACCGACGTTCTCAAACGCCCTCCGGGAACGCCGTACTACGATGCCATTCACCCGTTTGGAACTGAGAGCGGCTCGGTGGTGCTTCGCCTGCGCACCGATGGCGGCATCACCGGCTGGGCCTCCAGCTCCTTCGGCATGATTGCCGGCGGCCCGCGCGTGGTGCAGACCATCCTCGAGCAAGAAATCAAACCGGTGCTGATCGGCCAGGACCCGGCGTTCCCGCGCCGCATCCGCGCCGCCCTATGGAAGGCGCTCGAATACCAGGGCGTGGGCGGCCCGTCGCAGTTTGCGATCGCCGCCGTGGATATCGCGGTCTGGGACATCCTCGGCAAGAGCGCCGGCTTGCCCGTCTACAAAATGCTGGGCGCGTTTCGCGACCGCATCCCGGTGTATTCGATGTGCGGCTGGTATTACGATAACGACGCTGATCTGGGGCAATACCGCCGCGTAATCGGCCAGGCCGTCGAGCAGGGGTACCATGCGGTCAAAATCAAGGTCGGACGCGATTCCATCGACGACGATGTGCGCCGCATCCGCGCCGCGCAGGACATCCTCGGCAAAGGGCGCCGGGTCATGGTGGACGCCAACCAGGCCTTCAATCGCAACGAGGCGCTGCGGCGCGGCCGCGTCTACCAGGAGATGGGCTGCTTCTGGTACGAAGAGCCGCTGCCGCCGCAGGATATGGAGGGGTTCGCCGAACTGGCGCAGCAGCTCGACATGCGCATCGCCACCGGCGAGAACCTGAATACCAAGTACGCGTTCGCCGACCTGATCGCGCGCCACGGCGCCGACGTGGTGCAGCCCGATAACCGGCGCGCCGGCGGCGTCACCGAGTGGATGGAAATCGCCGCCATCGCCGACGCCAATGGGCTCGAACTGGCCAGCCACGGCGGCGGCGAAACCAACCTGAACATGCTGCTCGCCATGCCCAACGCGATCTATATGGAAACCGGCGGCCCGCAGAAATCGATGAAAGACGGCGAACTTCCCGGCCCCGAAGAACCGGGCATGAGCAGCGAGGTTTCCGAAGAGGAACTCCACCGCTATCGGGTGTAGCAGCCGCCGCCCCCAACCAGGAATAAGCCGTCACTGCCACACCTCGAACAGGTCAGTTTTCTGATGGTCTTTCAGCGCGATCGATGATTAAGACCTGCACGGGAGCCCTGCTTGGCCGCAGTCTGAGTCCAAGCTGTTCCTGAAAGGCGGTAAAGACGGATACCGTCCCCGCATCGGCGTCCGCAGCCGCATCGTCGCCCCATTCCAGCTTATAGTCATACGTTCCGGTCAGGCCGGTCTTGTCGATTACCGGCCGGTCCACATTGTTGCCTTTTGAAAACTCCCCGGTGAGTTGCGCCATGTCGCCGCTCGACACGGTCATCATGTAGCCCCTTCCCTTCGATTCCTGGGTCAAGATCTTCTGGGCTCCCGCCGGGCTTTCCCTGAATTTAGGACCACCTTTGGCCACTACCAGCATGTAGACCGGCATTTCTCTTTTTTCCGTGTGAGCTCTCAAGTGAAATCGATCGGCGAGTAAGGCTCGCATCATCGGGCGGGCTGCCTCGCGATTGAGCGACGTTCCATCTGGCGCTTTGGCGGAGACGTTATAGCGATCGATATCGGCCCACCGCGGTTCGCCGAAGAGTTCGTAGTACTTGATGTCGTACGCATATGTGATAAGGTCGCTCAGGCGAAAGTTCTCGATCGTAATCCGCGCGCCTGAGAAATCGAACCGAAAGGGCTTGGGCGTATAGATATCCCCAGTGCCGTCCGTCCGTGTGTTGATTGAAGCCACTTCGAACGTTTGGGCCGCAGCCAACGCGCAACATGTCGTAGCGATCAAAATCTCGAGGATTCGTCTCATGACAACACAAGTCTATCCCGGTCAAGTTACACTTATAGCGAATCAGTTACTCAGGCCCGAATTTCGCCGATGGGCGTGAGACGGGAAAGGAGATATCGGAAGCATGAACAGCGGTAATGTAACCGGTAAATCAGTTAGCCGGCGCGCGCTGATCTCAGGCGCTGCCGCGCTGGCCGGAGGTGCGGCCACCATGTCGGTCGGCTGTGGCACAGCCCCGAGTGTGAGCTCGGAGCCGGCTGCCGACCAAACCCTCGTCGTCGCGTCCCAGCGGGCATGGACCACATTCAGCACGAAGGTGAAGCTGAGTTGCCGCGGCGACAGACGATGGCGCCGCGCCGCCAGTGCGATGACGGCGCGCACCAGGTTGTAGGCCGCCACGGCGGTGAGGAGTTGCTTTTCCATGGTGCTTTCGTTGCGGGCCGCCACGTGATGCAGCCCGATGGTTCTTTTCAGGGAGCGCAGATCGGTCTCGATCCGCCAGCGTTTGGCGTACGGGGCCAGCAAGGGCTCCCGCGGCGGCGCCACCGTGGTGAACAGGTAGAGCCATGCTTTGGACTTGCCCCGGCCGATGCGCGCCGCGATCCAGCGTCCGGCCACGCACGCGCCCTCCGGCATGCCCCCTTGTCGACGCCCGTCGAAGCGGCTCGCCGCCCAGCTTACCGCGCGCTCGCCTTCCTCGCCAATCGGCCCGCCGGCCAGTTTGCGCGCCCGCGCTTCGGTCAGCCGCACCACCACGCCCAGGCTGCGCCGCCCAGGCAATCGAAAACACCCCGAAATTGCGATCCCCCACCAGCATCGAACCGGGCGCGAGCGCATCATCGCCCTCTCCGCCAGCGCCTGTTCGCTCACCGCCGCGGCCCCGTACATCGGCCCCCACTGCGGTTGCTCGGCCAGACCCGTCTCCAACTCATACAGCACCAGGATCCGCAGAACCGGCCAGTGCGCGCGCCCCTGCTGGTTTTCCGCCGGAGGGTAGAGTTTGCGCAACGAAGGACTGGCTTCCAACTCCAGCGACGAGCCGTCCAGCAGATAGGCCAGGGGCTCTCCTCCCGGATTCAAAATTTCGCGCAGGCGGGTGACCAGTTCGTTTGCCACCTGCTTGCATAATAGCCTTGGCAACCGCTGCCGCGCTTGGCGGTAACCGCCGGTGCGACGCGAAATCCGCTTCTGCTGCGCGCGGCGGCATCGGCTCAGCAGCGGATCGGCCGCTCCGGCCAGCAGCGCCTCCACACATCTCGCCAACGTGCCGCGTGCGCCGTGTAAATGCTCTGCCTGATCTTGATCCGGGCCTGCTGCTGCAAATAGTCCACCACGCCACTCGATATACACCGCAGGTACAGCGCAAAAGCGTCCTCACAGGTCTGTCCCATACAACTGGAACATAAATCAAGGTCTACGTTTCGACCAAGAATTATTTAAGTGGCATTGGGCGATTCCGCCTGCGACTTTTGATCTTTCACGGCTCCCGGAAAGCGGTCGCCAGGCGCTGGCCCCGGAGTGCTTCCGTGTTAGGCTGTGAGAAGCGAACATGACACGGAAACCGCTATTGCTGGCCGCGCTGGCGGGCGCTTGCGTTTGGGGCCAGGCCGTTCCCGGTAGCCCAGGCCCCGCGGTGGGTGCTCGAGTTCCCGACTTCGATCTCGCCGACCAGACCGGGCAAAGCCGCAACCTTCACAGCCTGTCCGGCCCCAAAGGCCTCATGCTGGTTTTCTTCCGTTCCGCCGATTGGTGACCCTTCTGCAAAGCCCAGCTCGTGGAGCTGCAACAGAACCTGGAAAAGCTGCACAAGCGCAGATTAGGCGTGGCCGCGGTGAGCTACGACAGCGTGGCCGTTCTCAAGGAGTTTTCCGAACGTAAGGGCATTACGTATCCCTTGCTGTCCGATACCGATTCCAAAGTGATTCGCGCCTATGGGTTGCTCAACGAGTCGGTGGCCAAGAGCACTGCGCAGTACGGCATCCCGTACCCCGAAACGTTCATCCTGGATCAATCGGGCGTGGTGGTGGAGAAATATTTCGAGAAGGATTTCCGCCAGCGTTACACCGCCTCGGAGATTTTGACGCGGCGTTATGGCGGCGTCGCGGGCGCTCCGGGCCAGACCATCGAGACCAGGCATTTGCGCCTGACGTCCTCGGCCAGCCTCAGCACCGTGCACTGGGGCGAGCGGTTGGCCCTGGTCGCCGAGATCGAGCTTAAGCCGGGTATGCACGTTTACGCCCCAGAGGTGCGCGGCTATATTCCCATCCAGTTCACCCTCACGGCGACGCCGGCCTTTCAGGCATACCCGGCTGGATATCCACCCGCCCGCATGCTGCACCTCAAAGCCATCGGTGAAACCGTACCGGTATACCAGGGCCGCTTCCGCGTGGCCGCCGACATCACCATCGCGCCCGAAGCGCAGGTGAAGCCCCTGCTCAGTCCCGGCGGCGACCTGACCGTGGAAGGATCTCTGCGCTACCAGGCCTGCGACGCCAAGCAATGTTATCTGCCGCAGACCGTGCCGCTGAAGTGGACTTTCCACTACGAGGCTCTGGATCGCCAGCGAGCTCCAGCCGAGTTGCAGCGCCACCCGCCCGGCCAGTGAGCCGGCCGGGCCCGCTCTCCCTCTGTAGATACCACCCTTTACGGCGAAGGACTATCACCAATGCCAACGCGACGAAAACTGACGCCGGAGCTAGAATCGTCACCAGCGGATAAGTGCGGGTTCTGCCCTCGATGTCCGGGTCGGCTGTTCGATTCAAGGAGATTCGCATGGCGGTCAATGCCAAACTCGAGTTCGAGAAGTTACGCGTAAATATAGAGCGCGAGGTCGCCGAACGGAAGAACGGGCGCACGTTCATCAAGCGCCTCAAAACCAAAGTGGGTCTCGTGGATTCGGCCAGCCTGGCCACGGCGTGCCGGCAGACAGTGGGAAAGGTGGTCTCAATCACACTCGGTCACATTCCTTTTGTTGGAGGGGCAATCGCAAAAGCCGCCGAACTCGCCATGAATAAGGTTACCGCCGCCGCCTTGGCCGACGGAATCAAAGACAAAGAGTCCCAAGGTCTGAATGCCATGCAGGAGCGGGGAGAGTTACTCGTCGCCAGCACCGTGCAGAAGTACGTCAACGCCGTCTACAGATACGGGGACGCCTTTCAGGAGGCGGAAAACGCCCGGCCGAAGGCAGGCTTGCACTTCCATAATTGCGCGGAGATAGCCGCCTATCTCAGGGCGGTTTATTACTGGAAGCATCGCATGGCCAAGCTCAGGCGATACCACGACCAGATCCTCGCGTACACCAACGTTGTCGGTAACTATCTGAACATGGAAGAGGCGAGCTTCCAACAGTTCCACACCAAACTGCAAGCTCAGGGGGAAGCCATGTTCGCCGGCTGGCAGTGGCATTTCGCCAACTGCACCGACGAATGCTACTGGCCCGAAGACTTTGCGACTTCGATGGCCGCCGAGAACCGCCAGAATGCCTCGGAGCGCGTAAAATCCCTCGCCAACGCCGGGGTCGCCATGTATTCACCCAAGGCGTTCAGCGGTCGTTACGACAGCAATGGCAACCCCATCATGACCGGCCCTCCCGTGATTCCGCGCGTGGCGCACCGCCCCGACGGCCCCAGGCCGCCCGCCTATCCGCCGCCTGCCCCTCCGAGACACTAGTGTTGCCGCAACGCCCTTTTCCGGGACTCATCCCCGTGGGGCAGCCAATCATGGCTGCAGCCGCCTTTCAGGCAGCGCCAGTCGTCCACCTGCCCGCTCGCTTCCCGGACACTACCCCAGGTTCCGGGGTTCACCATTTCCGGCGCGATGACTTATGATCGAAACCAAAATGAGCTTCGCCCCCGGAACCCGTGTTGGCCCCTACGAAATCGAAGTGCTGTTGGGCGCCGGGGGCATGGGCGAAGTCTATCGCGCCCGCGATGAACGTCTGAACCGGGCCGTGGCGATCAAAGTTCTCCACGCCAGCGCGCTAGGCGATTCGGAGAGCCGGCGCCGCTTCGCCCAGGAGGCGCGCGCCGTAAGCGCCCTGAACCACCCCAATATATTGACGGTTCATGACATCGGCGCCGCCGACGGTTCCCCCTATATCGTCACCGAGTTGGTCGACGGCGAATCGCTGGCAACCATCGTGGAGCGCGGACCGGTGCCCGTGCGCAAGTTCCTCGAAATCGCCGCGCAGGCCGCCTCCGGACTCGCCGCCGCCCATGCCGCCGGAATTGTACATCGCGACGTGAAGCCCAATAACGTCATGGTCCGCCGCGACGGCTGCGTGAAGATCCTGGATTTCGGCATTGCCAAGATGACGGGTGCGCACGATCCGGCGGCGGGCGAGGGCGAGACCGTCCCGGGAATGGTGGTGGGCACGGCCAGTTACATGAGCCCCGAACAGGCGCGCGGCGAGGCGCTCGATTTTCGCTCCGACCAGTTCTCTCTCGGGCTCACGTTTTACCGTATGCTGACCGGGAAGCTGGCTTTCGAGCGAACCAGCGCGGTCGGCAGCATGGCGGCCATTATAGAGGAGGAAGTTCCGCCGCTGGCAGCTTCGGTGCCCTCCCCGGTTCGTTGGATTGTCGAACGATGCCTCGCCAAAGATCGCGACGGCCGTTACGCTTCCACCCACGATTTGTGCCTGGAACTGAAACTGCTTCAAGGGCGGCTTTCCGAAATGACCGGCGAAAAGCCGGCCCAAGCGCTGCCCGCGCCCGTCAAACGGCGCTCCGGCCCGCTTCTCTGGCTATCGGCGGCGGCATTGGCGGTGGGGCTTGTGGGCGGCTTGCTCCTGGCGCCGCCGCCGGGGGCCGACCTGTCCGGCTATCGCATGTCGCCGCTCGCCACCGAGCCCGGTTACAAATCTTCGCCCGCCTGGGCGCCGAACGGGGCCAGTATCGCCTACAGCGCCGATGCGGAAGGCGTGCGCCAGATCTTTGTGCGCAGCCTGGCTTCGCCCACGCCGGCCCAGATCACCAAGGCCCCGGCCGATTGCGAGGCGCCTTTCTGGTCGGCCGATAGTTCCACCGTGTATTACCTTATGTCGGCCGACTTGTGGGCCACCGGAGCTGCCGGCGGCCTGGCGGAACTCGTCCAGGATAACGTGTCCGCCGCCGCGCCGAGTCCCGACGGCAACCGCCTGGCCTTCCTGCGAATCGACCGCCGCGGCAAACAGCCGATTTCGCTTTGGATCGCGTCTCCGCCACGGGGCGCGGCCGCACGGCGCTCTTTCGCGCCGCTCGAAACCGGGATGTACGGTGAAGGGCATCTCGCCTTTTCGCGGAACGGCGAAAAACTGGGCGTCTGGCTGGCGGGTTGGGGCGGCCGCTCGGAATTCTGGCTGCTGCCCATCCCTGTCGGCGAGCCGCGCAAAGCTTTTGGGTTGCCCCAGGGCGCTTCCGGCTTCAGTTGGATGACGGACAATCGCACGGTCGCTTTTGCCGGCCTGGCGCCCGGCGCCTCCAGCCCCGACCTCAATCTGGCCGATACCCGCACCGGGCTCGTCCGCCCAATCACGGTCACGGTCGACAGCGCCATCGAGCCGGCGGTTTCCCCCGACGGCGATCAGGTTGCCTTCACCGTGGTGCACGATGATTTCGACCTGGTCCAGATACCCGTCGACGGCGCGGCGATAGCGACCGTACCTTCGACCGCGCGCAACGAGCTTGACCCGTCCTGGTCGCCCGTCGCCGACGAGTACGCTTACTCTACCGACCGCACCGGCACTGCCCAGATCTGGCTGCGCAGCCGCTCCGGCGATTGGGAGCGCCCGCTGGTCACCGAGAAAGACTTCCCCCAGGCCTGGGTTACCGCCCTCCGTGAAACCACGTTCTCGTGGGACGGCCAACGGATCGCCTACGCCGTGGCCGGCAGCAACGGCCACTCGGTCTCGATTTCCAGTGTTCGCGGAGGCTCGCCGCTACGGCTTACCTCGGGGCAGGCCGACCAGGAGTCGCCCAGTTGGAATCCCGATGGAAGCTGGATCGCGTACCTCGAAAGCGCCGGCGGGAGCTGGACTCTGAAGAAGGCCCGGCCGGGCGGATCGGGCGAAGCGGTCACGCTGCGGCAAGGCTGTCTGCGCTCCCACCCAAAATGGTCGAAGCGCGGCGACTGGATCGCCTGCGTCACCTCCGAAGGACTCACCCTGGTATCGCCCGAAGGCGGCGCGGCCAAAGTAATCGCCCAAGCTTCCTGGTTGGTGTACGGATGGGATTTCAGCGGTTCGAAGATCTACGGGGTGAAGGAAACCGCCGGCCGGGGCGGCGCGCTGGCTTCGATCGACGTGGACACCGGCGCCGAAAAGACCGTGAGCAACCTTAACTTGCCTCCGCGCGCCATTCTGTCGTGTTATAGCATGGCCCGCGACGGGAAAAGCTTCATGACTTCCGTCAACCATCCCACCGCCGATCTGTGGCTGCTGAAGGGCTTTGAAAGACGCCTGCCCTGGTGGCAAAGCTGGTGGCGCTTCACGCGCTGATGCGAAGCAGCTTGTGACTGTTCTGCCAGGTCAGTTGGCGGAACAAAGCGGGCGAGGTGGATCGCTTCAGCAGCGCCAGCGTCTCCCGTGCCACGCATTTGCCCGCCAGGCGGCTGGCGCCCGGGTTGTTAGGCTGCCCGATACCGCCGCCGTGCCCGTCCGCGCAGCCGCAATCGCTGCCGAAGATGAGCTTGTCGCGATGGCGGATCAGGAAGTCGGCTGTGAATTCGGGGTCGCGCGAAAGCGCGTTGTTGCCGGAATTGGCGGACAGATCGCCGAACAGATTCGGATAATCGGAAAGCAGCCGGTCGGTCAGGCCGCCGCGCTTGATCGGGCCGGTGGGATAGGCCACATCGTCGGCGTAATCGGCGCTGACATTCGCCCAGAAGGCATCCGCGTGTCCGAGGAACCGGGTCTTCGGATAGGCCTTCAGAATGCTCTCAAAACGCTAGAAGCCGGTGGCGAAGACGCCTTCGGTGGGAGTGTGGGGAACTTCCTGGAAGTGGATCAGAATCGGCACATCGAGCTCGCCGGCGAGCGCGTACATGCGGCGCAACTCGGCGCCATCGGCGGCGACATGGAACTTGATCTCGCCGAATCCGCCGGCGCCGTCCTTGACTGCCTGCGTCAGTAATTTCCCGGCATCCGGCTTGGTGATATCCGCGCTGGCAAACCACACAAACCGTCCCGGGTACTTGGCTTGGAGAGCGCGGACTTCGCCGGCAGCGTCGCCGCGGGTGAGCAGATTCGCATTCGACACTCCGCAACCATCCAAATGCGCCACATTTGCCTTCGGCTCGCGCCGCATGTGGAAATGCAGGTCGAGAACCGGGCCACCCCAAAGGTCCTCCCGGGATGGCTGCGCCTTCAGTCCCGAAAGCGCCGCGGAAATGCCCGCCGCCCGCAGGAATTCACGTCGATTGCCTGTCATGAGACTTGCCTTAACCTCTCACGTTAATTTATCACCATGGCCAGCCTCTCCAACCATCCCGTCAAGTATGCTAGCTTCTAAGCTGGAATGCGACTTTCTCCTTTATTGAGAATCGGCGCTCTGGCCGCTATCTGCCTGTGCACGCAAGGGCAAAGCCCACAGGCCAGGGAAGCCCAAAGCGAAGCCAAGGGCATGCCGCCCAGGCCGAGCCCGGCCGAGTATCAGGACCACGCCCAGGCAGGCGCGGTGACGATCGCGGCCGAGTTTACCGGACGCTCGGTCCCGACCCTGCAAGGGCCCCTTGCCACCGAAGACTACGTGGCGATCGAAATCGGATTCTTCGGCCCGCCGGGCGCGCGCGCCACCATATCCGCCACCGACTTTTCGCTCCGCATCAACGGGAAGAAGCCCCAGCCCAGCCAGCCGTTCGGCTTGGTGGTCGAGTCCGTCAAGGATCCCGAGTGGGCACCGTCTGAGCCCATCGTGCCGAAGCAGAAAACCGTCCTGAACAGCGGCGAACCAAGTGGTCCGCCCGCCGATTCCAAGAATCCGCCTCCACCGCCCAAGGTCCCGATCGAGATCCAGCGCGGATGGGCGCAGCGGGTACAAAGGGTCGCGCTGCCGGAAGGCGACCGCCCGCTCCCTCAGGCCGGACTGATTTTCTTCCAGTACCGGGGTAAGATCGAGAAAATCGACTCGATGGAGCTGACTTACGCCGGTCCGGCGGGAAAAGCCACCCTCAGGCTGCAGCCGTAGCGAACCGGGTTCCCAACGCACTCCGCTACCGCGCCGATGACATCGATGGGGGCGCGGCATCCGGCGCGCTGCCCCAGCTCTTGTTCGGCGACGGGCCCATCTGGAAGATCAGCCTGCCGCCGTTCACGATTTCTGCGTGGCTGAACCACGGCTTGTCGAGCGGCTTTCCATTCAAAGTCGCCGATTGGATATAGATGTTCTTCGCCCAATTGCCGTTGGCAACGATGACGAAATCCTTGCCACCGCCAAGGTGGATGGTTACCTCGTCGAACAAGGGGCTGCCGATGATGTAGTCGGGGCTGGCCGGGTCCACCGGGTAGAAACCCATCGCGCTCAGCACGTACCAGGATGAAGTCGAGCCCTGGTCGTCCATGCCGGGGAAGGCGAGGCCGTACTTGTCGCTGCCGTACATGTCGCGCAAAATGCGGCGCGCCAGTGCCTGCGTCTTCCACGGCTGTCCGCCCCAGTCGTAGTAATAGGCTACCTGCTGATCGGGCTGGTTGCCTTGCACATATTGGCCGATGATTCCGGTGCAGTCGCGGCAAATCCCCGTGGGGCGATACGGCGTAGTGAAGAACTCATCCAGCTTGGCGTCGAATTTGTCGCGCCCTCCCAGTAAGTTGATGAGTCCCTCGACGTCGTGCGGTACCAGCCACAGCGTGCCCCAGCCCGACGCTTCTTTCATCATGAAGTTGTAATAGGGCTCTTTGGGATCGAACGGCGAGATCCAATTGCCGTCGGCCGTCCTGCCGCGCATGAACCCCACCGAAGAGTCGAAGACGTTGCGATAATTGGCGGCGCGCTTCAGAAACATTTGGTAATCGTCCTGTTTGCCCAGCTTTTTCGCATAGATGGCCAGGCAGTAATCGTCCCAACTGTATTCCAGGGTCTTGGCGACGCCCGCGTTGCCCGCGGCGTAGGGAGGGCTGGGGTTCGGCACCACGATGTCGGAAACGTACCCCTTTTGCAGATACTCTTCCAGGTTGCGCCGCGGGCCTTTCGTGTCCACGGCGTTCTTGCGCAGGTACTCCCACGCCGATTCCCAATCGAACTTCAAGCCGCGCTGCCAATCGCCGAGATACATGAAAACGCCGTGGTCGCCGTGAAAGGAAGTCTGCAGGTATCCGGACTCCCTAGCCATGTCGAGCGTGGAGGCGAGGATATCCACCTTCACCTCCGGCTCGACCAGCGTCAGCAGCACGATCTGGTTGCGGCCGGTATCCCAGAAAGGCACCGGGCCGTAGCGGTCGTGATCGGCGATGCGCGGCTGTCCATCGAGACCGGCCAAGCGGTCGCCTTTGCGCGCGATCAGCCGCGGGCTGGCGAACGAGTGGTAGAGGTTGGAGTAGAACAAGCTGCGCTCCTTCTCCGTCCCTCCCTTCACTTCGATGCGGTTCAGCTTGGCCGCCCAAGCTTCCTCGGCGCGCTTCTTCATGGCGTCGAAATTCCAGCCGGCGCTCTCTTCCTCGAGGTATCGCTGCGCCGTCTCATAACTATCCCCGACGGCGATTTTGACTAGCACCGGCTCGCCTTCCGAGGTGGCGAAATCGAGATACGCCCCGGCGTAGTTGCCGGAATCGGCCCGCGAACCCGGGCTCACCGAGTTGCCGCCCAGAATCGGGCCGCGGCCGGCTCCGGTGGGAGGGTTCTGGTGGAAGGTGCCAAAACCGGCAAACGGCTTCGAGAATTCGGCCACGAAGCAGGTCCGCGCCGTGCCGCGCTGTGAGGTGCCCGAAATCTGGCCGCGAATGGCGCGCTCCCCGCAGCCGCGAACGGTGCGGTCGCCGGCCACTTCCATGCTGCCGCCCGAGCGCGAGAGGTCCATCACCACGTGCGACCGCTCGCTGGCCGGGAAGGTGAAACGATACATGCCCGTCCAGGCGCCGGCGGTCAGTTCCACCTTGACGCGGTAATCATCGAGATAGACGGTGTAATATCCGGCGGCGGCCTTTTCTTTGTCCTTGCCGTAATAGGAAGCGGAGCGTTCGGGGGGAACCGTCCAATCGCCGACGACCGGCATCACCATCATGCCCTGGAGCGGACCGGTGAAGCCCAGCATGGTGCGGTGGGTGTAGTTGTAAGACATACCGACGCCCGCGTCGTAAGCCAGGTCGAGATTCTTGTTCACCGGGCCGAGATCGACGACGCCGTGCGGCAACACCGCCCCGGGCGAGGTCATGCCGGTGTAGAGCTCTTCTCCGGGCGGCGGCGCGTTGCCGATGAGGGCCGGATCGTCGAGCGGCGCCGTGCCCACCAGCGCATTCACGTAATCGACCGGCCGCTTCGCCTGAAACGCGAGCGCCGCACCCATGCCGGCCGCAAAAACCAGCACCACCTTTTTCATGTCGAGCGGTTCTCCTGATGCGCACTGTATCGCAAATCGGGCAGCGTGTGTTTTGATGAAGCCTCGAGGACTAGCAGCTAGCCGGGACCGCCGATCGGCAGCCGGTGACAGGTCGTCTTACGCTGTTTCACCGTCACCGGAGCTCCGCCCCTCAGATCCGCGCCGAACTTGGCGAACACACGTCGAACGTGGCCGACCGTGTCCGCCGCTCGCAAGCCCTGCATCCGCAAACGGATCACCGAAGGCCCAGGGGCCCTGGATACCGCAAGGATGGCGTGAAAGTCGGCGTCAAGAGTCACCACGGTGCGACCCTCCCGAGGGCAAACGCGAGAATATCCGGGTCGGCGGCCTTCCACATCCCGACTTCGCCGACATGAGTACATTCATATCCGAGGGCACGCAACTGCCGGGCGGCATCCCGCTGTACCCCCTGATCGAGAATCAGCCGGATCGCGGCCGCATCCGTCAAGCGGCGTTGCCTTCCACGGCAGTGTCCTCAAGGTTCGCCGCGGCAAACGCCAGCGCCTGTTGGAGGTCGTCCAGCTCCAATTCGGGATAATCTCGCAAGAGTCCCTCCCGGTTGGGGTACAGAGCCACGGCCTCCACTACTCTCCTCACTGTCAACCTCATGCCGCGGATGCATGGCTGGCCGTTCACCTGGTTCGGGTTCCAGGTTATTCGATCAAAAAGCTGCATCGTTCACATTCTGATACATTTCGTGAACGGCCAGTCAGGCTAGCCGCGACCCGCCTGGGTTCACCCGCAACCCTGGACGGCATTTCCTAGAGCGCAGGGGATTCGCGCCTACAGACAGTACCGAGGCGTTCTGGGTGCGGCGGTCTCGACACCGGCCGGTTTCCTCAGGTTGTGCCGGGCGTGGCCGCTTCCAGTTTCTTCCCGGCTTTGCAGCGCTGCTCCGCCTGGAACCAGTCCGTCTCGGGGGATCCATCCGGGCAGCCTCTGGCGTGCCAGAGCTCGTAAGCCAGCGCGGCAATCGAGGCGGAGCTCGACTGCGCGCGGTCGCCGGTTGACGTGGGCCGTCCCCGCCCCCCCGCGCCGGAATCGTGTCTAGCGGTCAGTTTTGCGTGTTGTTTTGCCATTGGTCCTACCCTTCCCGATTAGGGAGCCGCTTGTTTTCCAAAACGTTCCGTATCGTCTTCGCCAGCACGCCGCGGGTGAATGGCTTGGGCAGGAAGGCGTCGCTCGAATCGACGATTCCATGATGGATCGCGGCGCTCTCGGTATATCCGGAAACGTAAAGCACTTTCATTTCTGGCCGCGCGCCAGCCAACTCGCGCGCCAACTGGCGTCCATTCATGTTCGGCATGACCACGTCGGTGAGCAAAAGGTCGATTCTGCCGTGGTGGGTTTTGCCAATCTCCAAGGCCTGGGCGCCGCT
This sequence comes from Bryobacteraceae bacterium, assembly GCA_049509915.1. Lineage (GTDB taxonomy): Bacteria > Acidobacteriota > Terriglobia > Bryobacterales > Bryobacteraceae > JBEKYD01. Next base: position 9,951 of record JBEKZL010000038.1, on the reverse strand, counting down.
CGCGGCCGAGAGCGTCGCGTATCCGAGCTGCGCCAGCATTTTCACCGCAATGTTTCTCACCGACGGTTCGTCCTCCACGACCAGAATGGTCTCGTCGCCGCGCGGCTCCGGCTGGACCGCTGCAACGGGCGAAGCCGTGACCGGGGTATCCGCTCTGGGAAAGTAGAGTTTGAAGGTGGTACCGTTGCCCGGCTCGCTGTATACCCAGATGTCGCCACCGAGCTGCTTCATCGCGCCGTAGACCGTGGCCAGCCCCAGGCCCGTGCCTTTGCCTTGTTCCTTCGTGGTGAAGAACGGCTCGAAGATCCGCCGCTGGACATCCGCATCCATGCCATCGCCCGTGTCGCTTATGGCGACCATTACAAATTCGCCGGGCTCGACGCCGGCTTTGGCCTTGGCATAGGCTTCATCGAGAGACACATTGGCGGTTTCGATAATGATCCGGCCCCCGGCCGGCATGGCGTCCCGCGAGTTGACCAGGAGGTTCACAATCGACTGCTCGACGTGGCCCGGATCGGCTTTGACGCTCCCCAGCCCGGCTTCCAGAATCAGTTCCAGCACAATGTCCTCGCCGATGAGCAGGCGGAGCATCTTCTCGGTATTGACGATCAAGGTATTAAGGCTGATCACCTGGGGCCGCATGACCTGGCGCCGGCCAAACGCCAGCAACTGGCCCGTCAGTGTCGCCGCTCGATTCGCCGCTTTGAGGATCTCCTCGACGTGGTTCCGCAACGGGTCCCGCGCCGGCAGTCCCTCCAGGACGATGGCCCCGTAACCGGAGATTGCCATCAGCATGTTGTTGAAGTCGTGGGCGACGCCGCCTGCCAGGCGCCCGACGGCCTCCATCTTTTGGGCATGCAGCAACTGTTCTTCGAGTTGCTTTCGATGGCCGATGTCGGTGACAAACGCGATAGCGAACAGCCCGTCGGTGGTGTCCATGTGGCTCAGCCCCACGTCCACCGGAAACTCGCTGCCATCCTTGCGGCGCGCGTACAAGTCGGTCCCGCGCCCCATCGGACGGGCGCGCGGCTCATCCAGACAGGCGCGGCGCATCCGGGCGTGCGCCGAACGCCGCCGCTGTGGGAGCAGCATTTCAATTGAGGCGCCGAGCAATTCCTCGCGCGAATAGCCGAACATCTCCTCCGCCTGGCGGTTTGCGAGCACGATTCCGCCGGCGCGGTCCGTGCCGATAATGGCTTGGGCCGCGGACTCCAAAACGGCGGTGGACATTTGTCCGGAAATATGCAAATCGGCCCGCGCCAGTTTCGGCGCGGCGGCGGAGTTGCGATTGGTTGTCGATGCTGGCGGTTGGGACGGCTCGAACGGGCTCATCCAAGGCGCTCCTCTCCGATCCTCGACGTGGCGTCTCCTCCGCTCCGAAATTCCGTCCCGGCGTCGTTACCCAACGGGATCCCGCCGGCCCTCTCCAAACCGGCAGGAAAAGGCGCGCGGCCGGCCCGCGCCTGCGCGTGCGCAAGGCTCTTGTAATCCGCGGCGCTACTCAGCAAGGTTTCGGGACGAGGCCGAGATACCTCCCTCGCCGCGCCCGTCTCGGCTTGCCGATCTTGCCGCGGCCTTTCTTCTTTCTGATGGCGTAAGCCTGTCAAGCACTCCAGCGCCAGGATCGCGTGGTCGATGTCGTCCAGTTCGGCACGGAGATGTGCAACCATCTCTGCTATGTCCACAAGCCTCCTCTGCGTGTACCCTTCTTCGAAGCAATAGTCACGGTGTCTTCACCCGACAACCGGGCCGTGGACCGCGTGCGGTGTCCCGGGCAAAGGGAGAACTAATTAGGTTTCTATCATGATCGTGGAAATCTAATTATTTAAGTTGGGTTCCGGATTCAGTTATAATAATTAACTTAGAAATACAAGCCTGTCAACCAGGGTAATTGCCCTGTATCACAACGGCCTAACGAGCCGATTGGGCGGCCGACCACAACTAATAGTAGTGATATCGGCCAATGTATCTCAGCTAGAAATCGATTATTTCAATAAGAAATCGGAAAGTCAGGCGTCAATCAGTCCCGTACGGATGGCATAACGAGCCAAGCCGACGGAATCGTGGATGCCGAGTTTCTTCATCAGGCTCGACCGGTGCCCCCCGGCGGTCTTGAATGCGATCCCCAGAATGACGGCTATCTGTTTGGTACTATTTCCTTCGGCAATCAGCTTAAGCACTTCAATTTCCCGTTTCGTCAGCCCTTCGTGAAGCCCGTTTGTGGGCTGCTTTGCCGCTCTTAGGCTTTTCCTAATTTGACCCTTGATCTCTTCTGTTCGAATTGGCGAGGGTAGAAAGTGCCAGACGTGGTTCAAAACGAGCGTTCCCGAGTCGGGATTAGAAATGAACAACATGTTCGTTTGGGCCCGCTCGCCGTTAAGCCGGTCCGCCAACTCCCCTCCTGTCATGGCAGGCACGCCGGGCATGTCCACATGGGACAAGAGCACCTCGATTGTCTCGTCCAATTCACGGGCTTTTTGAATCACCGTTTCGGTGTCATGGTTGGAAACGAGGCCGTATCCGCATTGGAGAAGCAAGGCCGAAACGAATTGCCGCAGTTGCCCCTTGTGGTCGGCAAGAAAGAGCGTTTGTTGCATCGCACCGTCCCTTCAGGCGAAAAGCCATCTGCAGACGGAGCGTGCAGCCGGGATTAACGGTCGCTCGATGTTCGTCTGGTTTTATAAGCCGCCTCAACTGTACCATGCTCCGGCACGCCCCAGCCGGCCCGAATCAGCGGCTGCCGAAAACCGCGCGGCGCTCGTCGGCCGCCAGGTACAGGCCCTGCAATCGCACCGGCTCGCCGATATCCTTGAAGAGCAGGTCGCCGTTGCCCAGCAGGTCTTCGGCGCCGCTGCGGTCGAGCAGCATCTTGGATTCGATCCGGCTGGTCACCCTCAAGCCGACCCGCGCGGGGATGTTGGCTTGCAAGGCGCCTTTGACGATTTCGCGGCTGGGCTGCTGCACGGCCAGCACGAGGTGGATGCCGGCGGCGCGGGCTTTCTGGCCGAGACGGCGGATGCGTTCCTCGATCTGGTTGCGGCCGCCGAACAGCAGGTCGGGGTATTCCTCGCACACGCACACGATCCGCGGCAGCCGGCCGCCGCCCTGTTGCAACTCGGCCAGGTGGTCGACGCCGGCCGTCTGAAAGGTCCGGTAGCGCGCTTCCATCTCCTCCACCAGGCCGTCGAAGACGCCGACGGGGTCGACCTCGTCCGGGTACACGATGCGCCGTTCGCCCCACAAATAAGGCGAGCCGGCCAGGTCGTTAAAAGCGTTGCGTTTGGGATCGACCAGCAGCAATTGCAGCGTCTCCGGGGTATTGGTGAGCAGCAGGCCGGCGATCATGGCGCGCAGCCACTCGCTCTTGCCGCTGCCGGTAGCGCCGGCGACCAGCAGATGGCAATCGGCGGAATCGGCCAGGTCGGCCATTCGCAGATTGCCTTCCAGATCGAGCCCCACGGGTAGTCTGGAGCATCCCAGAAGCGGGTCCGGGCGCGGCAGTTGATTCCGTACCGCGGCGAACAGGACCGGTTCGCGATCGGGCCGCGCCACATCCACCACCAGGCGATGGCCGGCGGTATGGATGAAAGGCGGCGCCTGCAATGCCAGCCGCAATTGCACGGCTCCGGCCAGCTTGCGCACCGATTCCGGACGAACGCCGCGCGCCGGCTGCACCGGAAATCGCAGGAAGGCCGGGCCGACGATGGGAGCGCCGGCCAGCTCCACCGGGCTCTTGTATTCGCGAAATATGTCGACCAGCCTCCGGCCCAGGGCCATATACTCGGGCTTGGGAGGCGCCGGTTCGGCAGCCGCCGGCCCGGTGGGCGAAGGCGTAGCCCGCGGCAGCACGCCCGCCATCCGCCCGATGAGAGCCTTCAAACGCGCTTCGGCCGGCGCCAGTTCCCGCGCCTCGAACACCTTCTGCTCCAGCCGCGGACAGAAGCGGACCAGCGCCAGCGAACCGGGCGCGCGTTCCCCGGGAGCCAGCATCTGGCGATACAGGCAGGCTTGTGCCAGGTCGGCCTCGGGGGCGGATTGCCCCGTCTTCAGCTCCGCCACGCACCAACGGTCGCCGCCCGGCAAACGAAACACGGCATCGGGTACGCCGTTGATTTGTACGCTATCGGTCCAACCGGGTTCCTGGAGCAGCCACGATAACGGCTCCTCGGAGGAGATCGCCAGCTCCGCGGCGCCGCCACTCGCGGACACCGAATACGCGCCCCGCCGCCAGGCCTCGTGCAGAATCGCGGCCAGCCACTGCGCCAGCGCTTCGAGCGATTTCCACAGGTCCAACACTTCCCGCGTGGCCGTCTGCAATGCCGCTTGATTGGCCTCGACGCGCGGGCCGAGCAACAGACGGTAGATATGATCGCGCAGGCGGGCGCTCCACTCCTCGGCGGTCGAGCTGCCGCCGGGCAGGGCCGCGCGCGCCTGCAGCCGGGAATCCCGGCCGAGCAGGTCGGCGAAGATCGCGTGGAACAACGAGCCCACCAGCCGGCTGCTGGAATTGGACAAGCCATGGACCGGCCCTCCCGCCGCGCGGAGGATTTCGTCGCGAACCTGGCGGACATGCAATTCTACCGGCATGATCTCAGGCGCGAGCCGTTGGCACCAGCCGATAAAGCAGCGCGGGCGGCCCTTCCAGCAAGCCCGCCGCACCGGGAGAGGCCAGTACCGACTGCCGCAGCACCGACGCTTCCTGCCCGATCTCGCGCGCCGCCTCCTCCAGGCCGATCATGCAGCGTTCTTCCAGCAGAGCCAGAAGGTCCTCACGCAGTTTCGCGTTCGCGGGGGATACCGGGTCTTGGCCGGCAATGTCCCCGACCAGATCCGCCAGGCATGGGGGCATGTTCCGCGCGATCCAGTCCTGGACGGTTTCCGGGCCGACAGGCTCCCCGTCGCGCGTCAAGTCGCCCGAGCGTGCGTCGGCGAGCAGGCTGCGCAAGGCTTCCAGCGCTTCCAGCGCCTCGATCGACGGATGAACGACGCGCGCGCCGGCCTGAGCCAGATCGTCCAGGTAACGGCGGGTGGCATGGGCGCTCTTGCCGATCCCGAGGCGCGGGTCGCGCACCAGCACCAGCCGCGCGGACCGTCCATTCCGGGCCGGGTCGCCAAGCCGCCGCAGCCTGGCGGCGAGGCTATTCATGTTCTTCTGGTTGCAAAGGCTGACATCGATCCGCGCGGTGGGCGATTCGAGCCGGAAATCGATGTCGCCGGCGCCGCTGGCGGCTTTCCACTTTCCGCCCGCCGCCGCCGTGAGAAGCGCGCGAATTCCCTGGTCCAGCACCTCGTCGATATCGCCCTGCGAGATCGACTCCCCCGCCGCGGCGATTCGGCTGTCCCATTCCTGTTGAAGGAAAGAGCCGGACGGAAGCGGGCGTCCGGCGGAAGCGGGGGCGTGCGCGCGATCGAAGAGTTCGGCTGCCTTGGCCAGGATCTTGCGCGCGCTGGCCTGCCCTTCCGCATTGAAAATGGATTCGAACTCCGCCGCCGGCGCCCATCTCAGTCCGGGCCCAGCCGCCTCCAGGCGGGCATTGATAAGCCGCAGGGCGTCCCGCCGGCCGAGCAAGGGCAGGTGCGCCGCCTGCTCCGCGATGCGGTCGTAGTCCGCGCGGCGGAACATGGTCTCCACCGAAGACTGCATGCAGGAGATCAGGACCAGGTTGGTCGTCTCGTCGTGCAACGTGCTGACGGCGCCGCCGAATGCCAGAAATCCGGACAGCTCGCCGGGGCTGGTTTCGAGCGCCTCCACCTGGTCGAAACAAAGCACCATCGGCATCCTGGCCCCCGCCAGGCGCGCCAACGTGAGGACCATTTCCCGCGCCGCGTATTCCGGGTCCGATTCCTGGGTGCTGTCCTCGGCGATCCCGAGCTGGTCCAGATCGGCTGCGGTCAGCGAGTCGCCACGCAGCCACGCCCGAACCAGACTCAAATCCTGGCGATGAACCAGGCGCCGCAGAGCTTTCACCAGCCCCGGCGGGAGCTTTTCCTCGCCTTCCATGCGGTCGAAAAAGTCGAGTGCCGCCAGCTCGTTCTCCGGCACGCCGCGGAGAACCACGGCCAGCGCTCTGGCGAAGGATCGCTCGTTCCAGGGAAGGCCTGCGGGCAAATCATGCTTGAGACGGTCGAGCAGGCGACCGCGCGATCCCGGTCTTGCGAGCAGGCGATACACCAGCAATTCGAGCTGCATGATGCCGTCCGCGGGCGCTCGCATCAGGTCGTCGGCGATGCGCCGCCGCAGATGGCGCCAGACCATATTGGATGTGGTCGAGAGACGGACATAGACGAAGAGCGTTTCGCGCAGGCGTTCGTCGGGACTCCGGGCCAGGTGGGCGCGGAGCCGGCGCATCAGGTGCGTCTTGCCGCTGCCCGGTTCGCCGCGGATCAAAACCGCCGTGGTCCTGTGCTCGGCCAGGGTGACTGCGATGGCCCGGTGGCACGCGTCGAAGGACTGCGCGCCAATTTCGCCAACATCGGCTTCGGGGAGATCCCAGGCATCGCCGGCGATCCAGCTACCAAACGGATTCATCGTCGGCGCCTCGCAAGCCGATGACCACGAAGTAATTGCCCGACCCGTCACTCACCAGCTCGTTCCTGGCGGCCTCGCTCAGCCCCAGCGGATAATCGTGCCGGTCGAGGTAGACGCGCCGCTCGCGGTACAGCGAAATCACCGCCCCGTCGAAGGAAGCCTTATCGGCGGGCGAAATACCGAGTTCCTCGCGCAACTGCCCCACGCCGATTCCTCCGGGCTTGGTCTTCAGGAATTCGGCGATACGCTCTGTCAGGGCGGCGGCGGGCTTTTCGCCACCGAGAGCGTCCAGGATTTGCAGGCGGGTAATCCCGGCGGGGGCCAGCTTGGCCGCCAGCGCGTCCAGTTCCTTTTCGAGCCTGGCCACATAGGCGCGGGCCTCGGCCGGCTTGGCACCGTACTTGGGCTGCGTCCGCCCAGGCGGCGGATGAAGGTGCAACTTGCCCGCCGCTACCATGGTAGTCACACGCGTTTCCACCAGGGCCCGCTTCTGTTCGGCGGAGAACCCGGCCAGGTGGCGCCCTACCTTGCTCCCGATACCGCTGAGAGTCAGCGAAGCATTCGCCAGAAGATCGAGCATAAGCGAATCGACAACGTCCTCGGGCTGGCGCATCCAATAGCGCGGGCCGGCGGAACGCGTTCGCGCAGGCCACGGAATCACGCGGGCGTCCTGATGAAGCAAAGGTTCCAGCGCGCCCGGTTTCATGCGCGACGGCGACGGAATCAACTTCAAGATCTCGCGTTCCGTCAATGGCCGGTCCGAGCGGCGGAGCGATTCCACGGCATGCGCCAGGGCCTCGGATGTCTGCGGTTCAATCGGCGGGTTCATCTGCTTCCAATCGCAAATCTTATCATGGGGCGGTGTTGGCGCTGCTTACTCGAGCCGGGGAAGTCCGCTCCCTGGCGGTAGCGGCGCATAAACTGCGCAGCTCTGTAGCCAGGATCATTCTTGGGTCGAAACGTGCCTCGCACCCGCGATGCTAGCGCTGCTCCTTGATTGCTCTGCGCAGATTGCGTATACTGAGAACGCGTGGCGGACGCCCCGATGACCGTCGTGGAGACGGAGGAATTCCTCCGAAAGGCGAAGCCGCTGATGTCCGAGTCGGAGCGGGGGCGAGTCGTCATGTTTGTGGGCGCGAACCCGGAGGCTGGCAAGATCATCCCGGACACCGGTGGCGTCCGGAAACTCCGCTGGTCACTGGAGGGGAGAGGCAAGCGCGGTGGTGCCCGAGTGATCTACTACTACCGTTGCGAGAGTTTGCCGCTGTTCCTGCTCTCAGCATACCCGAAGAACCGGAAGGAAAGCCTCAGCAAGGCGGAGCGGAACGAGATGAAACGGCTCGGACCCGCCTTGGTCGCGGGATATCCGAGAAAGGCATAGGTTGCCGATATGACGACGACGAAGGCGTCGAAACCAGTGAGAAGAATCGCAGGCGCGCGGAAGCGCCAGACCGTCGGCGGGAGCATCATCGAGGGATTGAGGCAGGCGGTCGCGTGGACCAAGGGGGAGAACGAGAATGTTCGCGTGACCATGGTTCATGTGCCGGAAGTCGATGTGCGGCAGGTCCGGGCCAAAATGGGCCTGAGCCAGGCACAGTTTGCGACTAGGTTCGGTTTGCCGCCGGCCACGCTGCGCAACTGGGAACAGGGCCGGTCTCGCCCGGACGCACCCACCCGCGTTTTGTTGGCGGTGATCGCAAAGCATCCCGAGGCGGTCGAGGACGTGCTGGGGAAGACGGGGTAGGATTCGGCGGCGAGCCAGGCGAGTGACGGTCTACCGGTACGAGCGAGGGTTCCAGGATGAAGGCGAGGCGGTAAAACCATGAAGACAACCATTTCTCTTATGCTGGGCGGCGCGCTGGCGGCTGGGCCTTTCATCATCGGCAAGGTCGATCCGGAGGCGGCCGGCATGAGCGCCGCGCGCCTGGCCCGGATTCCCGTGCGGATGAAAGAGTTCGTCACGGCCGGCAAGACTGCCGGAGTGGTGACGCTGGTGGCCCGGCACGGCCATGTCGCCAGCCTCGAAGCGGTGGGGTATCAGGATCTCGATAGCAAGGCTCCCATGCGCACCGATACCATCTTCCGGCTGGCATCGGTGACCAAGCCGGTCACTTGCGCCGGCATTATGATTCTGGTGGACGAGGGGCGGCTCTCGCTGATCGATCCGGTCGAGAAATTCCTGCCCGAATTCAAGGACATGAAACTGAATCCGTGCGGCACCCTGGCGGGCTACAACTGCGAACTGGTCACGCCGTCGCGGCCGGTCAACGTCCTCGACCTGATGACGCACACTTCGGGACTGCCGGGCGGGACGCCACCGGGCGCGGCGCCGCCCACGACCTTGGCAGAGCGGGTTGCCGCCGTGCGCGGAACAAGCCTGCTGTTCGAGCCGGGAACGGCCTGGAACTACAGCAATATCGGCATTGCCTCGCTGGGCCGCATCATCGAGGTGATTGCCGGCGAGCCCTACGATCGCTTTCTGGCGGAGAAAATCTTCGAGCCGCTGGCCATGAAAGACACGTTTTTCTTCGTGCCGCCGGACAAGGCGAATAGGGTTGCCTCGGTCTACCGGTATGAAACCGACGGGCTGAAGCTTGTGCCCATGCCGGCGCCGAAGTTCCCCGCGCCCGAGGGCGGCCTGTTCAGCACCGCCGGCGACATGGCGCGGTTCCATCAGATGCTGCTGAACAAGGGAAGCCTGGATGGGCGGCGGACTCTCTCGGCCGCGGCGGTGGAAGCGATGACCACCTCGCAGACCGGCTCCATGAAAGCCGGCTTCGCTCCCGGAGTGGGGCACGGGTTCGGCTTCGAAGTGGTGCGCGAGACACTCGGCACGTTCCGCTATAACTCGATCGGCAGCTTCGTGAAAGGCGGCGCCTACCGCACTTACGGATGGGTGGACCCGGCCAAGGACCTGGTTGGCGTCATATTCATGCAGCGCACCAATGGAGGCGGCGACGTCGCCGATGAGATCAATAGCTTCATGGCAATGGCAGTGGCGGCGATTGAGCGCTAACTACTTGCGGGGTCTGTCAGGGAATAACTGTTCCGATCCGACGTGGCGCACGCACTCCTGCGTGCCGCGTCGGCACTTTTGCCGACGCTCGGCGTACCAGGGGCGAGCAGGTGTCGAGAGGAGTCTCGACACGGCACGCGGGAGTGCGTGCGCCACGGTTTGTGGGGCACCCTACCAGTGAGTCAGCGACCCATCGGGGCGGTTATAGATCGAACGGTGGATCGGCTGGGTGACTTCTCCGATCTGGGTTAGAGGGGCAGTGTCGAGAGTGACGCCGAGACCGGGGCGATCGTTGGGGTAGAGCTTGCCGGCCTTGAAATCGGTGTACTGGGGCAGATACGGGATCTGGCGGTTGCCGTAGTTATATTCGAACATCACGCTGAGGGGGTAGGTGACCAGGCACTGC
>JBEKZL010000379.1:0-5767 GCA_049509915.1 Bryobacteraceae bacterium | reverse complement strand
TGGGATCTGCTCGGCAAGGCGCTCGGGCTGCCCATCTACCAGCTTCTCGGGTCGCAAAAGAACCGCATTCTGGCATACGCCAGCTCGCAGCACATCGAGACCAGGACTCCGGACCCATACGTCGAAGTGGCATTGAAGATGAAGGCCGAGGGCTTCCGCGCCTTCAAGCTCAATCCACCACCGGTTACATCCGATGGCGATAGTCACCACCGGTTGGATATCGAGATCTGCAAAGCGCTGCGCAAGGCGCTCGGCGACGACTTCATCCTGATCCATCACGGCGTCGGCAATTACACGCGCTTTGAAGCGATGGAGGTCGGCCGCGCCCTGGACGAGCTGCACTTTCGCGGCTACGAGGACCCGCTGCCATCCACCGATATCGACGGCCTGGCGGAGTTGTGCCACGCTCTCAAAGTGCCGGTCATCGTGGGAGAGTTTGTCTTCTCCGTGTATGACTTCGGCGAGTACATCCGGCGCGGCGCGGCCGGTATGTTGCGTTTCGTGGTGGACAACGTGGGCGGCATAAGCGGTGGGATGAAGATCGGCACTCTGGCGGAGTGCTTTGGAATGGAGTGCAGCCCGCACGGAGTGGGCAACGTGCTGCATCAGGCCGCCCACTTGCATTGCGAGCTGGCGATGCCCAACAGCGCGTTCATCGAGGTATCCGCGCCCCAGGGCGCCCGCGACGCGCAGCCTTACATGTTGGACCACATCCGCATTGCCAAGGACGGCTATGTGGATGCGCCTGGGAAGCCGGGCCTGGGGTATGAGATCGACCGTAACGCGCTCGACAAGCTCACCCGGCAGGTGGAGCGTTAAGAGATAAGGAGTTCGGTGATGGCACACAGAATTGTTCGCTGGTCGCTTCCGGTGTTGGTGGCCACGTCGCTGGCGCTGGCGCAAACCAAGCCCATTCCGCAACTGGTCAAGAGGGACGGCCGGTTCCGTTTCCTGGTGGACGGCAAGCCGTTCCTCATCCTCGGCGGCCAGGTGGGCAACTTTAGCGCTTATCCCGCCCGCATGGAGGCCGCGTGGCCGGCTTTCAAGGCCATGTACCTGAATACCGTCGAGTATCCGGTCTACTGGAACGAGATCGAGCCCGAGGAAGGCAAGTTCAACTTCGCCGATTTCGACAGGATACTCCAGGGCCTGCGCTCACAGGGGTTCCGAGCCGACCTGCTGTGGTTCGGCACGTGGAAGAACGGCGCCATGGACTGGACTCCCAACTGGGTCAAAACCGACCCCAAGCGCTTCCCCAGGGTGATCAATGCCGGCGGCGAGCCGACCCGCTCGCTGTCGCCGCTGTCGAAGTCCAACCTGGACGCCGACCGCAAGGCGTACTCGGCCATGATGAAGCACCTCCGCGAGATCGACGAGGCGGACCGCACCGTGATCATAGTGCAGGTCGAAAACGAGCCGGGCGCGCTGGCCAGTGTGCGCGACTTCTCGCCGGAGTCCAACAAGCTGTTCAACGGCCCAGCTCCGGCGCAACTGGTAGCGGCACTGAAGAAGAAGCCGGGCACGTGGAAAGAAGCGTTCGGCCGCATCGCGGACGAAGCCTTCCAGACGTACTACCTTTCGGGTTACATCAACGAGGTCGCCAAGGCAGGCAAACAGATCTATCCTCTCCCGACCTATGTCAACGTGTGGAACGGCGGTTACGGCACCAACGACAACTTCGAGTTGTTCGACCGGCCAGGCGAGACTTATCCGAGCGGCGGCGCGGTGTCGCACATGCTCGACCTGTGGAAGGCCAACGCGCCCGATGTGGACATGATCGCATCGGACATTTACCACCAGAATCCCATCACCTATCTGAAGATTCTTAGTAACTACACGCGGCCCGATAATCCGCTGCTGATCATCGAGACAGGAAGCTGGATCGCGGCGCGCGCCTTTTTCTACGCCGTGGCGGACTACGCCGCGGTCGGCTTCGGCCCGTTCGGCGTGGACGGCGTTCCGGGCGAGGCTTTGCGTCCCGACATGGCTGCCGTTGCGGCCGATTTCCGGGTCGTGCAATCGGCGGCTCCGGTGATTACGGAGTTGCAGGGGACGGATAAGTTGAAGGCGGCGGTGGAGGAGACCGGCACGGGCGCGCGCAACCTGATCTTTTCGAACTACGACGCCCTGGTGCGCTTCCATCCGCCGGGGCGGCAGCCGGCGGGATCGGTCGGCCCGGCGCCGGCCGCGGGCCGCGCTGAACCGTCGGGCCGCGTGCTGATCGCAGAACTGGGACCGGACGAGTTTCTGATCATGGGCTTCGATTCCACCGTGGAGTTCCGGCCGGTGCAGGGGTCGGATTACACGGCGGCGCAGTTACTCTCGAACGAAGAAGGGGTTTACGAGAACGGTGTGTGGAAGCGGACCGTGCTGGGGACAACCTCGCAGGGGGATTATTCCGGCCCGACCGTCAGACTCTCCGCGCAAGGGGCCATGATCCGCGTCAAGTTGATGAGGTATTGAAAAGACACGCACAGGAGAATTATGGCGGCTCTACAAGCGCACCGGACCTACGCCTTGAAGTCCCACTCCTTGCGGTAGGGCGTGTCGACCAGCGTGTTGGCTGCGTCGTCGTTGGTGAATTCCATGGCTCTGGTGTCCCAGTCGAGGACCTTAGCCTCGCGCCGGCCGCGGGCGGCGCCGGCGGCGCTGGCGGACCCGGTTGCACCGGGGGGCGGAGGGACGGGCGTGGAGTGGCGGCGCTGGGCAAGCGTTCCCAGTAGGGCGAACTCGGTGAGCCCGCAGGCGAATTCGATGGGTGTGATCGACTTCTTGCCCGCTTTGCACATGCGCACCCACTCGGTATAGTGATCCGGTTTCTCGCAGCGCGCCAACGTCGGCGGGGGCTGCTTGAAATCGTGGAACCGGCTCTCCGGCAACAGCCACCCGCCCGCCAGACCGCGCACCTGCTGGCCCGGCCGGGGTTGAGTTTCGAAGGGCAGCCATGGATTGCCGCCATAGAACGCTGAAATCTGGATGCCTTGGTCGCCCACAAACATGATGCCGCTGCCGGGCATGGGCACATCCCGCGGCATGCAGGCGGGCCGGAGCGGGGCCAGGCCGCCGTCGTAAAAGAATGCCATCATCTCGGGGAACCGGCCTCGGGCCGGCAGGTGCCACTGAACGGTGTTGGCGATGCTCATGCACTCGGTATTGTTGATGGGGCCGGCCAACGTGAAAGCCTGGCAACCCACGCCGGTCACCCAATCGGGGGCGCCCATCTCGAGTTCCTCGTGGAACATCTGGAGCGTATGGCAGCCGAAATCGCCGACTGTTCCGGTGCCGAAGTCCCACCATGGGCGCCAGTTGCCGTAGTGATAGGTCTTGTGATAAGGACGGCCCGGAGACGGGCCGCACCAGGCGTCCCAATTCATTCCTTCGGGCGGCGTCTGGACCTCGGTGGGACGCGCCAAACCGCTCGGGCTGTATGTGCCGGTCCAGATATGCACTTCATAAATCGGGCCGATGGCGCCGCTGAGCAACAATTCGGTGGTGGCTCGGGCGTAGCTGGTGCGCGAATCCTGGATGCTCGCCTTGGTGGTGACCTTGGAAGCGAGACAAGCCGCCTTGACCCGCCGGGCCTCGGCAATCGTGTGCGTAATCGGCTTGGCACAATAAATGTGCTTGTTCATCGCCAGGCCGGCCAGCACCAGGTGAGAGTGCCAGTGATCCGGCGTAGCGACAATCAGGGCATCGAAGTTCTTCTGCTCCTTATCGAACATTTGGCGGAAGTCCCGGTAGGTCCGGGCGTTCGGATAAGTCTTGAATACCGGCGCGGAGAATTCGTAGTCGAGATCGCACAACGCGACGATGTTCTCGTCCTTGCAGCCGTGCAAGTAGTTATTTCCCATGCCACCGACACCCACGGCGGCGATGGACAGCTTGTCGCTGGGCGCCCGATAGCCAGCGCCGCCCAGGACATGACGGGAAACGATGAGAGGTGCCAGGCCGGCGGCAATCGCCGTGCGCCGCGACAACTCGCTTTTCGATGACTCGTTGGGACTCATGAGGAACCGTCTCCTTTCGCAGTGGAATCTCAGCGGCGGCTTACTATCTCCCCGGTGCTGGCGGCTGCCCGCCCCGTCCGGCCCGGCCGGCTTGCGCCACTTGCGGCGTCGGCCCCAGTTGAGGCGCCAGCCTGGCTGCGAGTGGGCGCAACGGCCGGACGTAGATGTTGCGGAAGGCTACCGCGCCGTGATCGCCCTGGAGCATGATGGGATTGGTGGGCGCCTCCGGGATCTTCATTGAAGCTACGGTCGGTCCCCGCCTCTCCACGTTTTCATGGATCAACTGGCCATTGTGCAGAATTCGGAGAAACGTGGCATTCGCGATTTTCTTGCCCGATGCGTCGAACCGCGGGGCCTGGAACCAATAGTGAAGGGACTGCCACTGGCCGGGGGGCCGGTCCGCCCGCGCTTTGGGCCCGATGCCGCCATCCTCGCCATCGATGGGGCCTCCATTGTAGTGGTACATGGCGCCGCACTGATCGGTCAACAACTGCGGTGTAAAGCCCCAGCTATCCCAGATCTGAGTCTCATAGAGTCCGTGCAGGAACACTCCGGAGTTGGAGTGGGCCGCGACCATAAATTCCGCGTACAGCTCGATGTCGCCGAACTTTTCAGTTGTATAAATGTTGGAAGCGTTCCCGCGAGGCTCCACATCAGTGTTCACAATTCGGTCGCCGGGAGTGGGCAGACCCACTAAAGCGGTGGGGTCCGCCGTGCCGCCCCAAATGACTGCACTGGTGACCAGCCACTTACCCGGCTTGGCGGGATCGACCAACTCCCAGCCATCCAGGTTCTTGCCGTTCAGCAACGGTCTCCACCCGCTTTCCGCCAGAAACGGCGGATCGCCGTGATCGCTTCCATCGTTCAGCGGAGGAAGGTCCGACCCTGCCAGGAGCATAAAGGCGCCGGCCAAGCCAATAGCAGCAGCCGCGCCAACCAGGAGATGTTTCACTTGTTGCAACTCCTTCTCATGACCGTAATCGATCATAACAGACTAACAGCTCTTAAGAGCTGAATTTCCCACAAATGCAACCCTTGAAGGGCACTACATTGCAGCCGGCTGGGCGCCGGCGGCGCCAAGGCTCAGAGTCGAGGCAGCGCGCAGAAGTTGCGTGCGCCACAAGATTTTGCGGAGAAGAGCTGATTCCCTTGATTGTCTTCGCGAAAGCCGGGATAATCGGTTGCGTAGAAGGTGGTGATATCACGGAAGGATACATGGGAAGCATGAACTCCATCGAGTCAGCTAAAGGGGCTCTGTCCAGGCGCCACGTGATGGCGGCCAGCTTGGCGCCTCTCATCGTCCCCCGCCATGTTCTCGGGGGACCGGGCTACCAGGCTCCCAGCGACACGCTCACTATCGCTGCGGTGGGCATCGGCGGCATGGGCCGAAACTACTTGGCCGGCTGCCACACGGAGAAGATCGTCGCCGTTGCATGCTTATTTCGAGGAGCTCCGACTCCAGGCGCCCTCCGTGATTTACGGTTGCCGCTCGACCCGCTACCAAGATATCAGCAAGGCTCTTCCCACGCCTGGGAATACCCGCCCTAGCTCCAATACGGTTCACTTAACAACATTTTCGTGATATTCCGTTCTGGGGCGAATGCCTCCAACAAGGAGGTATCCCATGCGCGTTGCCATTTGTGGAGTCAACCACCCTTGCGACGGTTGGCTACGACGAAAACCTAAAACCTCTGCGACTGGAGTTCTGTACTCGGGCTGTCTACCTTTACTTCGGCGTTCCCGCGGCGGTTTATGAAGCG
>JBEKZL010000378.1:0-5771 GCA_049509915.1 Bryobacteraceae bacterium | reverse complement strand
GCGCTGTCGCCGAAAAAGTCGGGGACCGGGCACCGGCTCTACCGGCGCAAAGACGTTGAGCTTTTGCTGCGCATCAAGCACCTGTTGTACGAGAGAAAATTCACCATTGAAGGGGCGCGGCAATCTTTGCAGTCGGAACCACGCGCGCCACTGCGTAAGCCAAAGCAAGCGCAGCAGGAACTGTTCGCCGTCGATCCGTTGCCTGAGATCCGCAAAGAGCTCGCCGATATTCTCGAGATGCTGAAGTAGGGCCTCAGGACTCGTCGGCGATCAAGTTGTAGATCCGGTCCAGATCCTCGGCGGAGTAATAGTCGATCTCGATCCGTCCTTTTTGTTTGTTCTTCTCGACGATGCGAACCTTGGTGCCAAGCGCCCGCTCCAGTTGCTCGATGGCGGCCTTGACGTTGGGATCGGCGGCAGTTTCGTCGGGACGCTTGGGCTTGCGGCCTTCCGTCATTCGTTGCATGGTTCGTTCGGTTTGGCGGACGGACCAGCCCTCGGCGACGGCTTTCTCCGCGACTTCGACCTGCAACTCGGGCGTGGAGAGTGCCAGCAGGCAGCGCGCATGGCCGGCCGAGAGGCGGCGATCCTCCACCAGCCGGCGGACTTCCGGTGGAAGGTTCAATAGGCGCAGGAAATTAACGACGGTGGTGCGGTCTTTGCCCGTTCGCTGCCCAATGTCTTCGGCGGAGAGGTTGAATTCGCGGCCCAACTGCTCGAAAGCGCTGGCAGTCTCCATCGGATTAAGGTCCTCGCGCTGAATATTCTCAATCAGCGAGACTTCGAGGAGCCGGTCGTCGGCGATGGGGCGGACGACCACCGGAACTGCCTCCAGACCGGCAATTTTGGCGGCTCGCCAACGGCGCTCTCCAGCGACGAGCTCATACCGATCGCCGGACTTCCGTACGACTAGCGGCTGTATGATCCCGTTAGCCTGGATGGAGTGGGCCAACTCCGCAAGTTTCTCACTCTGAAAGATCCGGCGCGGCTGTAGCGGATTTGGCTCAATGGAGTTGATTGGCAGGGTCAGGTTCTCGTCGGTCGACGAAGGGGAAGCTGGCGGCGGAGACGGCGGGCGGGTGGGCAGGAGCGCGCCAAGGCCCCTACCGAGCGCCTTGCGCGGATTTTCTGGCTTGTTCATGGTCCAGGACTTCTTTCGCTAATTGGATGTAGCTTTCAGCGCCTTTGGATCTCGGGTCGTACCCCAGTATTGGCTTGCCAAAGCTGGGGGCTTCGGCCAGGCGAATGCTGCGAGGTATCACGGTGGCGAATATCTCATCCGCGAAGAATTGTTTCAGGTCGGCCGCAACCTGGCGGGTGAGGTTGGTGCGGTCATCGTACATCGTGAGGAGAATTCCCTCGATTTCGAGCGGATGGTCAAAGGCTTCGCGAATTCGATCGATGGTATCCATGAGTTCCGATACGCC
Source organism: Bryobacteraceae bacterium (assembly GCA_049509915.1). Lineage (GTDB taxonomy): Bacteria > Acidobacteriota > Terriglobia > Bryobacterales > Bryobacteraceae > JBEKYD01. The sequence continues at coordinate 4,344 of JBEKZL010000378.1, read as the reverse complement.
CTCCAGGGCGAAAAATTCGCACTGGATGGGGACAAGAACGGAATCGGCTGCGATTAGCGCGTTCAGCGTTAGGAGGTCGAGTGCCGGAGGGCAGTCGATAAGGGTGAAGGCGAAGCGGTCGCGGAGGCTGGCAATGTGCTCCCGGAGTTGGAATTCTCGGTCTTCGATGCCAACGAGTTCTAGATTTGCGGCTATAAGGTTTTTGTCGGCGGAAATGACGTGTAGGCCTTCGAGGTCGGTCGTACGGATCACGTCTTCGGGCTTGGCGGCGCCCAGCAGTAGATCGTACAATCCCGGCTGGTCTTGAGACTTCGGCAGGCCGAGACCGGTGGTTGAGTTCCCTTGGGGATCGGAGTCGATCAACAGCACTTGGAGATCATTCGCGGCGAGTGAAGCTCCCAGGTTGATTGCGGTAGTGGTTTTGCCCACCCCACCCTTTTGATTGGCGATGGCGATTACACGGCTCAAGCGGCCATGCTACCACGTCTGAAGTTTCCGGGGGAGTTTCACGTGAAACAACTTGCCGGGCAGACTTTTTGGCTGTTTCACGTGAAACAGAGTTATCCTCGCGGAGAAAGTCATTTCCGGCGTTCACCCAACCGTAAGAAGCGATCCTCACCCCATGGCAGCTGCAGGATTTCTTCCCACACAAAGCCTAGTTCGTCCGGCGGAGCTTCCCCTCCGGTCAACAGATCGGCGCACACCCCGAGATTCTTTAGGCTCCGCCTCAAATCGGTGTAGCTCACGGCCCGCGAGATCACGTGATCGAACTCCTCGCGAACCTCCTCAGCACGCACGGCCAGGATCCGGAAATTGCCCAATCCCCGCGTCGCTTCCTTCAAGAACACGCTCTTGCGCTGGTGCGATTCGATCAGCGTCACGCAACAATCCGGACGCACGACGCCCACGGGAAACCCGGGAAAGCCCCCACCCGATCCCACATCCGCTACCCGCAAAGACCCAGCGGGCAGGTGCATCGCAAGAAAGATCGCCTCGCAGTAATGCCGCTCCACGGCTTCTTCGTCGCTGCGAATCGACGTCAAATTCAGAACCTTGTTCCAGCGCTTGAGCAGCTCGAAATGCCTTGCCAGCAGGGAGACCTGCTGCCGGTCCAGACCGGCCCCGCTCCCCAACTTCTCCCGCAAGGTCTCAGCAAACACGGTTCAAACTCAGATAGACGTCCAAGACCGCGACGGCAGCCGGCGTCACACCAGGTATTCGCGCGGCTTGACCCAGCGTAGAGGGACGCACACGAGCCAACTTCTCCTGCATCTCCCGCGACAAACCGGGAATTCCGCCAAAACTGAAATCCTCCGGAATCGCCCTGCGACTAGACTCCTTCAACCGCTCTACCTGCCGCTCCTGTTGGGCAATGTAGCCTCCATACTTACACTCCGTCTCCACCGTGGCCGTTGCCCCCCACACCGCCTCCTCTCCCAACACCTCTCGCACCCAGGCGGAAATAGACCCTATCGAAACCTCCGGCCGCTTAAGCAATTGCCCGTTCCTATGCCCGTCGAGAGCAGCCTTCAGCCGCATAATCTGAGCTTTCTTCCGCTCAAACACCTCCCAGCGCTCATCCGTCACCAGGCCGGCCCGCCGCCCGATCGCCGTCAGCCGCGAGTCCGCATTGTCGATCCGCAAGTGCAAGCGGTACTCCGCCCGGGAGGTAAACATGCGGTAGGGCTCATCGGTGCCTTTCGTAATCAGGTCGTCAATCAGGATTCCGATATAACCCTCGGTGCGACCCAACACCACAGCCTCCTTCCCCGCGATCCGGCAGCCAGCGTTCAACCCCGCAATTAACCCCTGGCACCCCGCCTCTTCATAACCCGACGTTCCATTGATCTGGCCAGCCAGGTACAGCCCGCGGATTGCCTTCACCTCCAGGGTGTGCTCGAGTTCCCGCGCATCGATGGCGTCATACTCTATCGCGTAGCCGGGCCGGATCATCTCCGCTTGCTCCAAGCCGGGGATGGAAGCCACCATGGCCGCCTGCACGTCGATCGGCATGCTGGTCGACATCCCGTTCACATACACCTCGTTCGTGTCGAGGCCCTCCGGTTCTAGAAAAATCTGGTGACGGGCCTTGTCCGGAAACTTGACGAACTTATCTTCTATGGAGGGGCAATAGCGCGGACCGATGCCTTCGATCTGCCCGCTGTAAAGCGGAGACCGGGGAATCGCCTCCAGGAGAATCCGCCGGGTCTCTCCAGTGGTGTATCCGATATGGCACCGGATCTGCGGCCGGTCGATTTTGCCGGTCAGAAAGGAAAATGGAGTTGGCTCGGCGTCGCCCGGTTGGGGCTCGAATTTCGACCAGTCTATGGTGCGGCCATCGAGGCGCGGCGGCGTGCCGGTCTTCAGCCGCCTCCAACTCAAAGACAAACTCCGCAACTGGTCCCCCAGCAATTCCGAGGGAGCCTCGCCATTCCGGCCGCAACTGTACTTCCTCTCGCCGACGTGAGCTAAGCCGTTCAGAAAAGTTCCGGTGGTGACGATCACGGCCGCAGCCCCTACCGTTCGGCCATCGCGCAAGGCAACACCGCGAACCACGCCCCCCTCCACCATCAGCGACCCAACTTCGGCCTGCTTGATACGCAGATTAGGCTCGCGCTCCAGCACTGCGCGCATTTTGACCCGGTACTGCCGTTTATCCATCTGCGCTCGCGGCGACCATACCGCCGGACCACGGCTGGTATTGAGCAGCCGAAACTGGATCCCCACAGCGTCCGCAACTTCCCCCATCACGCCGCCCAGCGCATCGATTTCCCGCACCAGGTGACCTTTGGCGATACCTCCGATAGCGGGGTTGCATGACATTTGCGCGATCAGGTCCAGGTTCATGGTGACCATGGCCGTGCGCATCCCCATCCGGGCGCAAGCCCGCGCAGCCTCGCAACCCGCATGGCCGGCGCCAACCACGACCACGTCATACCTCTCGTGCATTGTTATCATTTTAGCGAATGCGCATCCTCATACTGGGCGGCGGCGGCCGTGAGCACGCTCTCGCCTGGAAATTAGCTCAATCTCCCGGCGTCGAAATCCTGGCCGCGCCGGGGAATCCCGGTATCGCGGCAATCGGCCGGTGCCTCAGCCCGCAGGCCGCGGAAGAGTTGGAGCCGGACCTGACCGTGGTAGGACCGGAGGTGCCCCTGGTAGCTGGCGTGGTGGACCGTTACCGGGCGCGCGGCCTCAAAATCGTCGGGCCGGCGCGCGACGCAGCGCGGCTCGAAGGCAGCAAAGTATTTGCCAAGAACTTCTTCGTGCAAACCAACATCCCCACGGCCGGATTCGTCACCGTCGATTCCGCGGACGACGCCCCGCGAGCGCTGGCCCGTTTTGGCTATCCCGTTGTGCTGAAGGCCGACGGACTGGCGGCCGGGAAAGGCGTCGTCATCGCACACGAGGCTGCCGAGGCGCAAGCCGCGCTTGGCTCCTTCCGCGGCCGCCTAGTAATCGAAGAATATCTCGAAGGCGAGGAAGTCACCTTCATCGCCATTTCCGACGGCAAGAACATTCTCCCGCTAGCGCCTACGCAGGATCACAAAGCCGTCTTCGACGGCGACCAGGGACCCAACACCGGCGGCATGGGCGCCTACTGCGATTCCGGCATCCTCACCGAAGCGCAGACGTCCGAAATCATGGATCGCGTCATCCGGCCCACGGTAGAGCGAACCGGCTTCACCGGATTCCTCTATGCCGGGCTCATGATAACAGCCGACGGCATCAAGGTCCTGGAGTTCAACGTCCGCCTGGGAGATCCCGAAACCCAGCCGCTGATGCACCGAATGTCGTCCGACCTGGTTCCGGTCCTGTTGGCAGCAGCGACCGGCGAGCTTGGTTCCGCGAAGATCGAATGGAAGCCGGGACCCAGCGTTTGCGTGGTCCTGGCATCCGGCGGCTATCCCGGGGAATTCGCTACCGGGAAAACTATCACTGGCATCGCGGAAGCCGAAGCCACCGGAGCGACGGTCTTTCAGGCAGGAACACGAATGGGGCCGAGCAGCCTCGAAACGGCGGGAGGCCGCGTGCTGGGGGTTACCGCATCGGCGCCGACGTTGGCGGCTGCGATCCAGGGAGCTTACGCAGGCGCCGGCAAGATTCACTTCGACGGCATGCATTATCGGACCGACATCGGTAGCAAAGGCTTGAAGCGGCGAGTGTAACCGCACGGCGGCGCTGCAAGCACATCTCGGTCCGGGGACGGCTTCGAAAGGAAATGGAGTGCACCCCAAAATTGAGACACGGAAATTAGGGACACTTTTCATTAAATGGAAAGGAGTCGACGTTGTCTCGAAAGAACCGTGTCTTTAGCCAGGAGTCCAAGGAAAACGCGGCCAG
>JBEKZL010000377.1:0-5774 GCA_049509915.1 Bryobacteraceae bacterium | reverse complement strand
AGAGTAAATTACCTTCTTTACATGGGTACACAATCGCATCGCCGCAAATCTCTATAACCAAGCTTTTCAAGGCCTTACGCGGGAAAATGCATCATAAAGAGCGGGAACTTCGGTCTAGTGGCGCGGGACAAAGGCGATGCAGACGGGCCGCGAGAGTTGGACGGTGAGGCGCGGGTCGGGGGTCATCTGGCCGGTACGGGCGTTGAGCTTGAAGATGGCAATGTCCCCGGAATCCTGGCCTTCGGCGAGAAGATATTTTCCGGTGGGGTCGATGATGAAGTGACGCGGAGTCTTGACCAGGGCAGGTGCGTACTCCATCGGGGTGACGGTGAAGTGCTGGGGGTCGATGGAAAACAGGGCGATGGTGTCGTTGCCGCGGTTCGAGGCGTAGAGACGCGTACCGCCTGAGCCGATGGCGACTTCGGCGCCGCTGCTGTTGCCCTTGAAGCCAGCCGGCAGGCTAGACACGGTTTGCAAGGGTTCGAGCGCGCCGCGGGCGGCGTCCCAACTGAAGGTGGTAACGGCCGACTGAATCTCGTCGACGGCATAGAGATAACGGCCATTGGGATGGAAGACGAAGTGGCGCACGCCGGCGCCGGCCGGAACCGAGCCGAAGGGCGGGTCGTTGGGGGTGACGGCGCCGGTGGCCGGATCGAAGCGATAGACCATGATGTGGTCGAGGCCCAAATCGGCCACCAGCAGAAAGCGGTTATCGGCAGAGAAGAGGGCGCAGTGGGCGTGCGGGCCGCGCCGGTTGACGGGGCCGGAGGCGGTGTGCTGCACGAAGGCTACGGATTCGCCGAGGCTGCCATCGTCCTTGACGGGGAAAACGGCGAAGCTACCGCTGCCGTAGTTGGCCGCGGCCAGCCAGCGGCCGGTGCGGTCGAGGGCCAAGTGGCAGGGACCATTGCCGCGGGTAGATACGCGGTTGAGCAGGCTAAGCTTGCCGGTAGCGGGGTCGATGGTAAAAGCGCTGACACCGCCTTGCGCATCTTCATTCACGGCATAAATGTGGCGCTGTTTTTGGTCGGCGATGACGAAGGTCGGGTTCGACGTTTCGACCGCCAGGCCGACGGGGGCGAGGCGCCCCGAACCGGGCTGGAAGCGATAGAGGTAGATACCCTTACTGCCGGCATTGGTGTAAGTACCGACGTAGGCCCAGAAATCAGCGGCGGAAGCGGCCTGGCTCGCAAACAGAACCATTGCGAGGAGCGCGAAGTGCGGCCGAAGCAGGCCGGCGAGGTGGATCGAGGATGGCGTCATCATGGGATTCGGACCGGATTACCCGGCGCTACCCAGTGTAACCCGGCGTTACTCCTCGTCGACTTGAAACATGCCGATAAAGCTGCTGCGGCGATAGGGGCTGTTCCAGGTTTCGCCCAGCCCTTCGCCGGTGAAGCTATCGGTCAGCGCGTAGGCCGGCATGGCGTGCTGCAGCTTGGTCAGTGGCGGGTAGAATACGTCCTCGTTGCCGCAGACATGGTCGGTGGCATTCATGGCGCGGGTCTGGATGGTGGCAAGGGAGCCGGCGGTGAGCCTGGCGGCGCCGCCGTGAATATTGCCGTTCTCAATAGTGAATTCGATGGGAGCGAAATCGACCTTGACGATGTGGTCGAGCAAGCCGCCGGCCTGCGCCTGGGCGAAGCTACGCAGGGCCAGAGCCTGTTCGGCGTTGGCGCGGCTATCGACGATGAGAACCGCCAGGGCGGGGTTGACCGGGTTGTAGACGTCGCCGAGAGTGTGCTGGGTGCGAATTACGCCGACCACGCCGAGGCCATGCACGTCCACGCCATGCCAGGATCCGTTGTTGATCTTCCATCCGAAGACGGCTTCACGGCCGTTCATTTCGACCTCGCCGTTGGCGAAGCAGGGACCCGTAAAAACATCCGCCGTGCGGGCTTCAATGTAGTTGCCGCCGATACCATGGGACGGAATTCCAGCGGCGAGACAGACGGAAACAGCGGAAGACATAAACACAGCAACAGTACTTAAACCAGACCGCATCTTTTTACCCTCTGGATACCATTATAGCGGGTTCGGGGGGCAGGGGGCCGGGAAACTCGGGACTGCGGCGGGCGTGTTAATGAGGCACCTTGAAACCATGGAGACCGTGCGGGCGGAAATCCCGGCGGCGTTCTACAAATGTATTTTGGTCCCTGCCGAGGTCTTGGCGCTCCAGGAAATCCGTTCGCCTCCGGTCAACTGGAGGTTGAGGATAGCGCGAGATTGGCGGTCGAACGCGACGGGCACGAGTCGCTTGCCGAAAGGCCTGGCGATGCTGAGTTGCGGCAGGACGGAATCGGGATTCTTCACGCCGCCGGCCTGGATAGCGGCCGCGACGTTTGCCCCCAACGGGACGGTGACCTCGCGGCCCTGGACGTTCGCCGCCAGGTACGGATTGACGCCCACTTTGTGGGGAAGGGCACGACAGGGCGGCGCGGGCTTTTCGCAGACGTCGGGATCGGCCAACGCGATTGTCGTGCGCGCGTCGAGTTCGCCGGGCGTGGCGCCGAACGCGACGATGGCGGTGATGCCGCTGGAATCGCTCTTATATAAGAGACGGAAGAAGGACGCTTCGGGAGGGAACTCGAAATAGTCAGTTGCGGGCGCGGGAGCGTGTTCCACTTTGCCTTGAATATCGCGGTCGGCCCCCATCGCCTCAAAATGATATCCGGGGCGCCCCATGTTGCGCCGCACGGCATACCAGGCGGTCTCGAAGCCGATTACGCCGGGAGCCAGCTTCAAATCCACCTGGAGGTGGGAGCCGCTTCCCGAGACCTCGGGGGTGGAAGTATCGAGAATGGGAGCGTCCGCGGGCGTGCCTTCGCGCAGGACGGGGCTATGTACCTGGAGCCTGTTTTCGGCGCCGAGATCCACATACCCGCGCAGCACATGGTTTGGGTTCAGAAGGCGAAATACCGCGGCGGGATCGAGAGGCAGCGATTCCGCGATGAGGTTCGCCAGATCCTGTCCGGACCCGGATGCCACGCAGCCCTGCCGTTCCGCCACGATGCTCCAGTCGGCCAGCCATCCCGGCGGCTTGGTCTGTAGCGCATCGCGATTGACGGTCATGCGGATTGTCTTCTTACGTAGTTGAAGCTGAATGGCGGTGTCGTGCAAAGTGCAAGGCCCCGGACCGGGGAGAATGGCGGCGACGAAGGTGCGGCGGGAGAGACCGGCGTTGGCCACGCCGGGAGGGAGCAGGATTGGCTTTGGGTTTTCGATCAGGCGATAGCCGGACGGCCTTATGGCGCATCCGGAGGAGACAACCAGAAGGAGGAAGAGGGCTGCGCGCAGTCGAAATCGCGACATGCTAGAAAATTAGCATATGCCGGCGAGGCTTGTCCCGGGGTGGCGCCGGAGGCGGCATGCCAAAATGGAGATTGCCTTCGGGCCGAGTGCGGGCCGAATGGGCGTTTTTGAATGCGCCGGGTAAGAGAAGCCAGCCCGTGGCCTTTGCCGGCAGGACTGCAACAGATTTGTGCCGCGAGGGCTGTTCCGCGCGGTGCGCGGTCGCGCGCCACCGAACGCGGGATTCGAATGCACGTAAGTAACGGAGACCAACGTGGATGTCAGCGCGATTCCCTTCAATCGGTTCCTTGGCCTGCGAGCCGATGGAGCAATTCTCACCCTCCCGGCGGGCCCCAATTACGAAAATCATCTTGGGACGGTCCATGCCGGCGCTCAGTTCGCGCTTGCCGAGGCGGCCAGCGGACAGTGGCTGCTCAGCCGCTTCGGCGCCGAGGCGGCCGGTAATCCCGCCGTGGTTCGCCACGCCGAGGTCAAATTCCGGAGACCGGCGGTTGGGCGATTGACGGCCCAGGCGGATGCCGCCCCCGATGAGACGGAGCGTTTCCTGGATACGCTCTCCCGGCGGGGCCGCGCCACCATCGAAGTGGGCGTTCGCTTGCTCGACGCCGAAGGGAGCGTGACCCTCGAAGCCTCCTTCGAGTGGTTCGCGCAGCGGGTTCGCGTCTGAACACCGGCGCGCCACGGCACCCGCGGGCAGCAGAGCCGGAGCCAAACTGCCGCAGGCCGACCTGACGGTCGGCTCGCAGGCGGAACCGCCTGCCTCACCAACTCGAGGCCTTTCCGGGCGGCCAACGCCGCCAGGGCAATCCTGACAGAGATGTGCCGGGACTTCAGAACGCGAGTTGCAGCACTCCTCCGGCATCGGTGATGTTCGATCCGCCGGGAGAAACGCCAATTGTGTTGCCGGTGGCGACGGCCTGAATGCTCACGCTGTATCCGGTATTCGGCGCGAGGCCTGTGATCAGTACACTTTGAACACCCGACGGCGCGGGGAGGGTGGTACCGGCGAAGATCGCGCCGGCGGCCACGGGGAACCAGACTTCGCTGGCACCGAAGCGGGCGCCATCGAACGCGGTTGCGCCCCCGCTCTGCAGGTAAGTCGCAGTAGCCATGAGCGCGCCCGGGTCGGCGCCCTGCAATACGTGCAGGAAGCGAGTGTCGAGAGGCAAGGCCGGATCCTGAACCTGATAGATGTACTGGCTCGGTTCCAAGTCCGCTATAGGGTTCAGGTTCGCCGCTCCGTTAAAGCTGGAGAGCGACGGATTCAGTGGCAGCAGGGTCTGGATGAAGAGCTGTTGGCCGCTCGGAAGCGTCTCGGTTGCGGTGTTGGCCGAGACGACCGGGTTCGACACCAGGCTCAGGTTGAAGCGCTTGAATCCATTGTGCCCGGACGTGGCGCGGTCGTAGACCACGATGAAATCGTTGTTCAGCCAGACGATGGAGCGGGTCGCCTGGGTGATGTCGGCAACGGCATCGGCGGGCGTCCAGAAATCGGGTCTGTTGTAAAGGTTGGTCAGATTGCTGGCGGCATAGACGTAACCCGCGCCCGTGCTCATTGTGGTGGTGGGGTCGCCGGCGTTCTCGCCTTCCATCCATTGGCTGCCGTTGGTCCAGGCGGGGGCGTCGGTTCCCTGCCAGGCAATGGTCGCGCAGGCCGGGCACCAGTTTTCGAGCCCCAGAGTATTGTGGTAGGTCACGGTCGCGCCGTTTCCGCCGCCGCCGTTGTCGTAGTTGCTCATCTCCTTGGTAAGCCACTCCCCGTTGCGGAACAGCTCGAACTGGCCTCCGTTTCCGTCCTGGTGGTTGATGGAAATCCAACTGGCGCGGTAATCGAACATGGTTCCGGTGGGAGTCCAATCGCTATGAGCTACGATGCGGCCAGCCGGAGCGTCATAGAAAACGGTGGGGAATGTGGGACGAGGATCGGTGGGCGCCGGCGCTGTGGGATCGAGCAAGAGGTAATACAGCAAATCCTGCGTCACTCCCCACGTCCATGGGTCAGTCATCCGCTCCAGCAGCCCCGCGGCTCCGTTGGGCATCGCATTCAATGCGTACCAGCGGCCGGCGTTGACATGAGTGCTGACGCCGGTTTCCTGGTCGAGCAGACCCAGCAGCGCGAACGGGGCCATCTGGTCCGGCGTTACGTAGGTCCGCAACAGGTCGCCATAACCGGCGAACTGAAACAGGGAACCAAGATACGCCTCCGAGGAAAAGAGCTTCGCCGCGGGCGTGAGCGACGATAAGTATCCAGTGACATAGCGATCCCAAACCGGCGCGCCGATCATGGCGATCTGCGGGCCGGAGTAAGTCGCGTTATTGAACCCCGAAGTCTGGAGCGCGAGCAGTTGGCCCAGGATATAGGCGAAAGACTCGCCGTAGAGCATGCCTTCCGGAGGCAAACCGCCGCTGGCGAGGCCGAAACCGGCCCCCGTGGGATTATTGGGAACGCCATAGGCCTGAGC
>JBEKZL010000376.1:0-8315 GCA_049509915.1 Bryobacteraceae bacterium | reverse complement strand
GTGTCGCCCGGTTCGTTGCAGTACTCCACCCATTTACGCGCCTCGTCGACCGATCCCAAGCCGGCATTGATGCAGAGATAGGGCTCGGCGCCCACGCGCTGGCAGTATTTGAGGAACTCGTCAGTGCCGAAACGGTTCGATTCGAGCGAGCCCCAGGCATCGTCGCGGCGCGCCGGACGCTGGTCGCGCGGGCCGATGCCGTCCATCCAGTTATAGCCCGAAGCGAAGTTTCCGCCCGGCCAGCGCAAGACTGTCACTCCCAGTCCATGCACGGCCTCCAATACGTCTTTACGAAAGCCGTTCTCGTCGGCCAGGGGACTGCCTTCCTCGAAGATGCCGCCATAGATGCAGCGGCCGAGGTGCTCGGTGAAGTTACCGAATAGATGGGGATCGACCTCCCCGATCACGCGGTCGGTGTCGATCTTGATCACCGCCTGTGCGCCCAGGAATGCCGGCGAAACCTGGAACAGCAGCAGCGGAGGTAGAAGTCGAAGAAAGCGTTTCATTGTTTATAGCCGATATGCGGACCGAATCCTATTCTAATCGCAGCGGGATGGGCCGGGGGCCGGTGCCCTACGAGAGGGCGATCCTACCAGGCAAGTCGGACCAGAGAGACACCGTGGAGGGGGAGGGAGAAACTTACCTTGGCTCTTCCGTCCCGGGCGGTGATAGATGACGGCGCGGATATTGTCTGCAACTGGCCGGAGCGTTCCAGTTCGGAATACTGAGCGGGAGTTGGCGTCTGGGGTGAGCTCATCTTCTTCCAATGCTCGTAGGAATTGCTGAACTGGTTATCCACGCGGTAATGATTCAGGGTGAGACGGCCGGATGGCAGTCCGGCGATGATGAGTTCGATCCGGGCGGCAGGGCCGGGCTTTTCGGAATCCTGGTAATTGGAGACAAGCACCGCGGCCGAGCGGGTATCGCGGCTGGCGAAGGCGTAGACGTCGGGCTGGTTGCGGACGCCATCGGCCACGATCCGGTCGAGTGGAATGGCGGCGGAGTTCCGGACGGCCACGCGGTCTCCGGTCATTTTGCCGAGCATCCGAAAAACGTTGAGCACCGGTTTATCGATGCCGTTGGTGGCAAGGTCGCGGAACCCGTCGAAATAGGGCTGGTTTTCAAACTCAAAGGCCCAGGTGACGGCCCCGGTCAGATTGACCTGGTGTTTGGCGGCCAGATCGAGGTGCCGCGGCATGACAGCGGCCATGTAACTGGCATACATGATGCCGTTGCGGTAGCCGTTTTGGGGATTGAAGCGCGCCGAACAGGCGGCGCAGCCCTCGGGGTCGGATTCGCCGATGATGACCGGGCGGCCTTTCAGTTCCGGGAAGGAGGCGACGATCTCAAAGCCTTTGTCGAGGCTTTGCAACTGGTTTCGGATGCCCATCACCACGGAGCCATCGATGAACTGCGGGTTTCCCTTGGCGTGGAAGCCGACGTAGTCGAGAGGCGAACCGGTCTTGCCGGTAGCATAGTTCTTGCCGTGCAGCACGTGTTCCAGGAAAGCAGTCAGGAATTGAGCGGCTTTCGGGCTGGCCGGGCCGGTGACGTGAGGGCCGCCGATGCGCGCCGTGGGTAGGGCGCGCTTCAGGGCGTCGGCGGTGTAATCGTACAACTTCTGGTACTCCTCGGGAGTTCCTTTCCAATAGCCCCCGTCGGGCTCGTTCCAAACTTCCCACCACCAGGTTTCCACCTGCTGCCGGCCATAGCGTTCGACCGAATGCTTCACCCACTGGTAGATCAGCTCGGCCCATTTGCCGTAGTCTTTCGGCGGATACGCGGCGCCGACCCCAGTCCAGAGATTCTGCGGCGGACGGCTGGTGCGATAGGGCTCCGGCTGGCTGGACAAGGCTTCGGGCATGAAGCCGATCTCGACCAGCGGTTTCATTCTCCGCGCGAGGTAAGTGTCGAAAATCCGGTCGAGGATGGTCCAGTCATAACGCGGGTTGCCGGAGGCGTCTTCGGTGTAGGCGTTGGTGGAACTCCACTTCAATCCCGGAATGCCGTCGCCGGTAGCCAGCAGGAAGTGAGTGCGCACATAGACAGGGACCGGGCTAAGATCGGCCAGCTCGGAGAGTAACTTCCTGCCATCCTTCATGTAAGTGTAGTTAGCTTCGTCGTAGCCGAAGAAACTCCAGATAGGGCGCAGCGGGCCCAGGCTGGTTTGAGTATCCACCTGGATGGAGACAGGCTGGGCGTCGAGCGCGCCGGGAGTCATGGCACAGCCAAGCGCCAGCAAGATGGAAAAGGGCCGTGTCATCATTGGATTGATTGCTATGGCTAGGATCCAGCCGCGGCGGCATAGGGCCGGAACCAGCCCAAGCCGGCAACGGTGGCGTGGGCGGGACGGTACTCGCAGCCGATCCAGCCACCGTACCCGATGTCGTCGAGGAGTTGGAAAATGTAGTCGTAGCGGACCTCGCCGGTGTCGGGTTCGTGGCGCTCGGGGACTCCGGCAATCTGGATGTGGATGTGGTAGCAGTCCATCTGCATTTTGAGATTGGGAGCATCCACGGCGGCCCAGACGGCAAAGGAATCGGCCTGGGTGGAAACAAAAAAGCCGGGCATGTCGCGGGTATTGATGGCTTCGAGGAGCAGGGTGATGTTGTGCGGGGCAAGCTGGGCTGCGGCGAACTTGAGGTTCTCGATCAAGGTCGCGCGGCAGGCTGCCGGATCGGCGCCGGCGGGAGGAATGCCGGCCATGGCGTGCAGCCGCTTGACACCCAGCGCAGGGGCGTAGGCGAGTGCTTTGGCGACGCCGGCGCGGAACTCCTCCTGGCGGCCGGGGATACTGGCGATGCCCCGCTCGCCGGCGGACCAGTTGCCGGGGGGCATGTTGTAGACGACGTTTTCCAGACGGTTGTCGCGCAGTTTCCCGGCCACCACCTCCGGCTCGTAATCGTAAGGAAAAAGGTACTCGACGGCCTCAAACCCGGCTTCGCGGGCGGCCGCAAAACGGTCGAGGAATGGCACCTCATTGAACATCATGGAGAGATTCGCTGCAAATTTCGGCATCCCTATGCACTCGCTTTCGTTTTGGCAGGTTGGCCCGGTGGACAGGCACGGTGCGCCAATACCGTATATAACATGGTGCGGAGGTGCCAGTGCCCGCCCGCTGCCCAAGGTCCGCGTCAATCCCGGCCGCGTCAACCGTCTGGTTGGATACCAAATCCCGTCCGTTTGTTTCCCGCGCGCCGGTTATAGTGGAAGGACGATGCGCGCCAGGCTCGAACTGTACGCGTTTATAGCGGCCCTGGCCGTGTTGTGCCTTCCCTTTCGTCTCCAAGCGGCGGCCGACCGCATCCTGCTTCCACTCGACACGGCCAGGCGGGTGAGCCTGCCGGGAAACGTGCATCCGCTGGCGCAGGCCCGCTTCGACCGCGGCCCGGCCGATCGGGCCATGCCGATTGGCTACGCCACGCTTCTGCTCGCGCCCGCGCCGGGCCTGGAGGAATTCCTCGCCCGCTTGCAACAGCCCGGCCCAAGCTTTCGCCGCTGGCTGACGCCGGCGCAGTTCGGCGAGCGTTTCGGGCTGAGCCGGAACGATCTGGACAAGTTGCGTGCGTGGCTCGAATCGGAAGGTTTGCAAGTGGAAGACGAGGGGCGCGGCGGCGGCTGGATGGCGTTCAGCGGCACCGCCGCCGCCGCCGGGCGCGCGTTTAGAACCGAGATCCATCGCTACCTGGTGAACGGCGAAGAGCACTACGCCAATGCCGGCGCGCCTTCGATACCCGCGGCCCTTGCGGGAGTAGTCTCGGCCGTGCGGGGTCTGAACGATTTTCGCCCGCGGGCGCAGGTGCGGACGGCCGCGCCGGACTATTCCTCCGGCGGGGCGCATTACCTGGCGCCTGGCGATTTCGCCACCATCTACGACCTTACGCCGCTCTACGCCGCTGGCTGGAACGGCGCCGGTCAAAGCATAGCCGTGGCGGGACAGAGCGGCATTGTCTTGAGCGACATTGCCAGCTTTCGGGCGGCCTACGGTTTGCCGGCCAATTCGCCCAAGCTGGTGCTGGTCGGCCCCGACCCGGGCGTGAATTCCGATCTGCTCGAAGCCGATCTGGACATTGAATGGACCGGGGCGGTAGCGCGCCGTGCCACCATCGTCTACGTCTATGCCAGCGATGCTTACGTAGCCGCGCAATACGCCGTGGACCGGAACCTGGCGCCCGTTCTGAGCCTCAGCTACAGCGACTGCGAATATTACGAGCCGGCGGCGTGGCGCGCGGTGGCGCAGCAGGCGGCCGCCGAGGGCATCAGTTGGATGGCCGCTTCGGGAGACGCCGGCGCGGCCGAATGCGGTGCCCAGAGCGCGCCCATTTTGCAGGCGTCCAAGGGACCGACCGGCAGCTTCCCGGCTACCGTTCCGGAAATCACCGCCGTGGGCGGCACCGAATTGGACGACGCCGGAGGCTCGTACTGGGGGATCTCGAACTCCCCCACCGGCGGCGCGGCGCTATCTTATATTCCGGAGATTGCGTGGGACGATTCGGCGGCGCTGAATGGTTTCTTCGCTACCGGCGGCGCGCCCAGCGCATATTACGGCAAGCCCGCGTGGCAGAGCCGAGCGGGAGTGCCGGCCGATGGCGCGCGCGACGTTCCCGACGTTGCACTGGCCGCTTCGCCGGTGCGGTATCCATACCTCATTGTCAGCAGCGGCATAACCCAACTGGTGGGCGGCACTTCGGTTTCGACGGAGGCATTTGCGGGCATCGTGGCGCTATTGAATCAGTACCTGGTAACCAACGGCTCGTTGCCGCAAGCCGGGTTGGGCAATTTGAACCCGAACTTGTACCGGTTGGCGCAATCCACCAGCGGCGTCTTTCATGACGTCACCGCCGGAAACAACTATCTGCCGTGCTTGCAGGCCAGCCTCGGCTGCACGGAACTCGGCTTGGGCTATGCCGCCGGCGCCGGTTACGATCTCACCACCGGGCTGGGCTCGGTCGACGCCAACCAGTTGGTTACCCAATGGAGCATCGGGCCGGCGCCGGCCGTGACGTTGACGGCCACGCCCTCGACGGCGGCGCTGAACGATACGGTGCGGTTGACCGCCACGGTGACCGGCTCGGGCCCCGCGCCCACCGGCTCGGTAACCTTCGTCAGCAACGATACCGCCCTGGGCACGGTTGCGCTGTCGTCCGGCCAGATCGGCCTGACGGTGGCGGGCACGGCTCTGGAAAGCGGCGGCGGGGTTGGTTACGGCGGTCTATAGCGGCGATGCGGTGTACAGCGGCGCCCAGTCCTCCACCCGGGTGGCGCTCGCTATCAGCGCCACGCCGGGCCAATCGTTCGTGGTCCCGTTTGTCACGCCCAATCCCGTCGCGCTCGATGGCTTCGACTGGGGTTACACAGTGGGCTTGACTGAGCTCAACGGCCTGGCTACCACGCTGACCGGGTTCACCATCGATGGAGTGAGCCAGGATCTTTCCAATTGGACTTCCACCCAGCTTCCCGCCAAACGGAAAAATCTATGCCGCACTGGACGCAAGCGGCCTGACAGTACCGTTGAACCGAGTGTTGGTTTTTACCGGCTCGGATGCCGGGGGCCACGCGTGGAACCAGCAACTCACTGTGCCGTTCGTGAGCGCGCAGGGTGCCAGCTTGTCGCCGGGCATGCTGCTCTCCGGCTCGCCGGCGATAGTGCAACAGAATCCGCAGGCGGCTTCGGGCTGCCAGTGGGCGCAGACTCTCACGCTGCGGGAAACCGGCGGGTTCCTGGTGGAATTGAACAGTTTCACGGCGGGCGCGAGCAACCTGTCCGGTCAGATTCAGCAATACTTCGGCACCACCCGGCTGGCGCCGTTCGGCCAGCTTCAGGCGAATCTTTGCGCGACTGGAATTTCGCCGCCTCAAACCCGGAATGTTGCGATCTCGGGAACCAGCGAGGTAGGGACCACGGTGGCGGCGGCGTTGAACGTTTCCTACGCCGCTGCCACCGCCGCGCCCGCCACGTTTTCTGTTTCTCCTTCGGCGTTGACGATTCCGGCCTCCGGCGGGCCGGCAACAATCAGCCTTGGTTTCAGCTCTGGAGCACCAGCCTGGACCGCTTCGGTGTTACCGGCGAACCTCACTTCCAGCTGGCTGGCGTTGAGCGCAACCGGCGCCGGCCAGATCGCGCTGACGGCATCGGCCAGCGGCCTCGCGCCGGGCGTCTATAACGTGGTCGTCGATATTCAGGCGGCGAACTGCCTGCCGCTGTCCATCCAGGTGCCGGTCGTGCTGGCGGTAGGTGCGGCGCCCGCGGTCATTTCCATCATCGGCGTCGGCTCGAACGCCTCGGGCCTCACCACCCTGGCGCCGGGGATGCAGGCGGCGGTCTATGGAACCGGACTGGCGTTTTCGACGAGCTTGGCCGCCAGTCTTCCCTTGCCCCTCGGCCTTGCCGGCGTTTCCGCCACGGTGAACGGGGTTAGCGCGCCGCTCTACTTTGTTTCACCGAACCAGATCGATTTGCAGATACCCTATGAAACCGGCCTCGGCGCCGCCATCCTGGCCGTCGATAATGCCGGCCTGGTGGCGTGTTTTCCGGTTCAGGTCGCGGTCACCGCGCCGGGCATCTTCAATGTGTTCTACGACGCTTCCAGCCAGCAGTTCAACGCCGCCGCGCCCGGCGACGCGGTGGAGGCGTTCATAACGGGCGATGGCGACGTCTTCCCTTCGCTCGCCACCGGCGCAACGCCGGCCACCAGCCCCATCGCGATCCTGCCCGCCCCGCGCCAGCCGGTTTCGCTGACCGTGGGCGGGGTTGCCGTCATCCCTTTGTTCGTAGGGATTCCGAACGGTCTGGCTGGGGTTACGCAGATCAACTTCACCGTTCCGGCGGGCCTCGCGCCCGGCGCCCAGCCGGTGGTGGTCACAGTAGGCGGCGTAGCCAGCCCAGCCGTGAATCTGAAGATCGTGGCGGCTACGTCACCATGATTCCACCGATCCGGCGAATAACTGTCGCTGCCGCGTGTTTTCCAGTCACTTACCGATTCGCAACCGCCAGGGAGTGCCATATGGGCCTGCGGCCAACCAAAAGGGATGAAGACGCACGCGGTTCCCGCTTTGGTGGGGCAGGCGGTTCCGCCTGCCCGCCGGTTGTCAATCGGCGCCCCGGCGGACGGTGCGATGTCAGCCACCCTGGAGAGCGTCTTCAACGGCGCGGTTGTGTCAAGCACTCGACATCCCTGAACCTGGGGTGACGATTCGTGATGTAGCTTATAATCGAACCAGCCTATAATCGAAACAGGAAACCGTGGAGTTCACCATCATTGCGTTACGGCAATAGCCTGCTCGTCTACAATCCCTGCGCGGGAAAATTTGGAAACGGCGGATACGAACGGATCGGGCGCGCAGTCGATATCCTGAAGCGCCAGGGTCACAACGTTACGGTTGCGCCCACCACCGGCCCGGGCACGGCCGGATCCATCGTCCGCGAGGGCATCGTTCGCGGCGCCGACCTGGTGCTGGCCGCCGGCGGCGACGGCACCGTCAACGAGGTGGTTGAGGGGATGGTGCATTCGACCGTCCCCCTGGCCGTTCTGCCCGGCGGCACCGCCAACGTGCTGGCCACCGAAATGAAGCTTGGCTCGCGCCTCGAACGCGTCGCCGCCCGCCTGCCCGATTGCCGCCCGCGCCGGGTCTCGGTGGGCCAGGTGACCTGCGCCGGAGGCGTGGCCCGCTACTTCCTGCTGATGGCCGGCGTCGGCCTCGATGCCCAAATCGTCGGCCGCGTCGATCCGCGCCTCAAAGCCCGTACCGGCAAGTTCGCTTACTGGGTAGCCGGCTGGAGCCTGCTCGGCCGCCGTCTGCGCGAATTCGACATCGCCTATGAGGTGGACAGCCTGCCCGCCCACCGCCGCTGCTCCTTCGCCCTGTTGAGCAAAGTGCGCAACTACGGCGGCGATTTCGAAATCGCCCGCAGCGTTCGCCTTTTCGACGACCGGTTCGAAATGGTGCTCTTCCAGGGCGATTCCACCCTGCGCTACGTCAAGTATTTTGCCGGCCTGCTCTTGAACCGGGTGGAGAATATGAAGGGCGTGGCCGTGGTCCGCACCCGCGAGGCCACGCTGGACGCGGCTGGCGATCAACCCGTATACGTCCAGATCGACGGCGAACTGGCCGGACGCCTCCCCGCCACCATCCGCATCGTGCCCGACGCCCTCACCTTGATGGCCCCGCCCGATTACGGAAACTGAAGCGTCGGTGGGACAGACAAGGACAGACGATCGTTTCTTGTCGTCTGTTTGAATGGGCCTCCGGCCCGCGAAATCCCATGAAAAACTGAGATCATGGCAAAGGCGAGCGGTGAGGTCGGCCTGACAGTG
>JBEKZL010000375.1:0-5875 GCA_049509915.1 Bryobacteraceae bacterium | reverse complement strand
CAAGATGGACGCCGCGATCTGCGCTATCTGTTCGGCAGAGTGCGTGCGCGCGTTCCTGGCGTACGGCACCAGCCGGTCGGTCGGCCAGATTTCGATGCGCCGCGCCATCGCGGGCGTTATGGTCGCCGGAGGTGTCGCCATTGGTTTACGAACAACTACAGAAGAGGCGTGTCAATGGCCAGGAAGTCCAACGTTGGACATTCGCCCTGGCTTGCGCCGGAATCGGCCACCCTTTCGCGCCCCGGTGCCCCGTGTCGCGCCGTTTGGCTGGGGGTTGGCCGGTTGGTCCACCCGCCGCCTTCGGGCGCGCCCTGGCCGCCACTGACCGCTGACCACCTGACCGCCCCTTTTTGCGCCTGTCGCTAGCGAAACTGCGCTACTCTTCAACGCGCCGCCGAAAGTCGCCGGGAAGTACCTATGCCTCTAACGGACTCTCTGACCTTCCGGACAACCGCCCCGCGAACGCGTGCCAGGTAGCGCCCGCCGATGTTGCGTCGATGGCTGTTCACGGGACCAAGCAGTCCGCGACCACCTGGAGAAAGGCTGTTCGCATCTCCGGCGGCGCATAAGTATTCCCGTCGCGGTTGCCGCCAAGACGCTTCAGGTCCCACGCCGGCCCGTGGTCCAGAAGCTCTTTGATGCTGTATCTGGTACCCATCACGGAACTGACCGACATCGGCTTCGGTTCGCCAGGTCGGAGGAAGAGAATCGCTCGGTTGATGTGGCCTTTACGATGGCGCACCACGCGCGACACCAGTCCCGCCGATTGCAGCCGCGCCAGCCGTTGTTCAGAAACGCTGGCGTACAGACTACCGTCGGCCTGATAGACGGGAATCGAGGTATTCATGTTTTTGGGCACACGTGGAGTAGCAGGAACCACTGCGGGAAGGAGATTCACGAGCGTCCCGGCGCTCGTACGGCGCAGAAGCGACACGCACTTCGCGTCTGCTCCAATTCTCTCAAAAACGACACGGGATATCAATGCTTTTGTGCTGGCAAGTGCCTTTGTTTTCTTTTGGTTGAGAGCGCTCCGCGACGCCAAAACATCGCGCGATGGCTACCATGCATACCATGCCTACCAGCGCTCCCCGAATCACGTCCGGTTGGGATGTGGTCCTTATATAGGACGGTGAATTCTTCTTCCTGACAGACAACAAGGCCGATGATGGCTACCATGGTTCCCACGAGTACCAAGTGATGACAAACAAGAGATTTTCAGTGGTATCCATTGGCTGGCCATGGCTACCGCCACTGCCAAGACGGGTTGTTGAGCGGATTCGGACGTGCTAATCCGCGTTGGTCACACGATTGCTTCACGCCTGCGCGCGGTTGAAAGGCCTTCCCTAATTCTTCGTCCAGGACGAGAAATTGGGTTCCCTGTATAGGAGCACCAGACTCCCAGCATCTCAGGGCGGACGGGAGCTGCGGTAACGTGGGGATCTCCGGGGGGTTCCGTGTGCCTTGTCCGGTTCCGTGGCATACTACAAAACGCATGTCTACCCGCTCAAGCAAGGCCAAGGATCGCGACTTTGCGACCATCGCGCGACATGTGGTTGAAAAGACTATCGGCGAGCACATGGACGGAAGTCCGCTGGAAGATCCAAATGCGGGGAAGAATCCGGCGGCGGTGGCGCTGGGGCGACTTGGCGGGCAAAAGGGCGGGATCGCTCGGGCGAAGAAACTAACGGCAGAGCAGCGGGTAGATATTGCCCGAATAGCCGCAGAGGCTCGCTGGAAAAATCATTCGAGCTAAGCTAAATTTAGCTCGCCTTCTTTCCTTCGTCTGGGGCGTTCTTTCGCCACGTCACATCATCCGTGAGATCTAACGGAACGTCAATCGGCTCTTCGTCTGGGTGAATGCCGTTCCAGTGATCTACATCTAACGAAAGTTGCAACCCATCTCCTACCATTTGCTCGCGACGTTGTACAACGCATTTCAACATTGGTTTTCGCGGCGCCTCATCAATATCGATCCACAGGGTATACTGTTCGCCATGCCGCCGTGTTGCAAAGGCGTGATTGGCGCGATACGGCTTCCCGGTTCCTTTGTCATGTCGGATCTCTTCCCGTGCGGCCTGCGAGAACTCCTTAGCGAGCAAATCCAGTGGATCGGACGGCTTTGGGAGCGGCCACCCTTTCCGCGCCGCGAATTTGGCAACCTCGTGCATGTTTATCTCCGCCGCGCCAGTTTCCTCTTTGTAGAGGCGAATGAGTCGTTGTTGTCGCTGCTGCTTTGTAGCCATATAATTGTCCTCAAATTCCAACCGGAGCCACGTCGCCCCATCCATCAACCAAAGCGGCGGGCCCTACGGCAGGCCTGATCTTTACCAAGTGGTTACGGAACCGATCATATCGACCAGTTCTGTGCTGTAGTTGACCCGCGACAAGACCTGGATGGACTTGTAGCGTGCGCGCAAAACCGAGAATGTCTCGCTCCGCAAAGAACGGGGATTTCCGCGCGATAAAACTGTCCATAGAGCGCTTGGGCACGCAGAACTCGGACGCTGCCTCGTTCGCTACGCGCTCCTCTTCTGGCACATTAGGCCCAGTACCTGCGCGTTCCCCTTCGAGTTCTGTGTCCAGAGCCGCAGCCGCGCGCCCATGCAATCGCAAAACATGTTCAAGCTCATGCCGAAGGACAAACCAAAAATTGTCAATGCGGTCATATCGCAGAGACATGCCGATCACAGGCGAACAGTCGTCGATCCAAAAGCATACCCCGTCAATTTTGGCAGACGATAATGACTCGACGATCACAAATCGAATTCCACTTTCAGCTAGAAGTCTCGGCGCTTTTCGGGCCTCTTCTGGTGCGGACGTTAGCGCCTTTAACTTGGGAAGCGCCGCCTGCACAGCGGCGGCGGAGTATCGCCCCACAATCATTTCGCTTGCGATCTCTTTAACGCGATAAATCCAGGCGAGCTGTGCTGGTGTTGCCGATACAGTCAAGTGCGTTTTTTTGGCGGCGTGCGGAAGAATCTCAATCTCTGAAAGTGATGTCACCCCAAAGAATCTCGTAAGGGCCGCTCCCACCCTGTTCACGTCTCGAATATCATCCGCGTCAAGCCAGCCACGCTTTATCATCTCGGCTATCGGCAGATCGCCAAACAGAAGGGCACGGTCTGCGCGGTCGGGGTCGGGGCGGCTTGCGATACGTGCCTTGGCCAGATCGTAGGTTTTCTGCAAATCAAGGAACCGCTCTGCTGGAACTCCGAAAACGTCGCCTAGAGAAAGCGCCATTTCCGCATCAACCACCCTCTTGTCGGCAACTAGTCGATTGATGCCGGTTTCATCCACGCCAAGCACAATTGCGAGCACGCGTTGCGTCCAACCGCGCGCTTGTAGGAGTTCCAGGATCAACTGTCCTGGGGTTCGGGGGTCTGTATCCGGGAGCACGATTCAAGTGTATCCGCTCCGATTGAAGTAGTCAATGCTAACTTGCGCATTTTCGCAAAGTGACCATAATGCATGAATGGTTAAGCACGATCTGCCATAATGCATCTATGAACCGCCTGAACTCCGAAACGCGCGTTCGGGTGATCCGGTGCCTCGTGGACGGAAACAGCATCCGCACCACCGCCCGCATTACTGGCACCGCCAAGAACACGATCACGAAGTTCTTGGTTGAAGCCGGTTCTGTCTGTTCCGAATACCAGGATCGCGTATTTCGGAATCTTTGCTGCCGCCGAGTCCGGTGCGACGCGGTCTGGTCATTCGTCGGCGCGAAGGACAAGAACGTTTCAGCTCCTAAGCGTGACCAGTTCGGCATTGGCAGCGTGTGGACGTGGACGGCGATTGATGATGACTCCAAACTGGTGCCCTGCTGGATGGTAGGCACGCGCGACGTCGGATGCGCCACTGAGTTCATCCAATATCTGGCGGGCCGCCTCGCACATCGCGTCCAATTGACCACGGGCGGCCACATGCCATACCTGACTGCAGTCGAAGATGCGTTCGGGGGCGACATCGACTACGCGATGCTGGTGAAGCTATACGGCGCGGATCAGGGCGAAGAGAAGCGCTACAGCACCACCGGCTGGATCGGTTGTAGGGAAACGGCCATCATGGGCGATCCAGATCCTCAGCACATCAGCACGCCGTGCGTGGAGCATCAGGACCTCACGATACGCATGTCCATGCGGCGGTTCACCTGCTTGACGAATGCCTTATCGAAGAAACTCGAAAACCATATCGCGGCACTGGGGCTGAACTTAATGTACTACAACTTCGTTCGCATCCAGCAGAGGCTTCGGGTATCCCCGGCGATGGCGGCTGGCGTCACGAGCAAGCTCTGGAGCGTATACGATATCGTTGCCCTGATCGAACGCCACGAAGCTGAAGCGAGGGGCGTAGAAGAGTCAAATTGACCCACTACCCCTTTCCGTAATCCGTTGCGCGATCTCCGTTGCCTCTGCTGGTACGCCTTTCCCGGTGAACCGCTACCCGACGTGGGTGCCCACGACGGTATCGAATCGGGGTGCATCGCCCTGTATCCAGCGCGCTCTACGTCGTCTGTGACGAGCAGAGCAGAGTTCGGATGTCCACATCGCCGCCAGGCCGCGCCCGCCGCCCGCTTTCGTGAGGTGTTATCGTGAGCGAGAGCTTCTCAATTTCGGTCACCGAACGGGCTGGCCAGGCGGCCGTCAGGAGCAGAGCCAAATATGGACAACCAATTCTTCGAGAAGCCGATTCTCAATTCGCCCTATGACGAACCGATCCGCCACTGGGAACTTGATGACCAAGGCCAGCCGACGCAGCAGATTATCGAAACGCGACGCCGCGCGCAGTTCATTTCGCCAATTCCCAAGCCGCGGAAGCGCAAGGGGAAGGCGGATCAGCAGCAGATCGTTTTCGACGAAGGCGAGGGGCTTTCCACTGAAAAGCAGCAGTACGATCAGACCTCTATCATCAACGAGCTTCGCCATCATGTAGATCAGTGGCGCCGCTGGCCGAACCCAAACGAGTGGCAGGTTACCCCCGAAACCACACGCCTTCTCCAGCATTGGCGCACTCACAGATTCAGTGGCATCCGACCGTTTTTTTGTCAGATTGAAGCTGTTGAGACCGCCATCTGGCTGACCGAGGTCGCGCCCAAAACGAAGACCGGCAAGGCGTTCCTGGAGCATCTTGCCAACGCGAACCACGACGCAAACCCGGAGCTCATGCGCCTCGCCCTGAAGCTGGCGACCGGCGCTGGCAAAACGACAGTAATGGCGATGATCATCGCCTGGCAAACCATCAACGCGGTTCGCCGGCCCGGCAGCGGGAGATTCACACGCGGATTCCTGGTGGTTTCGCCGGGCCTAACCATCCGCGACCGGCTCCGCGTACTCCAGCCCAACGATCCGGATAGCTACTACGCCAGCCGGGAACTGGTGCCTGGCGACATGCTTGGCGATATCGAGCGGGCCAAGATCGTCATCACCAACTACCATGCCTTCGGACTTCGTGAGCGAATGGAGCTCTCGAAGGGCGGCCGATCCCTGCTCCAGGGTCGCGGCGAAGAGTTGAAAACGCTGGAAACCGAAGGGCAGATGGTTCAGCGGGTGATGCCGGGCCTCATGGGCCTGAAGAACATCCTGGTGCTCAACGACGAGGCTCATCACTGTTACCGCGAAAAGCCCGGCGCGGATGACGAAGCCGATCTAAAAGGGGATGACAAACAAGAGGCCGAGAAGAACAACAAGGCTGCCCGGCTCTGGATCTCCGGTCTGGAGATCGTCAACCGAAAGCTTGGCATCACGCGAGTCATCGACCTCTCCGCGACGCCGTTCTTCCTCCGGGGCTCGGGCTATGCCGAGGGCACGCTCTTCCCCTGGACCATGAGCGACTTTTCGCTGATGGACGCCATTGAATGTGGCATCGTTAAGCTGCC
>JBEKZL010000374.1:0-5876 GCA_049509915.1 Bryobacteraceae bacterium | reverse complement strand
GAGTTCCTGCCGGACGTGCCCTGGGCGGGAGCGCAAAACACCGTCAGCGCCTCCGCCGGCCACCATTTCTACGAGGGCCGCTGGCTGCGAGATCCGGAATACCTGAGAGAGTACGCGCGGTTTTGGCTCAACCCGGAAGCCAGTCCGCGGCTCTACAGCTTTTGGATAGCGGATGCGATCCACGCCTGGTCGATGGTGACTCACGATCAGCAGCTTGCCATCGATCTGCTGCCCGGCCTGGTCGAGAACTACCAGCAGTGGGAAAAGACACACCAGGACGCGAGTGGCCTGTTCTGGCAGATCGACGATCGCGACGGGATGGAAATCTCGATTGGAGGAAGCGGGTACCGGCCCACCATCAACAGCTACATGTACGGCGACGCCGTGGCGCTGGGAGACATGGCAAAGTGGGCCTGGAAGAACGACCTGTCGCTGGACTTCCGCATGAAAGCAGCGAAATTGCGCGCCCTGGTGGAGGATCGCTTGTGGGATGAGACTCGGGGGTTCTACGAAACCATTCCGCGGGGCGATAACCACCAATGGGTGGACGTCCGGGAAGAGATCGGATATGTTCCCTGGTACTTCAATCTCCCTGTTCCGGGGCATGAGTTAGCGTGGAAACAACTAATCGACGACGAGGGTTTTGCGGCTCCCTTTGGGCCGACGACGGCCGAGCGGCGCAACCCGCGGTTCATGTTCGCCCATCCTCACGAGTGCCTGTGGAACGGCCCGTCCTGGCCTTTTGCTACGTCGCAGACGTTGACCGCCATGGCCAACCTTCTCAATAACTACAAACAGACTTACGTCGGACGGCGGGACTATCTGGCGCTACTGCGGACATATACGAAGTCGCAGCACCTGAAGGTGTCCGGCGGCCGGACGATTCCCTGGATCGACGAAGATCTGGATCCGTTCCAGGGTAACTGGATCGCCCGCGACATGCTGCAACGGATGACCCCGGCCGAACAGGCGGCCAAGGGCGGGAAGGACCGTGGCCGCGACTACAATCACTCCACTTACAACGATCTCGTGATCACCGGCCTGGTGGGACTGCGCCCGCGCCTGGACAACCGGGTGGAAGTGAATCCCCTGATTCCCGAGGGCGCGATCGATTACTTCTGCCTGGACCGGGTTCGCTATCACGGCTGGGATTTGACGATTTTGTACGACCGCGCGGGCACGCGGTATGGAAGAGGCAAAGGCCTTCGCATATTGGCCGATGGGCGTGAAATCGGTTCGGCCCCGGGCCTGGGATGGCTATTGGCGGATCTGCCGCAGACCGCGTCGGGCTGGGTCAAATCGCCGGCAAACCCGGTCATCGGCGGGAAGTTTGGCACTGTGTTCGACATCGCCGTGCTGGCCGATGGCGGCAAGTACAAGATGTGGGGCTCCTGGCGGCCCAAAAAGAGCGTCGCGCTGTTCGAAAGCTCGGACGGCATACACTGGAACGATCCCGTCATCGCGCTCTCGCCCAACTCGGGAACCGCCTGGGAGGAAGACATCAACCGCCCCAGCGTGCTCAAGAAGGCCGACGGCTACCACATGTGGTACACGGGCCAGGCCGGCGGCAAGCATTCATGGATCGGCTATGCCACCAGTTCGGACGGGAAAGTGTGGAAGCGATTGAGCGAAACGCCGGTGCTATCGCCCGATCTTCCGTGGGAGAAAGTGGCGGTGATGTGTCCGAACGTGCTTTGGGATGAAGCGGCCGGGCTGTATCGAATGTGGTATTCGGGAGGCGAGCAGTACGAACCCGATGCCATTGGCTATGCGACCAGCGCCGATGGCCTTCACTGGACCAAGGACCCGGCAAATCCGGTCTTCCGCCCCAATCCCGCGGCGGTTTGGGAGCAGGCCCGCGTGGCGGGGGCGCAGGTGCTTCGCTTTGACAACTGGTTCTACATGTTTTATATCGGCTACCGCGATATCGACCACGCTCAGATCGGAGTAGCCCGGTCGAGGGACGGCGTCACCAACTGGCAGCGCAATCCCCGCAACCCGATTGTGCGGCCCGGACAAGACGGCTTCGATCAGGACGCCTGCTACAAACCCTACGCGGTCTTCGATGGCCGCCGCTGGATGCTCTGGTACAACGGGCGGCACGGCTGGCTGGAGCAGATTGCCTTGGCGACTCACGAAGGCGCGGATCTGGGATTCAGCGAAAAGTAAGTCAGCCTGTTGGAGCGGGAGGAGCGATCCGCCCGCAATCCATGGGCCCGAAACGTGAAATTCGACCGTGCATGCCGTACCAGGTTGCACCCCATGTCAGCCAGACCGGCGATAGCACCCAGCGCGTATCCCCGATAACCTCGCAGTGATTGAGGACCTCGATCCACTGTGCGGTGGGGGTCCTCAATGGTGCGATGTATCGGAGCAAAGTGACGTGCGCCGACATGGGTAGATAGCGAGGCTCGACGGACACTCCGTTGCGTGCGAGATTCTCCCGGATCCCCTGGCGGAGTTTCTGGAGCCGCGCGTCGGAAGGCAGGAAGTTGAGCGCCGCGCCGCTGCCGTCGTAGGCAAGCACGGGCGAATCGAGAACGGCCGGAGACTCACTTTCAAACAATCGCGCAACCGGCCGTGCCGCCGCCGCGATTCGATTAGCGTCCTCCTGCGTGCGGCCGGTACAAATTTCGGCGACAGTCAAATGTAAGTCGCGCCGGGGATAGTAGTACTGAGCGGGCTCGTAGTGGAACAGGCGGCGCTGAATGGCCGAGATACACTTGTCCACTTCCCGGTTCGGCCGGCAGATAAGGGCTACGCCGCACCTAAGATCCGAGCCTTTTTCGCGGAGTTCCCTTACTAATACGTCGTCTATGACAATCCCGGTTGCGAGCAGCTCTCTTGCGCCATTCTGTTTGCATTGGGCGATTGTGCGGATAAACGCTTCCCGACCGGTCACGACAGGTGACATCGCACCGATGGTAGCAAACCGCCCTCCCTACGCGATCGCCGCTTACCCAGCCGCCCGTGCGGCGCGGGCCGGCGTGGAAGCGGGAACACTCTCGCTCTGATGGGCGCCGGACATCAGGAAATCGAATTCAACAGGTTGAGCGGCCGCGGTAAACCATCGTGCGCCGGAGCGCCTCAATTCGATGGCGTCCTCAAACCCGGCTATGGCGACGCGCATACGGTTCTTCCTCCGCGCGAGCAGCACGGCTTCAATGATGATCCCGATCGGAAATCTGATAAACATGTACATTTCTGAGCGCCCTTTCTCGGCGATAAACAGAGTATGTGGATCAATGCAGTCCGCTTACAATGCTGACCTTCGTTATGGCCCGAGCGGTACTGGCGAAGCCGCTCGCCCGGACCGAACGGCGATTCTTGCTTCTTCCCAAACCGCAGGCCCAGAAACCCTCGTATGTAATTCAGGTGGCGAAACGTGGCTTCCGCGGCTATAATCCCTGGAGCGACCGAAATACCCGGCAACTGTATGTTTCCGCTGATCCTCGCGGTTGTAGCGAAGGGCGATGGCGCGCTGATGATCCGCCTGCAACGGCGCGACCCGCAAGCGCTGGCGGAGTTGTATGACCGCTATGGCCAAGTGGTATTTCGGCTGATTCTGCGCATGGTTCGGGACAGTGGCGCGGCCGAGGACCTGGTGCAGGAAACTTTCTTGCGGGTCTGGAACCGCGTCGGCGGCTTCGATTCCGACCGCGGCGCGGTGGGCCCCTGGCTGCTCGCCGTAGCCCGCAACCGTGCGATTGATTACCTTCGCTCGAAAGGCCACCGAACCGAGAGTGCCATCGATCTGAACGAGACCGAACATCCGGCATTATTTGCGGACCTTCCCACCGACGTGTTCCATTTCGACCTCGTCCGGCAGGTGAAGCGAGCCCTCGAACAGCTCGATTCCCAAGCCCGGCAAGCCATTGAACTGGCCTATTTCGAGGGGATGTCTCAAAGCGAGATCGCCGCGCGGATGGGCCAGCCTTTGGGCACCGTCAAGACCTGGATGCGCCGGGCGTTGCAGCAGATGCGTAAGGCGTTGGGAGGCGCGATCACCGCATGACTTGCGATGAACTGCGCCCCGATTATCTGCTCTACGCCCTCGGTGCGCTGGAGGAACCCGAGCGGAGCGAGGTGCGCGCCCACCTGGAGCGCGGCTGTGGAACCTGCACGGCCGGCCTCGGCGAGGCGCGCGCGTTGGCATTCGCCATGGGCGCCTCTGGGGACGGTCCCGCGCCGCCGCGGCAATTGCGCGGCCGGATTCTAGCGGCGGCCGGGGGGATGCCCCAGAGGCGCTGGAGCTGGTTTACGGCAATTGTAGCGGCGGGATCGACGGCGCTCGCCGCCGCCGTTTTGATCCTCTACCAGACCCACAATTTTCGCGAGGAACTGGCCGAGGCGCGGATCGAGATCGAGCGCAGCGGCGCCGAGGCCAGCGATTTGCGCCAGGCTTTGGACCTGATCCAGGCTCCTGAAACCCGCGAAGTCACCTTCGGCCAGGACCAGCCGGCGCCCCCGCGCGGACGGGTGTTTTTCCACCCCTCCGGCGTGCTGCTGGTGGCCTCGAAACTGCCCGCGCCGCCGCCCGGCAAGACTTACGAAATGTGGTTGATTCGCGGCGGTAAACCGGTGCCCGCCGGGCTGTTCACCTCCGACCAGCAGGGCAACGCCATTCACCTTTATCGCCCGCCCACGCCGCCGGCGGCGACCGACGTCGTTGCCGTCACGCTGGAAGCCGAGGGCGGCGTCAACGCGCCCACCTCGACGCCTGTCATTGCCGCCCCGCTGTAATTGCCGGCTGTAATTTTCAGCCGCCATCGAATCCGATCGACCTCCCGCATCGTAGTTAACCGATGAAACTCCATTCCACTCAGGGAGAGAAACTCGATGACCATTCAAAGACCGCTGTTACAACCCGCTCTTACCGTGGCCATGGCTGCCCTACTGGCTCAAACGCCCGCAGGCTTCGCCGCCAGCCATCGGGAAGCGCCCATCACCGCCTTGGATCAGAAGGCCGACATCACCGACTGGTTCGCATTCGTGAGTCCGGAGAATCCGGACCGGGTGGTGCTGATCCTCAATGTAGATCCGTTCCTCGAGCCCTCGAACGGGCCCAATTACTTCCCGTTCGATCCGGGCATCCTCTACGAAATGAAGATAGACAATAACCTCGACGGAATCCCCGACATCACTTTTCAATTCCGCTTCAAGACGCAGTACACCAACCCTGGCGTCTTCACCGGCTATGTTGGCGGCATCCTCGGAATTCCGCCGATTACTTCGCTTTCCGGTCCCGGTTCGCAGGGTTTGAACCTGATTCAGACCTACGAAGTGACCATGGTGACTCCCACGCTGAACGAACAGTTGAACAACGGGCAGACGCTCTACGCCGTTCCCACAAACGTGGGGCCACGCACCATGCCTAACTACAGCGCATTGCGCGCCCAAGGCGTTTACACGCTGCTCGACGGCATTCGGGTTTTCGCCGGCACCGTGGCCGACCCGTTCTTTGTGGACCTCGGGGCGGCGTTCGATTCGCTCAACTTTCGCACCGCGGCCGGCGGCGGCGTGCTGAGCGCGGCCGTGGACGCCGACGACACTCATAATTACGCGCCCAACGCCCTGGCGGGGTTCAACGTAAACACCCTGATGCTGGAGGTGCCGATCACCATGCTTACCTCCGGCGGTAAAGCTTACGCCGCCAGCAACAAACTTGCCGTTATCGGCACCTATGGCACCACTTCGCGGCAAAAGTTGAGCGTGTTGCGCGACGGAGGGACCGAAGGCAATTGGGCGCAGGTGCAGCGGCTCGGCAATCCACTGATCAACGAACTGATCATCGGGACAGGCTCCAAGGACCGCTTCAGCATGGACGATCCCACCAACGACGCACAGTTCGCGAGCTTCTTCCTGAATCCGCTGCT
>JBEKZL010000373.1:0-5884 GCA_049509915.1 Bryobacteraceae bacterium | reverse complement strand
ACCGCACCAACCCCGGTACAACAGCGAGCTTTCGACCTTCTGAAGGTCACCTGCCGAGCATAGTGTACCCAGTAGGCCACAGTCACAATCCGCTCTATTCCCCAAATAATCAGCTACTTCCAACTCATCGAGAGCGGGAACTTCGGTCTAATTAATAGCGACGGCCGGGGACCGGCGCGGGTAACCAGGTCGGACAGACCGTTGTTTCTCCCCGTATCAGGCTATCGTCGCCTGGAGAAGGCTGATCACGAAAAGCGACTGTCTGTCCCACCCAGGCTAGCCGGCGTAGTAGCCTTCGCGGGCCCGAACGATATAGTCCTTCTTCTTGGCCGTCAGGTGGATGTGACGGTAGGCGCCGTTAGGAGGCTGGTCGGAAGTATATCCGATGCTGTATTGATTGCGCAGATCTTCCTCGATAGCGGCGAACACTTTGTCGATGGGGTGTGAGTGGCCGACTTCGAAGAAGCCGCCGCCGGTCTCGCGAGACATCTGTTGCAGGATCTTCTTGCCGTCGGGACGGTTGTCGGGATAGCCGCCTCCCGGGTAACCGCCTCCCGGGTAACCGCCGCCGGGATAACCGCCGCCGGGATAACCCATGCGGCGGCGTCCCATGGGCGGGTACATGGGGCCGTTGTTGTAAGCGCCGGAGTCCGAGAAAAGTACGCTATAGATAAGTGTATCGGAGCGTTGCGCGCTCTCGATCGCCTGGTAAATGGTCTCCTTGGAACCGGTGTCCACGCCATCGGTGAGCAGCACCAGGGCTTTGCGCCCCTTCTGCTTCTTCAAGAGCTCGTTCGAAGCCAGGTATATCGCGTCGTAGAGATCGGTGCCTCCGCGAATCATGCGCCGCTGCGGATAGCCGCCGCCATTGGGATAATTACCACCGTTGGGGTAGTTCCCACCGTTGGGATAATTCCCGCCATTGGGATAGTTCCCACCGTTCGGATAGTTCCCACCGTTGGGGTAATTGCCGCCGTTGGGGTAGTTTCCACCGTTGGGATAATTACCACCCTGTTGCTGCTGCTGTTGTTGGTTGTCACCGATTCTCAGCGCGTTCAATCCGTCTTCCAGTTTCTGCTTCGAATTGGTCAGATCCTGGAGCAGCTCCACCTGAAAATCGAAGTGAATCAGGAACGCCAGATCGCGATCTTCGCGCAGAATCTGATCGAAGAATTTCAGGCTGGCGGTGCGTTCGTCGTTCAGCACGCGGCGCTGGCTGCCGCTGGTGTCCACCAGCAGTCCCAGAGTGAGCGGAAGGTTGCTCTCCTGGGAAAAATAGGTGATGGTTTCCGGGCGGCCATCTTCGTCCAGCACAAAATCGTCCTTGGTCAAGTTATGGACGATAGGGCCATCCTTGCCTTTGCGGACGGTGGCGAATACATTGACCACCTTGATCTCGGTGGAAAAAGTGGAACCTTCCGCCTGTTGGCCGGAAGGGTTCGGAGCCGGCCCTGTCAGTTGCGGCTGCTGACTGTCCGGGGGGGGCGGATTCTGCTGGGGCGGCTGACCCTGCTGCCCGTACAGGGCGCGGAGGGAAGCGGCCGCCGCCAGCGATTCCAGTATTCGACGCCGCGACATCTCGATACGCATAGTTGGACTCGACGAGTTGCTATGGTGTAGATGCGCGGCCGTGACTGAGGGTTACTACCGGCCGAAATCCGTCTCGGCCTGGGATGGGGCGAGTTCAAGCGCCGATGGCGACGGCCTGGACTACTTCCAACTCCGCGACGATTTCGACCTTTTCGCCCACCAGCACGCCGCCGCCATCCAGGGGAACGTTGAACACAAGCCCGAAGTCTTTCCGGTCGATGGACGTAGTGGCTGAGAAGCCGGCGCGAACTCCGCCCCATGGATCCCGGGCGCGCCCCAGAACTTCCACTTCGACCTGGACTTCCCTGCTCACGCCGCGAATGCCCAAATTGCCGGTGACGATGTAATTCTGCTCGCTAAGCTTTTTCACGCCGGTGCTGTCGAAAGAGATTTCGGGATAGTTGCCGGCATCGAAAAAGTCGACCGAGCGCAGGTGGTCGTCGCGCTGCTGTTCCTGGGTATTGACGCTGGCGGCCTCGATTCGGATGGAGATTCTTGAGGCGGTGGGATCGGCATCGTCCAGTTCCAGGGTCCCGGACCACTTGTCAAAGCGGCCCTTGACTTTGGAAATCATGAGATGGCGAACGGAAAACGCGAGGCTCGAATGTACGGTATCAAATGTCCATTTGTTGGTCGGCATAATTATAGTATATTAATGATACTAGCAGTGTCGTGACAAGTAGGGATTATGAACAAAGTTGGTATGGAATTAGATACCAAGTGCGAGAGTGACCTGTCCGGAGACTGTCCGATGACCAAGCTCATCGGCCTGCTGGCGTCCAAGTGGGCGATGCCGGTGCTGTATCAACTGTTACGGGCGCCGGGGCCGCTGCGCTTTGGAGTTCTACGGAAGGCGATCGGGAGGGTGACCCAGCGGGAGCTTTCTCTGACGCTCAAACGCTTCGAGGAAATCGGCGTAGTCAGCCGCAAAGCCTACGCCGAGGTGCCGCTGCGGGTGGAGTATTCGCTGACCCCGCTTGGGCTTTCCCTGGAGACGCCGATTCTGGCGCTGGGCCGCTGGGCGGAGGAGCACGCTGGCGAATTCACCCTGCGCCGCCGGGAAATCGAACCGGCAGAAATGGCAAAACCGGCGGCATCCTCCTAGAAGGATGGCCGCCGGCTGAA
The DNA here is from genome assembly GCA_049509915.1 of Bryobacteraceae bacterium. GTDB lineage: Bacteria > Acidobacteriota > Terriglobia > Bryobacterales > Bryobacteraceae > JBEKYD01. The sequence goes on along the minus strand of JBEKZL010000373.1, from coordinate 3,169 downwards.
TTGGAAACTGCTTTCCTTAGAAGTAAAACCGCAGCGAGAGCTGCATCGCGCGGTTCAAGCCAGTCTTGCTGGTAATCATGCCGAACTGGCTGGACGTGGGAGTGAAGTTCGGCCCGCTCAGGTTCGGATGGTTGGGGAAGTCATACGACTCGGCGCGGAACTGGAAGCCGCTCCGCTCGTTGATGGGGAAGGTCTTGAACAGCGACAGGTTCCAGTCCTGGAAGCCCGGGCCGTAGACGGAGTCGCGAACCCCAGGGGTCAGAACGAAAGTTCCGGCTGCAGGCTGGGAAACGTTTGCGGTGAAATACTTCGGCGAACTGGAATTGGTGACAGGGCCGGCGAACGCTCCGGTGTTGATTGTGGGGGATCCGTTCAGCGCCCAGAACTGGCCTTCGCTGCCGCACCCCAAACTACCGTATTCGCCGACGCCGGCGAAATCGTTGTTGGTACCGATACCGCAGGGAGTGCCGGTCTGGAATTGCGCCGTGCCGGCGAGTGACCACCCGCCCAGCATCTTGCCGGTGAGCTGTTTGTTGTTCTTTAGGAACGGCAGGGCGTAAATGTAGTTAATCAGGACAATGTGGCGCTCATCGTACTCGGAGGGGCCCCACATGTTGCTAGTGTTATAGGTGTCGGCCACGATGTCGCGGTAGTTCGACCCGTTATCCATGCTCTTCGAAAGGGTGTAGGAAAAGCTGAAGGCAGAGCCGCTGGTGAATCGCCGTTCCCATTGGATTTGCAGGCCTTTGTACATGGAATTGACCACGCTCTCCTCTTCCTGAATTTCTGCGTACCCCTTGTACGGGCGGAGAGCGTTGACATTCACGCCGGGGTTGGCCAGCAAAGCGCCCACGGTAGGCTCATTGATGTCGTACACTTGCCAGGCATGATTGCCGCGGTGGCCTACGTAGGCAACCGTCAGCACACTATGCAGCGGGAGTTGGCGTTGGGCGGTAAGATTCCAGTTCCACGCCAGCGGGGGTTTCAGGTGGGGGTTCAGAGTAGTAATGGTCAGAGCCGCAGCGGTTCCGCTGGTCAAAGCGGCGCCCGGGTTGTCCACCGAAACGTTGTTGACCGTAACGAACGGCTGGAAGGGCGAATTGCCGCCTGGGAAGATGTTGTCGAGCAAGCCCATCTTGGTGGTGAAACTGCCGATTCCGCCGCGGAATACAGTGCTTGGAGTGAGCTGATAGGCAACGCCCAACCGGGGCTGGAAGGTGTTGGTGTTTGCAATGTAGTTCTTGCCAAGGTTGGGATCGAGCATGCTGCTGCAAGATGCGCCGTCGCACTGGTTGGAAGTGAACGCTGCAATGCGTCCGCCAGCACTGGGGAATGAACCATAGCCAGGGATGACCATGCCGTCATAGGGGTTTCCGGTACCGAGGATGACGTTCCCGGTACTAGGAGAAACCTGAACAGCCGTGGCCGGATTGTACACGTTGCCGTCGAAGTAATCGTTATTGCCCCACAGCGCGTGGTTACCGGCGATATTGGTCCAGCGCACGCCATATTCCAGGTGCAGCTTGGAGTTGACCTTCCAGGAGTCCTGCACGAAACCTTCCCACATCCAGGAGCGCCAGATCACCAGGGAGCGCGGGCCGATTTCGGTGTAGCTGTCGGCCAAGCCCAGGGCTAGGTTCGCCATCCCTATGCCGGAGGTAGCGCCCAGACCGGTGCGGGCGTCGGTGAAGGTGAAATTGCCATTCTGATTGCTGGCGCCGCCGGGAACGGTGCTCACGTTGATCTCGTCGCCGTCGTTCTCGCCGGAGTACTCGAATGCGATGCCTGCCTTGATGGTGTGATTGCCCGCCACCTTAGTCACTGTATCCGAGCCGGTCCAGATGGTGCCGGAGGAATGCGACGGGTAAGGGCCGCCGGCTAACCCATAAAAATTCGGCACCGCGACGGTGGGAATTTTATGTTGAATATCCTTGCCGTTGGGCATGAGGTAAGGGAAGTTGATGGGGATGGGTAGTTCATTTGTGTTGAAGCCCAGCAGCGAGGTGTTCACGGGAATGTAGACGTCATCGATGCTCAAGGTGAGGCGCGCCTCGTTCATCAGGGTCGGAGTGATGGTGGAGGTGAGAGCGATGACGTTGGTCTGGTTGGGACGGTTGAAATACTTGCCGGTAAGGCCCGAGCCTTGATCGAAGGGCTGGTATTCGAAATAGGAAGCGTCGGTGCGGCGGCCGATGAGCTTCTCGTTGGAATTGAGAAGAATGTCGATGTCGACGGTGCCTTTACGCTGGTTAATGGGGTGGGTGGCCTGGGCGATGTAATTGGAGGTGCCGATCTGGAACCCCGGCGTGGCCTGCGGGTACGCGTTGATAATCGCGTTGCCGTTGTAGCTCAACTGGCTGGCTGGAATGATGTTGCCCGGGAAGGGAATGCAGGTCGAGGCCCCGGACACCGGGCAACTGGAGGGCTGGTAGATGACATGACTTCCGGAATACCAGGGATTGGGAGACAGCAGTTCGCTGAAATTCCCCTGGCGCATGAGGTTTGTGGGGACGGCCTCCGTGGTGTAGTCGCCATATCGATAGCGGATCCAGTCTTCGGCTACGAAGAAGAACAGCTTTTCGCGAAACTTCTCGTTCATGCCGGGAACCCACATGGGTCCGCCGATGGTGCCGCCGAAATTGTTGTAGCGGACAGGCTGGGCGGAGGCGGTGACGACGCTCTGCTGCCGCGACCACGTATTGGCGTTCATGTCGGAGTTGCGGAGGTACTCGTAAAGGCCGCCGTGAAAATCGCGGGTACCGGCCTTGGAGACGATACGAATCTGGCCGCCCGAGGAACGTCCGTATTCGGGCGCGTAATCGGCGGTCATGACCTGGATTTCTTCGACGGCATCCGTATTGGCGACGCCAATCACCGCTCCGTTGGCGCGCGTACGAACGGCATCCGCGCCATCGAAGGTGACAAGAGTGTCCTGCGGCCGCGCGCCGTTCACGTTAAACGGGACGCCAGCGCCCACCGCGAAATTGAAATCGCCCATGGTGGAACCGCTGCGCAAGCCAGGCAGGAGCTGGGCTTCGTAAATTGGATTGCGGCCGTTCAGTTCCTGCATATTCACCTGGGTGCCACCGATCTCGCTCTGCACCGCGGAGGAATCGGTTTGCAGCACCGCCGCCGTGGCGGTCACCTCAACGGTTTCGGTAGCGTTGCC
>JBEKZL010000372.1:0-13631 GCA_049509915.1 Bryobacteraceae bacterium | reverse complement strand
TGACCCGTCGACGGGGCGGCAATCTGCGAATCTCGGCGAATCCCTTGCCCGCCTCGGCGTCAAGTTTCGTCCGGTGTCGCTTTCCCCGCCCGCCACAGAACCAGCGCCAGCGCCAGTGCCAGTACGGGAATGCTGTACATGGCCCGATGCAAACCGGTGGCGCGCGCGGCTTCCAGGGCGGAACCGGCGGCCGCGGCACGGCCGGCCAGCCAGTCGCTCAGTTTGCCCGTGGCCAGCGGACCGAAAGAAGCACCGCAAAGGTACATCGCCAAGTAATAGGCGGCCATGGCGGTGCCGCGCAAACGATCCGGTACGATGTCCTGAATGGCGGCATACACCAGCCCGTAGTAGGTTTGCAGCAGGCCGTACGCCAACATCAGCAACCCCACCGAGGCGGCTACGCCGCCGGCCGGCACGAGCGTCCCGGCAAAGGCTGCCGGCGCGGCCGCCAGTGCCGTCGTCGCGGCCAGGCGTAACCTTCGGGCCGCCAGGCGGTTGCCGGCGCGACGCGCTCCACGATCGCCGAGCGCACCGGCCGCCAGCGCGCCCAAGACGCCGGCGACGCCCGAGCCGGCCCCCGTCCATACGCCGGCCTGCGCAATCGTCAACCCGTGATAGCGCGCCAGCATAGCAGGCAGAAATGTCGAAAAGCTGTAGAGGGCGAAGTTGACGATGGCGCCGGAAACAGCGATCCAGCCGAAAGCCGGAATCCGTGGCAACTGCCACGGGCTAGGGTTAGACTTGCCGGAAGCCAGCCCCGCGTCCGGCTCGCGGAGCAGGAGCAACGCCGGCGCCAGCGCGAGTCCCGGCAGCGCTGCAACCGCCAGAGCCACCCTCCAGCCAAGGGCTTGCGCCACCGGACCACCAACGGAGAAACTCAGGAAACCGCCAACCGGCACGGCCATCATGAACCACGCCATGGCGCGGGTGCGGCGCGCCGCCGGAACCAGATCGGCCAGCCAACTGGTGGCCGCCGGTGCGCAAACCGCTTCCCCCACGCCCACGCCCAACCGCGTGACGGCCAGGCTGGCGTAGTTGCGCGCCAGGCCGCCCAAACCGGTCAGGCAGGCCCAGACGGCAACCCCCGCCGCCAACAGCTTGCGCCGGCTGCCGGTGTCGGCCAGGCGGCCAAGCGGCAATCCCGCTACCGCGTACAGCAGGGTGAACGCGGTAGTAAGCCCGCCCAGTTGCGCATCGGAAAGGTGGAACTCGCGGCGCAGCGGCTCGAGCACCGCTCCCAGAGCCTGCCGGTCGTAGAAATTCATTACGTTGACCAGAAACAGGACCAGCAGCGTGGCGCGGCTGGTCATTGGCTTGGATGGTGGGTTAATTGGAGTTCCCGGTATGACTCACCATTCTATCCGACCCAATGCCGGGTGCTTTAGCGGATCCGGCAATTTCGTGGTTTAGCTCCCGGCAACCGTGGCGGTAGGATGTCCGTTACCAGCCACCCCTGCATCCATCCCAACTTTAAGCAGCCATTTCGTTTAAGATAGAAGATTAAGGAAATTTCGATGCAGAACGCGCTGTTGACCAAATTCATTCAGAAGAATCAGCGGACCGATATCCCGCAGTTTCGTCCCGGCGATACCATCCGCGTGCACGTGAAGATCAAAGAAGGCGATAAAGAGCGAATACAGGCTTTCGAAGGTACTGTCATTGCCCGGAACCGCTGCATGCACGGGTGATCGATCACATCGACGTGGTGCGCACGGGCCGCGTCCGGCGCGCCAAGCTCTATTATCTGCGCGGCCTCAAGGGCAAGGCGGCGCGGCTGCGCGAACGCGAATAGCCCGGCGAGCCTTCAATGCGCCCCGACAAGGCGGCCGGTTCATTGCGGTGCGAGGCGACGCTCGAACGGGCGTTGCGCGGGCGTGGTTTCCACGCCGTGGCGGGCACCGATGAAGTGGGCCGGGGCTGCCTGTTCGGGCCGGTAGTGGCCGCGGCGGTGATTCTAGCCGCGGACCGCCCGGTGCGGGGCTTAAACGACAGCAAGCAGCTCGAGCCGGTGCGGCGCGAAGTGCTGGCTGTGCGTGTGCGCGAGCGCGCCGTGGCCTGGGCCGTGGCGGCGGTGGATGCCGCGACCATCGACGCCCTCAACATATACCAGGCGTCGCGGCTGGCCATGCGCCACGCTGTCGAGGCTCTTCGTCCTCCGCCGGATTATGTGCTGGCCGATGCCGTCACCCTAGATGTGAGAGTGCCGCAGCAGGCTCTCATTCACGGTGACGCGCGATGCCACGCGATTGCGGCCGCTTCCATCCTGGCCAAGGTGCATCGCGACGAGCTGATGCGCCGCTGGGACGCGGTGTTCCCGGAATACGGTCTGGCGTCGAACAAAGGCTACGGTACTCCCGAACACTTGCGCGCCTTGGCAGAGCACGGTCCCACGCCGCTGCACCGGCTGAGCTACGAGCCGGTCCGGCGGCATTCGCGATTTCAAGTGGATGAGACGGCGCAACTGGAGCTGTTCGCTTTGGGGGCCGCATGACGCCCATGCAACAGGGCTCGCCCGAGCCTCCGGCATTGTCCGGCGCGCACGCCCACCGCTGGTATCACAAAGCAACCGCCGTGGCGCTTTCGGTTCTGTGTCTGGAGGTCGGCCTGTTCCTGCTGTTTTTCCCTTGGACCGCTTATTGGGATCGCAACTACTTCTCCGGCCTGTTGCCTGCCTGGACCGACTATTGGGACAACAGCTACACCCGCACCGCCGTGAGCGTTCTGGGCGTGGTGAATCTGGCGATCGGCCTGGCGGAAATCTTCCGCTTGCGGCGATTCAGCCGGCGAGTCGCGGAATGAAGGTGCAGAAGTCTCAGCGATCAGCGGTCAGCCCTCAGCCCTCCGGTGCGCCTGAGAGCTGATCGCTGAGAGCTTATGATGGGTTCAGTGCCCTCTGCAGCTCGCCACGCGAAAGCGCGGCAACCTTCCCAAGCCAGTCCGGCGGTAGTGCCGCGATGGTTCCCTCCCATGCTGTTGGGTCTGGCGCTGCTGCTCGGTTTGGGCCTGTTCTCGCGCGAACTTTCCGATTCGGATTTCTGGTGGCACCTCGAAACCGGCGAATGGATTGCCCATACGCACCGGCTTCCGGTTCCGGACCCCTTCGCTTACACCACCGCCCTGGCGCGGCCGGCATACGCGGGCGAGGAACTGGTGCGGTACTTCAATCTCACTCACGAATGGCTGGCACAGGTATCGATTTTCCTGATTTGGCGGGCCGCGGGCTTCGGCGGCGTGGTGCTGCTGCGGGCGTTGGTGCTGACGTTGTTCTGCGCCACGGCGGGATGGATTGTCTGGCGCCGGCGCGGCAATTTCTATTGGGCTTCGGCGGCGGGGCTGGGCGCGGCTAGCGTGGGTGTGGATTTCACCAACGACCGGCCGTATCTGGCTACGTTTCTGTTTTTGGCTCTGACGGTGGCCGTTCTGGAATCACGCCGGCGAGTGTGGCTGCTGGCGCCGCTGTTCCTGCTCTGGGCCAACTGCCATGGCGGCTTTTTCCTGGGTTGGATTGCCGTGGGCGCGTACGCGGCCGAGGCTCTGTGGCTGCGCGGGCGCGGGCGGGCACAGCCCGGCGACAAGGGCGTCTACTTTGGGAGTGCGGCGGCGGTGTTGGTTTCCGGAATCAATCCCAACGGCTTCCGCGTGCTCGATATTCTGCTTTTGTATCGGTCCAGCGACATGCAATCGCGGCTGCTCGAATGGGCGCACCCGCAGCTTTGGCCGCCGACCGCGTTTTCGGCGCTGCTGGTGGCAGGCGCGGCTGTGCTGGCGTGGCAGCGTGGCAGGGTGCGCGTGGCGGATTGGCTCCTGTTTGCGGCCTTCGCCGCCGCCGGGCTCACCGCCGTGCGCAACACCATTCTAATTGGTTGGTTCGCGCCCATCGCGATCGCGAGCTACCTGCCGTGGGAGTTGCGTCCGCGCCTCGTCGTGCGCTACGCCGCGGCCGCCATCGGCGTGGCGGCGCTGGCCATCGGCGTGGCGCAAGGCCGCATGTTTCAACTGCGCGCGGCCGAATGGAAATACCCGGCCGGCGCCGCCGATTTTCTGCTGGCGCACGACGTCCGCTCGCGCCTGTTCAACACCTATGAAGACGGCGGCTACCTGATGTGGCGCCTCAGTCCGCGGGAAAAAGTGTTCATCGACGGCCGGGCCCTGAGCGACCGTCTGTTTGCCGACTACGCCCGCATTCTCTACAACCACGACGCCACCGGCGGCAAGGATGCCTTCGCCCTGCTCGACCAATACGGGGTCGAGACCATCGTCCTCAAAGGGTTCGAATTCGCGACTGGGCAGATGTACCTGCTGGCGCCGGGCTTGGCCGATCCGGCCGAGGCCCAGTGGAAGTTGGTGTATGAGGAGCGCTCGATTCCATGCGGATCTTTCCCAGCCTGGAAGCGGAGTGCGAACTACATCTGGAGCACGAGCCCGGCTATCCGCGCTGCGCCCGCGCGCTGGGCCAGATGTTCTCGAAGCTCCACGAGTGGCCGCGCGCCCGCCGCTGGATCGGCGCCTACCTGGACCATTCTCACGGCCCGGATCCGGAGGCGGAAGAGCAGTACCGGCGCCTGCTGACAGCAAGGTAGGAAAGGTAGCGGTCAGCATTCAGCCGTCAGCTCTCACAACTCCGTTTGTGGCGAAGCGCGTTGGGTTAGCTGACCGCTGAAAGCTGAAAGCTGAAGGCTGATAGCTGCTTACTGGAACGCCGTGGTAAGGGCAAAGACAGCGCCCTGCGGGTCGGCAAGCACGGAAAACCGCAGCGAATTGCCGATGCTCACCGGCGGCACATAGATGGTTGCGCCCAGCTCTTTCGCCTTGGCCGTGGAGGCGTCGCAATCGGCGACGAGGAGATAGGGTAGCCAGTGGGGCGGGGCATTCTTGTTGCGATAGTCCTCGGGGAGAATCCCGCCGATTCCCGTCTCGCCGTTCAGGATGTGCAGATAGCTGGAAGGGTCTTTACTTTTTCCCGTGGTCATCGTCCAGCCGAAAAGGCCTTCGTAGAAGATCCTGGCGCGGTCGCGATCGGGCGTGTTCAGGTCGGCCCAGCAAAGCGTGCCGGGGACGCCGGCGATGCCAATTCCGGTATTCGTCTTGGCCTGCCAGATGCAGAATACGGCTCCGGTGGGGTCCTGGATGACGGCCATGCGGCCGAAGATGCCGACGTCGAAGGCGCCTTTCAGTACCGTTCCGCCAAGTTCGGCGGCGCGCTTGGCTATCTCGTCGGCCCTATCGACGGCGATGTAAAGGGCCCAGTGCGGAGGAACTCCCGCCATCTGGGGACCGATTTGATAACCGGCCGCGGCCGCGCAGCCATCGATCTGAAAAATGGTGTACACGCCTTCCGGGCCCATAGGGAAATCACTGGCTTCCCACCCGAACAAGGCGCCGTAGAAACTCTTGGCCGCGGCTTGGTCGGTGGTGCCCAGTTCGAGCCAACTGAATGATCCCGTCGGATGCTTGTCGATGTGTGGCATGGAGGAATTATGTCACAAGTGGCCCGGCCAGCGGTTGTTTTTGCCCACAAAGAGGTGAGGTCATGTGCCCAGCTTGGATCAGATCACGCGAAACGCCGCTGTCATGGGAGGCAAGCCTGCGTGCGCGGAATGCGCGTAACCGTCGGTATGATCGTTGGATTGGTGGCCTCGGGCCACTGCCTATCCGTATCTTGAGATAACACCCGAGGGAAATAGGCGCCGTTCATGCCTGGACCGGGTCAATTCAGAAGTTTGCCGACGAGATGGCCTTGAGGATTCATTGGCATCCCGTTCCCAGGTGACGCGCCCGCCGTCGATTGGGTGGTCCGTATGCGAGCCTTACGAACCACTTGGCCCTTTATCGATCAGTCGCCGCAGGGCAATGTGGTTCGGATTGAGTAACTCGCTAGTGCGCGCTCCGTTGACGTCGGCGACAATGATCAGCCCAGCTTCGGCGTTCACGTGGCTGAAGATTCCCAAGTCCTCCATCCTCCGAGCCTGGCGAAGGTTGTCGTCGTTCGGGCTCAAGTAATGCACCCACCCAACCTTGTAGCGGTGAATCAAGAAGAGATGGGCCAGCGTCATCAGACGTTTCTGGCGCAGCGCAGGATTGAAGTTGTTCTGATCGCGGATCGACAGGATCTTGCGGCCGCGCCGGTCCTGGATATCCGCGAAGACGACGTTCACCAGCTTGTCCGTCGAATCGCTCCAGACGCTCAGTTCCAGAAGTTCCGAGCCCGAAGCGACCGGCTGCAACCGCACGCGCAGAGCTAAAGGCACCTTGTTGGAGTCCGCCCAGATATCGAGCCATTCCTCCAGAAGCCCCGGCGGCAGCTCGGTCTGTATAAGATGTTGGTGCTGCGTCGATCCTCTGCCCATCGCTTTCGTTGTGGCAGTACGACCGGAAGCGGCCATCAGCGCTGCATCCAACCGCGGGCCACCGACCAGCGTCTGCGGCGTCCGGTAGGGGGATTCCAGGAGCCTGAATTTTCGCTGTAAGCGCGCCAACGACAACATCCCGTTTTGCCGCAGCGCCGTCGCGAACTCTTCAGCGGCCAAACCATCGATTTGGTGCCCGCCGTAAGTAATGAAGTTGAAGACGGAACCCAGCTTGCCCAACTCCTCGGGAAAGCGCCTCATTTCCTCATCGCTCATGCCCGTGGTGTCCCAGTTGAAAGACGGTGACAGGTTGTACGCTAGCATCTTGTCCGGAAACTCAGCGTGAATCGCCTCTGCGAATGCCCTCGCCTCCTCGAGGTTGGCTGTTGAGGTCTCCATCCACAACAGGTCGGCGAAAGGCGCGGCGGCGAGGGACTTGGCAATCGCATAGTCGAGGCCCCCCTGCACCTGGTAGTAACCTTCGGGTGTCTTCGCGAGTTCGCAATCCCAAACTACATTGATGCCCATCGACTTCGCCTTTTCGCGGGCAGAATGCAACGAAGCACGCTTGGAGAAGGCCAGCCATTCGTCGACGCGCATGTCGAAGGACTCGCCCTGGCTGGCGCGAAACACCATGGCATCAGCGACCGTCCGACCGAACGTCTCGAGGTCCGCCGCGTCCTGCCACGCATCCAGAAACCTCGTGATGACCTTGTCAAGCATGGCGTCCACTGTCGAATTCCCGCTCTGTTTGAGTGCGGCGGCCTTTTCCGAGATGATCGCCATCATGCCGGTTTCTTCGAGCCATGCGATAGCGAAATCAAACTCGGACTGGGGCACAGCGAACATCATGTGCCCTTTGATCTCTTCGATCCCCAAATCGAAGAACCTCTTCAGGATGGCGAGAAAGGCAGCCTTGTAGCTCGGGACTCGGACGTTGGTGGCCCCCAGAATGAATGGCTGATCGCGTTCGTCCGCACCGCTATCTAGAAGGTTCGCCGCCTCAGCGTCCGTACGAGCCACGATGATACCCGGCACACGCATGACATCGAGTTGGAAGCGCGCCGCGTTCAACCTCTGAATTTGTTCGTGCACGGCCACGAGGACCTTGCCGCCCTGGTGACCGCACTTCTTCACTCCGGGTTTCTGGTCCTCGATATGGTACCCAGGCACCCCGGCCTCGACAAATCTGCGAATGAGGTTCCGAACGTGTGCATCCCCGCCGTGTCCCGTATCGGCATCGGCGATGATGAATGGCCGATAGTCGATTTCCGGAGTTGCTGCGCGCCGTTCCGGCGCCATACGCGAGCGTTGGAAGAACTGGTTCTTATCGGCGGTGAGCAGGGCGCGCACGATCGATGCTGCCTCGTCGGGCACCTGGCTCAGCGGATAGCTGGCCAACTCGCTTGATCGCTACGGCTTGTCCCGGGGAGTACGGACCAAAGGTGGTGATCGCCCTGCGCGCGGTGAACAGCTCCCGAAGGCGCGCGTAGAAAGCCTCGGCGGCCATTCGAGCGACATGGTAGTCGGCCTCGATCATTCCCCGCTGTTCCACCACCTGACGCGGTGAGTACAGACGTAAAATCCCTGCAAAGCGCGGGCTTGCGAACCAGTTGCTGACCTCCGCTACTTGTTCCTCGACTGAACTCATGATCGGCCTCCAACGCGTCCACTCTTGACACACCGCATCGAAGTCACGTTCTTTTTGAGCCGGGTTCGGTTCAGGGGAAAGGCAATCCACACCGCGTTTTGAGTCGCTCTTGGCCAGAGTTCGATATTGGAGTCCCGGCCAAGAGCAGTATACCACCAATAACCACGATTAAAGAACCCGTTTCTCCTCATTTCCCTGAGCAGCTTGATCGCAAGCTGACCGGTCGGCGGCATGTGACCCTCCCTGAGCGACGGACTGAACATGTTTCGCTGCGGCGACCGGACGGGCCGAGCGCGGTTCACCTCCTGATTTTCGTGCCGTCGAAATCCTCGGGCTTGAGCATCACGGCGTCCATATCCTGAGAGCCGAGTGGTCGGTGCCAAACTTGCACTTTCCTTTGTGCCTTCAGTCGACGGTGAGCGTGACCCGATGTTCTTACAAAATCGGGCACATGGCGATTCGCACGATTTTAAGTTGTTGATTCTGAAGGAGCTATTCTGGAGGCGCGGGTCGGAATCGAACCGACGAATAAAGGTTTTGCAGACCTTTGCCTTACCACTTGGCTACCGCGCCGAACCTGTAGTACCAATTGCAACAGTAACCCGCCGGGGCGGGAAAAGTCAATTCCGTCACGGGCCGTCCGAGCGGTCGCCCTCCGTTCCGAGTTTTGGCAAACCGGCCTTCTCGGTTGCCTCTCTCCCAGCGCAGCCCACATCCCTGTCGCCGCACCACCTATGGCCAAATTGCCGTCGCTTTCGGGCCCTGCCACGGCGCGAATTGGGCCCGCCGCGCGGACAACGGCGCCACCGTTTCGGCGGGGCCGCGCCGGAGAGCGCAGCCAACGGACGTCCATGTATACAATAAAGGAAATGCCGCCTCCATCGGTATTTCCGGATCGAAAGCCGGACTCTCTTTCTTCGCGAGGGGCCGGGGCCGGACGAGCCATTGCACCGCTTTACGTGGCACTGATCGCGTTTGTTGGGGCCGCACCCTGGGTGCATGCCGGCCGTGCGAAAAAGTCGGCTCTTACCGCTTGGCTGGTCCTGCTGCTGGGAATTCAGGTGGCTAGTCCCGTCTCCAGGTCCATTGTCCGCTCTACTTCCGAATCGGAACGCGATGTCGCTGCCTTTTTGGCCGGCCACGGGCGATCCGCACAACTGATTCTTGGAAACGTCTGGTCCCGTGCGATTCCAGGCGCAGGGCCGATCGTTATCCTGGCCTGCGTTCCGGAAAGCGGGCCCACGTCATTATAATGACGAACCATCTCGACAGCGATTTGTATGTCGCGCGCCGAATCGAGAAAAGAGAGGACTGGAACAGAATCAGCCAGCGTCTGTCTGAAGCGGACGTTTCCTGCAAGGGCCTCCGGCGACGACGACGCGCTATCTTACAGTTCCATCAACCCGATATGCGTGTAAGTGGTTTGGCCGTCTGTGCAGTGTTGCTGTGCCTGGGCCGGGCCCTGGCTGCTCAATCGGTCAATGTGGTGGGGGCCACGCCCACTCAAGCGGTGGTGGCCATCGGAAGCGCGAACGGCTTTTGCACGCTGGCCATGTCGGAGTCCTCCAGTTTCGCGCCCTTGGCGCACGACGTGGACCCCAACCTCTATCCCAGTTCCAATATAGATATGTTGCGGCCGGACACCATCGTCCAAAGCGACGGAACCCGCCTGGTAACCTTGGGCCACATGACCGGCGACCGCGCGCTGGCCGCCGCCACAACCTACTACCTGGGAGTTTCCGGCTGCGGCGTAAGCGTCACCGTCACCATCACTACGCCAACTGTCGGCATTGGCACCACCATGCAGTGGCCCGTGCCCATCGACCCGTCCGGTTGGGGCAGACTGGGCTTCCCCAAGATCGATCTGGTCAACCGGCAAACTTACGTCGACCCGCTCACGGGCGTCCGCATGATTCCGATCAACCTGGCCGGCCATTGGTCATGGCGAACAGGCGGCGGCTGGAGCGCGACGTATCCGTTCACGCAGACCGGATCCAACGCCTTCGCCGATTACGCCGGAGGTTCCGGCTGGAATAATCCGGCGGATGTGCTCAAGGGCTCCTCTAGCCAGGCGTCCACCAGCGGCACCAGTCCCATCGACCTCTATACCGGCCAGGAAACACCCGACGGCTCGCCCTGGCAGGGCTGGCACACCTTCGACGATCTGGGGGTGTTGCTCTACGGCTCGGCGTCGAGCGGCTCGCTCCCCGACAACCAGATCTCCCTCTGCATTTTCCTGAACCCATCCGGCGGCTGCGTGGGCCAGCCCATGATCATCAGCCTTCCCACCGGGTTTGCCCAGGTGGCCTCGGCGGGCAGCGACCCCGACCACCCCTGGCCCGCCAGTTTCCCCTCGCCGCTGTTCGCCGGCTGGGGAATCCATGCCCCCATCCCCGCCGAACGGCGCATGTCGGGCGGCACGCTGTCGGCCTCGGGCGGCGTCTTGACGCTCGCCTCCATCAACGGTACGCGGTATTTCTCCGACGCCCTGGCCAAAGGCTATCGCATCAAGATCGCCGGCTCCGGATGCTCGCCTGACTCGATGTGCACCATCGCGTCCGTCGCCAATGCCGCCTCCGCGACCATCGCCGAAAATATCTCGGTGAGCAACGCGGCGTTCTCCGCCTATGGCTGGGGCGTTCGCATCCAGAAGGTCACGGCGAACGGAACCATCGTCGTGGGTGCGCGTTGGAAAGCGGCGGGTAGCGAGAGCGCGGGAACACAGGCAGGTACACCGCCCTGCTCGTTCGTCCGAGTCACTTCGGGAGATGGCAAAACCGGCTACGTCTGCGAGGTCAACAGCCCCCAAACGGGCACCGACTACTTCTACTTCATCGCCGACGATGGCACAGCCCGCCGCTTCAGCGCCGCCCTGGTTCCCAACCACCAGACCCAGCTCAGCTCCGTGCCCGCCGCAGACCGGCCGAACAGCGGTAACAACGTTCCTTACTACTCTCTCGGTTTCGACCCCGTTAACCCCAATCTGTTCTACGTGGCGTGTCCCAACAACAGCGGCTCCACATCGATCTACCAGTTGGCTTACAGCGGCGATTATACCCAGGATCTCGATTTTCAATACGCCGGCGGCAGCGATACCACCTTGCCCGATAATTATGCGCCCGCTCTCGATCACATGACCTGGACCAACCTGATGCCCCCGAGCCAGGGAAAAGACCTGAACTCGCAGGTGGTCGCCGCCTATCCCAACTACAATGCCGCCATATTTGGCGATTGGAAGCATCCAAACTTTGCCGGCGTATCCGGAAGCAAGGCTTTCTTCTACAATGTGTACTCGGGCCAGGACGGAGGTCCCGCGTGGATCGCCGTCGTCGATCTGCCTTCCGGCAATCTTACCAACCTGATTCACACCGCCGATGGCACCGGCACTAACGACCTTTTGCGTTGGGGTGCGGAGCACTCCGTGCAGGCCGTCAACTCCAGCCCCAATACCATGTTTCAAGTCCTGAATATCTTGAACTCCAACAACTCCAGCAAGTTATTGGGAGGGCCCTTCGTGATGCCGGTGCTGGGCGTCTCTCGCGGCGGGTCGTTCTCCGCGAATACGGCGTTGCCATGGCCCCCCGATTCCAGCTACGATTCCGCGTGCCCGGCCGCCAACCCTTATGTCTCTCTCGGCGCCACCGGCAATCAATGTGTCACCCTGCATCTGCCCGCCGGAGGCGCCTGCAGTCCCGCTCCCACCCCGGCGGAACTGGCGCAATGGCCTTGTCCCTGGAACGCGAGTTACTCCCAGCCGATCGCCCTAGCTGCCGGCGACAGCATGGTGGATTTCGGCAAGAATCCTGGCGATCAGGGCGACAACGAGCATTTCCGCGTTCTTTCCATTACTACTCTGGCTGACAGCAGCCTGTCGGTGGTGGCCGAGCGCGATTCCATGCCCGATTACTGCTGCGTAACCGGCAATCATCTCGCTAATGGCGTGAGTAATTGCCTGGGTTCGCCAAACCAGGCCACGCATGCCAATGGCTGGCAAGTCATGATGACTCCGGGCCAGCAAAACGCTTGCAACTCTCAGGGTGCTTATCTGAATCTCGCCACCGGTGCAACGGGAGAAGTGAGCCGCCTGCTGCCTGGGCACGGAGATCTGGCAGCGGGGGTGTTCACCCCCGGCAATCTGTCGTATATTACGGCCGGCGCGGTCAAACAGGATGCGCCGTTCTCCAGCCTCTTCTCCCTTCCCACCGTGCTGACACCCATCGGCTCTCCGTCCTTCGCAGGAACCAGCCTGCCGGTTGGTTCGAATCTGGTCCAGAGCTATGTCACCCGCATTCGCAGCAACCTGCCTCCCGCTCTTCCTAATACTCTGCCGTGGATGATCGATGATAACTCGCTCAATAATAGCAATGGTGGGCAGAGTCTCGGCGCACGCACTCTCACCCGTGTAAGCGGAAGCATTTACCAGATTCAAGTGCTCGGGCTGACCCCCAGCAACCTCAATTACAAGACCTTCCCCTTAATCGGTTGGGCCGGCCGCTATGCCCTTAAGGATGTCAGTGGCCCCAACTCGAACCTCTCCCGCGACGGCGCCTTTACCGTGTGCCAGGCCTTGTTTGCCAACGAGTGTGTCGCCGGCAGCCAGCCCGGCAACGTATACGTGAGCGTGCCCTCCGCCACCGACGACGGCAATTGCGATATCGCTTCCCCCTGGGCCAATCTGCCTTGCGTCGTTTCCGGGCTGCCTTCCGGCGGCGGCTTCCGCCAACAGGCCATCGATGCGCCCGACCCCAACGGGAATCGCTCCCGCTTCCTCGGCTACCTCTTCGCCAGCCCCGGCCAGCACTATCCCTTCAGCGCGGTCGAAGGATTGACCGACGGCCAGGTCGCCATCGCCACGGGCTCGCATTTCGTCGGCGGATGGGGTCCCATCTCGTGGGCCATCCCCCTGCCGCCCTGGCAGGACGATGGCGTCAAGCGCAATCAATGGCAGTCGATTGTGGTCCAGGTTCCGGCCGGCGCCCCATACGCCGAGGTCCAATTCGGCTATTCCCGCTACGGTTCGCCGGGCCAGTTCCGCTGCACGCCCCGCGCGGAAAGCTGCAATACTTCTTCCCCGCAGCGTGTGCCGCTTAACTTCGAATCGGAATCCCGCACCCTCGTCAATTGCCAGGGCGGCTGCACCATCCAGGTCCCCGTCATCGCGCCCAACGTGGTCTACTATCGCGTCCGCCAATCCCCGGATGGGGTAAACTGGACCAACGGCGATACCCAGGCCGCCATCGAGCCCTGAGCCCGGTCTCGACCATGCCTCCGTCGTGACGCATGTAAGCTATACAATGAAGCGATGGAATACTCAGGCGGCGACCATGAGCCCAGTTGACCGAGCGCTTCGGTACGTTCGGGCGTATGCCAACTTGGGAAAGCTGAATCGGGAGACCGCTCGTCTGCCCGACCGCCCTTCGGAGTTGATTGCGCGGACGTTCCACTACAGCAGCGCGTTTCTGCAACCCATCCAAATTGAGGAGGAACTGGCGTCTCTTGTCGAGGACGTGAGACGGCTTGATCCTCGGACGGTCGTCGAGATTGGTACGTCGATGGGCGGCACCCTGTACCTCTGGACTCGTGTCGCGCGCCCCGACGCAGTCATCGTCAGCATCGACCTGCCCGGCGGGCGA
>JBEKZL010000371.1:0-5923 GCA_049509915.1 Bryobacteraceae bacterium | reverse complement strand
GCTTCTTCCAGTTCATCTTCACTCGGTGAAGGAACATTTCTTCTCCTTTGCTGTTCTGTGGATGAGCACAGGACAGCAAGGAGGCGCTGGTGTCAGCGAACTCCTGAGTCCCGTGCGAAGGTTGTTACCTTGGCCGGAACTCGATTGAGTCGCCGAACCAGCACTTTCCCGGTCATGCTCCGGGTCGCCTCAACAGATTCACTCTGTGCAATGAAGCCAGATGATCATCGTATGAAACTCCTAATGCCGGATGACGGGATCCTTCCCAAGCACCGTTACTCCTTTCCGCCTGTCCGCTTTGGCCGTCCATTCCTCGACCGTTACGAAGCTCCGATCGGCCTTGTGCGCCGCGAGAAGCGCCTGGTGTTCGTCCGACATTTCCTCGCCAAGCTCGGGCGTGCCGTTGCCCGTCGGCTTCGTCAAGAAGTATCGAATGGTCCCGGCGCTCTCGGTGTCTTTCGATGCCCGCCGGCGTTTTCCGCTGCGACGGCTGCCCGAATCTTCAGCCAGCTTTGCGCTGGATGCGCTGCGCTCCCTGGTGGACCTGGATTCTCCGGTAAATCTGGGTTCCGGTTCCCGTCGGTCCATCGCATCTGCCGTCGTTGGTACAGTTGCTCCCATCTTTGTTCTCCTCTCCATGGCATAGCTTTGCGGCTCGCTTGCCTTTCGGCTCACGAGCCGCTCTCTCCGCATCCTTCTTTGGTTCTTCCGCGTCCCTCCTTGGTTCATGGATCACCAGGCATCGCCCCTGGCCGGCGTTCGATGGCCGTCGACCCGGGCGAGATACGCATCTTCCCGGCAATCGACCCATGGAAATCGACTATTTCTTCGGATCGTCCGTGAACGCGCTGGATTGCTCCAACCCGTTGTCCTTTTCGCCCACCATTTGCTGCTCGCCGTATTCGGCGACTAGCAGGCCGCTTGGGACTCTTTCGGATCGTTCTGTTTGTAGGAGGCGCACGTTGTACCGTGCCACGAGCCGGTCCGTGAATTCAGCTTTGTTATGGACGCGATGGACCTCTTTAACTCCGAACGCGACGTACGTCCAAGGTTGGCCCTTCACGGGTTCCAGCGAGCGGAGCCTGAAAGTGGATGTGATCTCGTCGTCGTGAACTTTGGAAACAATGTCCTGGTCGCGCAATTGGTCCAGCGTCAGCGTGCGCAGATTATGCGTCATCATGTTTAATGCGTCGGCCCAATTCTTCTCCATGGTCGTAGGGGTGTATGTGAGGTAGTTCTCCAGGAACCTCCGCACAACTGCGCGGCCTTCGATATCGGCGGGTTGCTCACCTGGAGACGAACCGGCGGCCAGGGCGTTCAGGAATCCCAAGGGTGTCCGAGGCGTAGGCGCTCCACTCACGACCGACGCCTCGCCATCCGCGGCAATCCGGATTACGGTCGGCGGCTGCACACGTACATAGAAAACCAGCAGTGCCAGAACAAATGAGATCAATACCGCCGAGATTCCGAACCACATCATTCGGTTCGCATAGGCGCGCAAAGCTCCGTCGTGCTCGAAGTATTTCGTGTAGCCGGTCTTTTCGGGCAGTTCGCCGGCCTGTTTTGGTTTCATGGCTTAGGCCTCCTATCCTTCTCTCTGTCTTGAGCTGAATGCGCTGCTCACCGTCCGGCGGGTAGCGCCAGCCCAGGTTCCAACTGTCCATCCGATGGCGTGCGGGATGTTGTAATGCCCAAAATGCCCCGGTCTGCCTTGAGACGGCTGCTGTGCGTTGGAAGAGTCATTCGGCTGCCGGTTCTCCGCGGCGGCTACTGCGCCCCCGCCGGAGGCGCCATTTTCTGTCACGGCGCCACTGGGAGCCGACGGAGCTTGTCCCGACGCTGCGGCCTCACCACCTACTGATGAATTGCTCCCGTCAGATGGCGGCGATGGTGAACGGTTCGACCCACCGTTGCCGCCTCCACCGCCATCTCGATCATCACCACCACCGGGGCCGCCGCCCGCTGCACCGGCCTGCATTCCAGCCCATCCGGCAATTGCAGTCTGCGCGGCGGCAGCGGCCACCCCCGCTACGGTTAACATGGTGCTTCCGATGTCCCCAGACACCACCCGTTTTGCGATAAACGGAATCAGCAGAATCATGATGGACAGCAGGATGCTGGATAGCGAGATGAGCAGCATTTGGCTTGCACCCTGAAACGCTCCGCCGAAGCTCTGGGCAGTGAAGATGCTGTTCAGGCTGTTTGCGCTCATGATTGTCAACAACTGGCTGATGATCGCGTAGATGAGACCCCACGCGTTCCACACCATCAGATTCACCATGAACGTTCTCGCCAGTTGGCCGACACCAAGGGCGGGGTACAACGCCAGCACCAATGGCCCCACGACATATAAAACCGCGCCGTACATGCTGTAGAAGAACGAAAAGATAGCGTAGGAAATCGGAAAGACCAGGACGGCAATCGCCTGGAAAATGAGGCTGAACGCCCCGGCTACGCCGCCGACTACCCAATTCCACCAGGCGCCCTGGCCATTGTTCGCCGACATATAGGCTTGAACCTGGTCGCGGAAGTTCGTCCACACGTCCGTCGGCGCGATCGCCTGGGCAACATTGGCGAAGGCGTTGTTTACGTTTCTGAAGACGTTGGGATATTGGGTAATGAGCAATCCCATGATGAGGTAACGTACTCCCGCCAGAGCAAGAGTTCGGGCGTCTCCTCCCTTGGCGTACGCCTCGTACACGGCGAAAAGTGCCGCCAGCAGAAGGATGGCCTCCGCAATCTGCTGGACAGCCGGCAACACAGCTGAGCCGGTAATTCCGTTGTAGACCTGCTGAAACATGGTCTGGAAATAGAACATCGAATCACCTCACTTAAGGGAGTCCAGCGCGTTTTGTCGGATCTGGGCGCTATTGGCTGCGTTGAACTTCAATTGCGCACCGCTGTTCGCCAATGTGACTGCCCGGACGCGCATCACGTCTCCAAGAGCGGACTGCGTGTACGCATTTGCGCGTACGAGCCAAGCTGCGGCTTCAGCCTCAACCATCGGCGCGGTGCCAGGAGCGGCCTGCGCAAGCTGGTTATTAATCTGGTTTGCGGCCTGCATCTCGGCGTCAGCAATGGCGTCGATCGCGATTGCCCTTTTCATGGCATCTTGCGCCGCGGCGTCACTCATGTCGATCAGGTCTCGGGTCTGCGGCGATGCGTTCTGCGGAACGGGCACGGTCTGGTAGACCGTCTGATAGCCACCGCTCACGCCCGGAACATTCATCGGGTTCCGAGACAGAAGAAGCTGCTCAAGTTGCTGCGGATTGGGCAGGGTAGCGCTCGCCACGTTGACCCCCGAAATCGCCTGGCTCTGGGTGTATAAACCTCCCACCGCTCCGACCAAGCCCTGCGCGCGAGTTATTGCGGACTGCGGGTACACAATATTCACAAAGAACGCCTGAAGGCTGTTCATCAATTGGTTCAGAGTGCCCAGGGCCCCATTGATCGCGCGTAGCGCCGGGCCGATTGTGTTGGCGATCGCGGTTCCTATGCTGTCGATCGCTGCGATAATGGCAGCCCAGTCAATCCCGAATTGCGCCCTTACGGGCTGGGGTGCGATCAACGATACGATCAACACCAAAATCAGAAGCACCCTGCGGTGTTCCCATAACGCGGCTAAGAAATTCCATTTCGGATCCATTCCGTCCCCCCTTTACTTGAATAGATTTGCCGTGTTTTGGCCGAATTGGTTGGCCATGTCGGCCTGGCGCTTCCGGATCGCATTGGTGTGCGCCAGGATGGCGGCTTCCTCGCGCAGTTCGGCCGCTAGCATCCGTTGCATCATTGCTTGGTTCTCGACCGCCGCCACCATGCCGGCGCCTGCAAGATATGCGGCCGACCCGGGCGCCGCTTGGGCAGCTTCGTCCTCAATGATCTGCGAAGCCTGGAGCGTCTGATTCACAACGTCATCGGACGCCTTTAAGGTCTTCAACGTGTCCATCGCCAGGGCGTCGCTCATGTCTACCCGTTGGCGGTCGCCGGGATCGATATCTGTCACTGGCGGGAGCTGTTGGTAGGTCGTCCTGTACGACTGGTTGAACTGGCCGAAATCCGCAATTGACCCGTTGCGCATGATTGCCTCAAGCGCGGAAGGATTCGGCAGCGTCGCGCTGCGGACGTTGATGTTGTCAATTGCCGTAATCAGTCCGCGGAACTGCGCGATAAGCTGCGTGACCAGCATCCGGGTCTGGTTGATGAGAGCGATGGGGTAAACGATGTTCTCCCAGAGGTTGACCAAAGCCTGAAGGAAATTGTTGATCGAGCCCAGCAGCCCATTGGCGGTGCCGAATAGAGCGCCGATTGTGTTGGTAATCAAGGCGACGACGGCCGCCGCGGCTGCCGCCACACCCAATGCTCCGATTTGCGCCACCGCCGGTCGAGGCGCGACAAGCCCAAATCCGATCAGCATCACGAGCAAGACGGCTATCGTGGACCTCCCCCGTCCAACCAAACACGATGCGATGAGTTTCTTGCAGAATTCCATGACAGATTCACCTCGTTACCGCGCGGTTGCCGCAATTGTTTTCACCGCGCCGGACATCTCCTCCGGCAATTCCGCAACGTCTGCCAAACCAAGCGGGAATTTCGCCGCGAGCTTTTCATAAATCTGAAGGAGGGGCAAGCCACGGTTGGTTTCAAGGAACCAGGATCGGTACATCCGTTCCCGCTTGAACGTGGTGCAAATCCAATACTCGACAGGAGTCGGCACGATGTTGATCGTCTGAGTCGTTTCCGCCTTCTCACCCAGCACGAGAAGCGCTTGGGCCTTCCGCCCCTTGCGGGGTGCGCTGAAGCCGCGCACTTCGTTGAGGGCCGTCTGGTTCAAGTGCAAATAAGTGGCGAGCGGCGTCAGATCACCCTGCTGCTGTCCGATGATCTTGGTCGAAACGTTCTTGACGATACCCGGCCCGTGCGGACGCGGCCGGGCTTCTGTTCCCACGAAGTCCTCCAGAGCTTGACTGATGCCCCAAATACTCGCTCCCCGCTTTCTTCCCGTTCGAAATAGCTGCTCCACCTGCGGCGCCAAGACCGGGGACTCCAAGAGCGACCAGCATTCGTCGAGAACCGTGATATTCGCCTGCCCGCTTCTGCCCGACGCTCGTTCCGACATGGCATGCGCGATGATCATGCTCATTGAGCTTTCTAGCTTCGGGTCGGAGGTCAAACCTTCGACATTGAAGAACAGCCAATTCTCGTCTGTCCGGATCGTGGTGGGCTGGTCGAAGAGCCGGGCATACACCTTGTCCCCAGTCCATTCCCGCAATTTCACAGCGGCGAGTTGAGCTTCGTCGCGAATTCGCTCCACCTCGGATTCATCTCGCCAGGTTTCCAACTCCTGCCGGAGATCGTTGAAGGTCGGGACCGGCCTATCTTCTCTGGTCCTGCAGCGTTGATAGGTGGATACGATGGCGTCGGTCAGCAGGTTGTCCAGAACCGCAGTGTCTGCGGCCGGACTGCTCATTCCGATCATGTGCCTCGTCAGGTTCTTGAGGAACGCCAGTTTGTCGTTGGACGGCACGGTAGTTCCCGGAGGAAGATCCCACGCATTCAGGGTTTCCGCGCCTTCAAGGTCCACGTCGATGCACCGGCCGCCCATCAGCTCGACAAGCGGTCGATACGAGTTCCCCCGTTCCAGAATCGAAATGAGGGGGTTGAGGCGGGCCATCATCGTCAGGAACATCTGCGCCATAAACGTCTTGCCGGCGCCCGATTTCGCGGTGATCAGCACGTTGGCGTCGCTCAGGCCTGGATCAAACGGGGAAAACGGAGCGAGCTGCCGGTACGGAGTCTCAAGCAGAATCAGCGGCGAGTTCGGCGTTCCTTTCCAGGGCGACTCCACCATCAGCAGGTCCGCCGCATGCAGCGTGAAACAGTCGTGCTCGCGCTTATTCTCCTCCGTCATTCCCGGCAGTCCGTT
>JBEKZL010000370.1:0-5951 GCA_049509915.1 Bryobacteraceae bacterium | reverse complement strand
GCTGGCGCCAGACGTGACGGCCGAACAGCGCAAAGCCATCAAGGTCTTCGAGTTGGACCGTTGGATGCCGGGACTTCTTTCATCTATACATCAGCGTGCGCCAACCACCGATACACGGCCTACCGCATGAGAAAACAATGCCAACGTTTGCGAAAGTCGGGCTAGGACCGAGCACTTTCTCAGCGAAGAAACGGGCCATCAACTTCGAGCGTTGAATGTCCTGCATGGAATCAAACGATTCCTTGAGGGTGGCCTCCACCCACTCGCGCAGGTGATCTTGAAACCAAGCCTTTCGCGGTTCTGAGCTCATCTGGAATCACGTCAATACGATCGACAAGTTCAAGTCTATCAGACGCCCTCCTCGATAGGCGCGCCACGGGCCGGCACTTCGCCGTATCGTCGCCATGTCGGACCTTGACCCCGCCGGCGTCCCGAAACCGGCGTTCTGGGCGATGGGTCCTGCCTGGCCGCCAAGCGTTCACCGATTCCGCGGCTCCCGGCGTGGCCGACTTTCTTTCTTCTCGAAACTTCTCGTTGAAATCCTGGACATTCTCCCCGATTAAGGGCCACAGCTTGTCGAGGCGGGAAGGTGAGCGCGGCCGACGGACCGACTCGCTGGCGTCAAACCGGGAAATTCACGGGCTGGCCGGTCTGGTTGGAACGATAGATGGCGGCGAATATCTCGACCACCGCGCGGCCGTCGGCCGCCGTAACCAATGGTTCACGGTCCTCCCGGATGGCGCGGAGAAAATCCTGAATCTGCAGGGCGTGGTAGTGAACGGTGGGATCGACGGAGGCGAAGCGGGTGCGGTCCTCGGCCTGAAACCCCGTCAGCAGCGGTTCTTCGCCGGGAACCGTCCAAAGGTCGTTCAGCGGCGGATCGATGACGCCCGTCATGCCTGCCACGAAGGTGGCGCCGGTATCGGTTTCGACGCCCACCGAGGCGCCGTTCGACCCATGCACGTGCAGCTTGGTATAGATGCCCGGCCGCTGGCTCAGGCTGGTGAGGATGGATCCTAGGCCGCCATTGCGGAAGCGGACGATGGCGAGCGCGGTGTCTTCCACCTCTATATAAGGATGATTCAGGTTGGCGCACGTGCCGGTGATTTGCTGAATGGGGCCCATGAACCAGCGCAACAGGTCCAGGTGGTGTGGGGCCTGGTTCACCAATACGCCGCCGCCTTCGGTATCCCAACGGCCGCGCCACGGATCGGAGCGGTAATAGGCCTCGTCGCGCCAGCTCAGCATGAGCACCGTGCCCAGCACGGGAGTTCCGATCTTGCCCGCGTCGATAGCCGCTTTCAGGCGCATGACAGGCTCATAGAAGCGCCGCTGGCTGATGACGCCGAGTTTGACGTTGGCTTCACGGGCGGCTGCGATCATGGCGTCGCAATCGGCGAGGCGGGCGGCCATCGGCTTTTCGACCAGCACGTGGACGCCGGCACGGGCGGCAATGACGGCGGGTTCGAGATGCGCCGGATGGGGCGTGCAGATAGACACGGCCTCGACGCCGGCTTCGGCGATCATGGCGGAGGGATCTTCGAAGGGAAGTGCGCCATACTCGGCGGCGAAGGCTCCGGCGCGGCTGCCCTGCGCATCGCACACGGCCACCAGTTGCGCTTCCGCGATACCAGTCAGGGCGCGGGCATGCAGGTGCCCAACTTTGCCGCATCCGACGATGGCGGTTCGCACCGGGCGCATTAAGAGCGCTCCGGGCGGAATTTTGGTGACGGGGAAAGTGAAGGTCTCATGTTGGCTTACGGCGGGCCGAGCAGGGCGTGTTCCAGGAGCACTCCACCCAGGCCCACCAGGGCGATCAGGATCTCAAGCATGGTCCAGGTGGACAGGGTCTCCCGAACGCTGAGATTGAAATATTCCTTAAACATCCAGAAGCCGCTGTCGCTGAAATGCGAAAGCGAAGTGCTGCCTGCGCCGATGGCCAGCACCAGCAGTTCGGGCCGCACGCCGCTGGACGGAACGATGGGAAGCACGATGCCGGCCGCGGTGATGGCGGCGACGGTAGCCGAACCGGTGGCGCCCCGGAGCAGCACGGCCGTGGCCCAGGCCAACACGATTGGCGAGAGGGACATGCCGGCGGTCAGGTGCTTCACGCTCTCGCCGGTTCCGGCATCGAGCAGCACCTGCTTCAGCGCGCCGCCGGCGGCGATGATGAACAGCACCACGGCAACTCCGGAAACGGCCGAGTTGGCGTCTTTCATGAGTGCCTCCACCGTGCGGCCGCGGCGCAGTCCCAGGGTATAACAGCCCAGGGCCACGGCCAGGAAAAGGGCCACATTCGGGTCGCTGAGGAAGCGCATGGAGGCTGTCAGGAGGTTGTCGCGCCGTACCGCCAGGGCCACAATCGAGCCGGCGATCATGAGCGCCACCGGGAACAAAATGGTCGTCACGCTCACCAGGAAGCCCGGCAAACTCCCGCTCGCAAACTTACGTTCCACGTGCAAATTTGCGGGAGGCTTCGTCCGCAACCCGCGAAAAAACATGGCCCACAGCGGTCCGGCAACAATTGCTCCAATAGCCGCGATGGGCAGGCCGTACAACAGCGTCCGGCCGGCATCGGCGTGGAACGTAACCGCGATGGCCGCCGGCCCGGGATGGGGCGGCAGCATGCCATGCACGATCGAGAGCCCCGCCGCCATGGGCATCCCCAGCCAGACCAGGGGCAGCCCGGTCTCGGTGGCCAGCGTATAGATGAGCGGAATCAGAACTAGGAACGCCGCATTGTAAAACATGGGCAGGCCGATGAGAAACGCGACGATCAGCACCGCCCACTGAATGCGCTTCGGTCCCATGGCGCGGATCAGAGCGCCCGTAATGGTATGGGCCGCGCCGCTTTCTTCGATGAGCTTGCCCAGGATGGCCCCGAACAGAATCATCAGGGCCAGGCTGCCGAGCGTATCGCCGAACCCTTTCAGGATGGATTTCAACGCGGCGTCCGCGCGCATGCCGTTGAGGACCCCGGCAAAGAAGGCGGTCACCAGGAGGGCCAGCAACGCGTTCAGTTTGCCCCAGGTAATGAGCACCAGCAGCAGGGCGATCGAAATGGCGAGGACGATCAGCGCCATGGCGGCTCAGGTTTCGGGATGGAGGAGCACCTTCAGAGCTTGCTTCCGCTCGCACAGATCGAAAGCCTGGCGCCATTGGGAAATGGGCAGCCGGGCGGTGATCATGTCGTGCAGGTGGATGCGGCCCTCGGCCAGGATCTTCATCACGCGGTCCCAGGTGCGGGCGGTGTAACAGAGCGTGCCGGTCAGGGTGAGCTGCTTGTAGAAAATGAAATCGATGGGGAAAGGGATCTCGCGCCCGCAGATGGCCACTTGCGTGTAATGTCCCATGGGCCGCAGGGCCTCCAGGCAATTGCGCACGGAGAGCGGATGGCCGGCGCACTCGAATGCGGCGTCCACGCCCACGCCGCCGGTTTCCTGGCGGATGGCCTCGGCCAGGCTGCGCGAGGCAATGTCGATGGTTGCAGCCGCACCCATGCGGCGAGCGGCTTCCAGGCGTTCGGTATCCGCAGCGGCGCCGGCCACGATAGTCTTGACGCCCTCAGCCACCAGCAGCTTGAGGCATAGCAGGCCGATGGGTCCCGGACCGGAGATCAGCACGGTGTCGCCGATCCGCACCTGGGTGATTTCGGTGACAGCCTGGACGGCAGCCGCGAACGGCTCGGAGAGAGCCGCTTCCTCCAGAGGGAAACCCTCCGGAACGCGGTAAAGCTGATCCGGGCGGACCACCAGGTAACGGGCGAAGCCGCCGTTCACGCCATGACCGATACCGCGCCGGTTGGCGCAAAACATGAAGTTGCCCGAGCGGCAATACCGGCACTGGCCGCACGTCACCGCCGTGGCGCCCAGGATGGTCGCGCGGTCGCCGGCCGAAACCCCGGCGGCTCCCGCTCCCACCTCCACCACCTGACCCGAGACTTCGTGTCCCATGATCACCGGCGGGTAGTTGCGGAAAGTGTCGTGCAAAACGTGGAGGTCGGTGCCGCACACCCCACAAAAAGCTACTTCCACCTTCACCTGGCCAGGGCCGCAGACGGGCTCTTCGACGTCCCGGACGTCCACGTTGCCCTCTCCGCGGGCGAATTTGACGACAGCCTTCATAGAGAAGTCGGTTTCATTTTTCTATTGAATTCCGGATAGCTTGTCGCCTGCGTCATGGATGCCTCGCGCCGCTCCCCGCCGCCCGGAGAACTCAGAATATCACCGATACCGCTGCCGCATGTACTCGCTCGCCCGACGGGGTGGGCATGCTTGACCGACCCTTGGGAAGTCAGCTCCCTGGGGAGCTGTGAAAAAATCTCGAGTCGCAGGCGGCATCGCCTGCGCCACCAACCCAGGTGCACTGTCTTCAACGGTGGGGCCGGCAGTTCCACCTGCCCAGTTCACAGCTTCTGGCGGTTGCCGCGCCTAAACTGCGCCGCGATTAGCGTTCCAGCGCTTTGACGCCGGGCAGTTCGATGCCGGCCAGGAATTCCAGCGAGGCACCGCCGCCGGTGGAAACGTGGCTGATCTTGCTGGCGACGCCGGCAGCTTTGATCGCTTTTTCGGAATCGCCGCCGCCTACCACCGAAGTTGCGCCGGAATCGGCCACGGCTTTGGCCAGCGCCACGGTGCCCTTGTCGAAAGGCGGCTTCTCGAAAATGCCCATGGGACCGTTCCAGATGATGGTCTTGGCGGCGGCGATCACCTTTGCATATTCGGCGATAGTCTTGGGACCGATATCGACCGCGATCTTACCTTCCGGAATAGTTTCCACGGTCTCGTTGGCGGCACCGGCGGCGATTTCTGATACCACCACGTGGTCGAGCGGCAACAGCAGTTTCGTCCCCAGGCTGGCCATCAGGCTGCGAGCCAGCTCGAGTTTGTCGTCTTCTACCAGCGATTTGCCGACAGGCAGGCCTTGGGCCTTAAGGAAGGTGTAGGCCATGGCGCCGCCGATGAGCAGCCTATCCACTATCTTGCCCAGGTTTTCGATGACTTCGATTTTGTCGGAAACCTTGGCGCCGCCCAGAATGGCCACGCACGGGCGGGCTGGGTCGCGGGTGGCCATGCCCAGGTACTTCAGCTCCTGCTCCATCAACAAGCCAGCCGCCGCGGTCTTGACAAACGGAATCATGCCTTCGGTGGAAGCGTGGGCGCGGTGGGCCGAGCCGAAGGCATCGTTGACATAAACGTCGCACAGGGAGGCGAGCTGTTTCGAGAATTCCGGGTCGTTCTTTTCTTCCTGGGGGTGGAAACGCAGGTTCTCGAGCAGCAGAACCTGGCCCGGCGCAGGGAGCATCGCCACCACTTCCGGACCCACGCAATCGGGCGCCATCACGACCGGACGGCCCAGCAGTTCGGCCAGCCGCGTAGCCGCCGGCTGGAGACTCATTTCCGGATTGCGTTTCCCTTTGGGGCGCCCCAGGTGCGAAGCCAGAACCAGGCCGGCGCCGTGTTCCAGCGCGTATTGAATGGTTGGCAGCGACGCCTTGATGCGCTTATCGCTGGAGATTTCCATTTCTCCGCGGTCGTTTTTGACGAGTGGAACGTTGAAATCCACCCGAATGAAAACGCGCTTGCCGTTTAGATCGAGATCGCGAATGGAAAGGTAGGACATAAGAGTACTCGGAACGCTGAGGGTAACACGAGGCGCGTTGGATTTCGGTTTCGAAAGCGGGGCCGTCGCGCGGCGGCGTACGACTTGGGCCACAACAGCGGTTGGGTGAGTGTCGGGATGGATCATGATACAGCCGAGTTCGCTGTGGAAACGATCCGTCGCTGGTGGCGCACCATGGGACGTCCCGCCTATCCGGAAGCCACCCGGCCTGCTGATCACCGCCGACGCCGGCGGCGGCAATGGTTCGCGCTTGCGGATCTGGAAAGTCGAACTGCAAAAGCTGGCCAACGAAACCGGGCTACGTATCGCGGTATGTCATTTCCCGCCGG
>JBEKZL010000037.1:0-69589 GCA_049509915.1 Bryobacteraceae bacterium | reverse complement strand
AACCGCGCGTACTCTCTCAGGTATTCCGGATCTCGCAGCCAGCGGCCCTCGTAGAAATGGTGGCCGGCGGAGGCGCTGACGGTGTTTTGCGCTCCCGCCCAGGGCACGTCCGGCAGGAACTCCGTGATCACAAATCCCGCCGGCGTCTGGCGGATGTGCTTTCGGAACTCCCACCATCGGAAGTAGTACATTTCCTCGATCGATTTGTCGGAAGACTCGAAGAAGGGGATGTCTTGCTTCATCCAGTCCCAGGCTTCGACATTCGCAATCAGGTTCGTCCGTCCTTCCGGATCGTCCCGGTTGAACGCTTCCACGTAGTGGCGATACTGCTCCGGCTGAAGGGCGCCAGCCGAACTCGTGACAACCGGAGGGGACGCCCACAGCGCGCCGCAGGCCAACACCAAAATGCCTTTGCTCGATACCAACATGTACACATGACAGCATGATTCCGGCTTTGCCGGCGAGCAGA
This sequence comes from Bryobacteraceae bacterium, assembly GCA_049509915.1. Taxonomy (GTDB): domain Bacteria; phylum Acidobacteriota; class Terriglobia; order Bryobacterales; family Bryobacteraceae; genus JBEKYD01. The sequence goes on along the minus strand of JBEKZL010000037.1, from coordinate 69,120 downwards.
CCGCGCGGCGGGTGCTTAACCGATTTGGGGGAGTTAGTTCCCAGCAACCGTTCCCTTTCGGTCGCGGCTCGGTAAGTGACTCCAAACACGCGGTGTCCGTAACCGAGCCGCGACCGTAAGGGAGTGGTTGTCGAGCCATGGCCGCCGGGGCGCCCGAAGCTACCGGCGAAATCCGGGTAGCCACAATTAATTCAAGACACCGGCGACAGAGATCGTCGGCGCTACCCAGGAAAACGCCGTCCGGCGCGTTGGCAACCAATCGGCTGGCCTTACAGTTCGGACAACACTTTTTCGGCGTGGCCGGAGGCTTTCACCTTGGCGTAGATCTTTTCGATCTTGCCGTCGGGGCCAATCACGAACGTGGTTCGCTCGATGCCCATCACCTTCTTGCCGTACATGCTTTTTTCTTTCCAGACGCCGTAGGCTTGGGCGGCGGCCTTCTGGTCGTCGGCCAGCAGCGGGAAGGGGAGCTTGAATTTGGTCTTGAACTTGGCCTGCGCGGCGGGCTTGTCGGGAGAGACGCCCACCACGGCCGCCCCTTTGGCGGCAAACTTTCTCAAATGGTCGCGAAACTCACAGGCTTCGACGGTACAGCCCGGCGTGTCCGCCCGTGGATAGAAATACAAGATCAGCCGTTTGCCCTTTGAGTCCGAAAGGTGAAAAGTTTCGCCTGCGTCCGTCTGCAGCTCGATATCGGGAGCCACGTCACCCACTTTCAACATTTTGTTCACCCCAGTTTGGTTTTGAGAAGATCGTTCACCACGCCCACGTTGGCCTGCCCGCGCGTCTGCTTCATGACCTGCCCCACCAGAAAATTGATCACCGTGGTCTTGCCGCCCCGGAACTGTTCCACCTGCTTCGGGTTGGCGGCGAGGACCCCGTCGATCACCGCTTCGAGCGCGCCGGTGTCGCTGATCTGCGCCAAGCCTTCGCATTCGACGATCACGGCCGGGGCGTCGCCAGTGGCATACATTTTGGGGAAAATCTGCTTGGCCAGCTTGCCCGAAAGCGCGCCCGCGCCGATCAGTTTCACCAGTTCGCCCAAATGCCCGGCGCTGACCGGCGATTGGCCGATTTCCTTGCCATCGGCTTTGAGCGCGCCCATCAGATCGCCCATCACCCAGTTGGCGGTAGTTTTGGGATCGCCCGCGATGCGCGCGGCGGTTTCGAAATAGGCGCTGACGGCGCGACTCTGGGTCAGCACCTCGGCGTCGTACTCCCGCAGGCGGTAATCGGCCACGAAGCGCGCCCGCAGGCGGGAGGGCAACTCCGGTAAGGAGGCGCGCAGTTCGCCCAGGCGGGCTTCGTCGATCCCGAGCGGCATCAGGTCGGGCTCGGGAAAGTAGCGATAGTCATGGGCGCTTTCCTTGCTACGCATGCCTACGGTTTCGCCCAAATCCGGGTCGTAGAGGCGGGTTTCCTGCTCTACCCGGCCGCCGCTTTCGATGAGCGCGACCTGGCGGGCGATTTCGTAATCGAGCGCCTCCTTCATGAAGCGGAAGGAATTCAGATTCTTGACTTCCGCCTTGGTGCCGAGCTTTTCGGCGCCCTGCAGACGCACGCTGACATTGGCGTCGCAGCGCAGGTGGCCTTTTTCCATGTCGCAGGAAGAGACCTCCAGAAACTCGAGCACCTGCTTCACTTCGGTCATGTAAGCATAGGCTTCCTGGGAGCTGCGCATATCCGGCTCGCTGACGATTTCGATCAGCGGCGTGCCGCTGCGGTTCAGGTCCACGTAGGAGTAGAGGTCGGAATCGCGGAAGCCTTCGTGGATGCTCTTGCCGGCATCGTCTTCCATGTGAACGCGCGTGACGCCGATGCGGCGCTGCTCGGCCGCGACCACGATGTCCACCCAGCCGTGTTCGGCGAAGGGCTCGTCGTACTGGGAAATCTGGTAGCCCTTGGGCAGGTCGGGATAGAAGTAGTTCTTGCGCGCGAATCGCGAGCGCGTACGAATCGTGCAGTTCAGCGCCATGCCGGCTTTCACAGCCAGGTCCACGGCCACGCGGTTGAGCACCGGCAGCGCGCCCGGCAGGCCCAGGCAAACCGGACAGACGTTGGTATTGGGAGGCGCGCCGAAGCTGGTGGGGCAGCCGCAGAAGATTTTGGTAGCCGTGGCCAGTTGGGCGTGTACCTCCAGGCCGATGACCGGCTCATAGCGGGCAATCATTTCCGGGGTGGCTAAAGTGGGAGCGGACGTGGACATCAGCTCTCATTGTCGCGCAAAATACTGGGCGGTCTATGCAGCCGGCAACCGCTCCCTTACCGGTCGCGGCTCGGTTACGGGCACCGCGTGTTTGCAGTCACTTACCGAGCCGCGACCGTAAGAGAGCGGTTGCCGGCTGCCCCGCAATTCTCAACTCACCGGCCGCGCCTGTCGTGCGACGTCGGCTAACAGGTCGAGCTTCTCGGCGACCTCCGCTGCGAGAAGACTCCTGGGGAGAAAGCGCACCAGGGTGTGATAGTCGGACTTCTGCATCAGATTCCCGATGCCCAGCTTTTCAAAGTAATTTTGAAAAATGGGGCCGAAACACTCCTCGCTAGCTTTCGTCTCGGGCGCGAACGGGGCCGGCTGATGCAGCGTCCTGCGCGCCGCGGTAACTTCAACGATGGCCTCCCGCATGGCGGTGGTTCGACGCTCCCGCTCGGCAGCCTCAAAAAGCGGACCGCTGTTGCCACCCGTATCTTCGGCCCAGGCGATGAGCGTTTCCGGATAGCAGAAATAATTCTCGATTTCCCGCCGGGTCCACTTCACTTCCCGAAGCGCGCCGGCCGCAGGCAATTCCTGCGGGATGGAGTCGAACAACGCGAACCCCACCAGGTCCGGCTTGGCTTCCCGCAGTCCGTGAAAATGGTCCCTCGCCCCCGGAGGGTGATTGCCCACGTAGCGAACGAAGGGGCGTTCCAAAGCGGATTTGGCTGGGTGGTCGAGCAACGCGGCGAAAGCGCGCAGAATCGCCAGATCGGTTGAGCCCTCCAGATAGAGCACCCATCCGGTTTGCTCCGCCTGATAGTATTGATCGAACCCAATCGCTTTTAGCGACTTGAGGACCTGGCTGCCGCGGTCGTCGATGCGGTGTGGTTTGCCGACGAACGCCACCACGACGTCGCGGTCGGCCGCTTCCTCCAGAATCACTTCGGAATGGCTTGCGGCGATCACCTGGCTGCCTTGGGCTTCGGCCGTCTCCGTCAGAATTTGGTAGATTTGGCGCTGGCGCAGGATCTCCAGGTGGGCGTCGGGCTCGTCCAGCAGCAAGACGCTCCCGGGATGAGTGTAGAGATGAGCGAGAAGCAGCATGGTCTGTTGCAAGCCCCTTCCCGAGGAAGCGAGGTCGAGGACCGGTCCCGAGTCTTCGCGGTAGGACATGGTAATCTGGCCGCGCTCGGCGATATAGCTGGGCGGGTCCAGGTACACTCCGAACAGATTTCGTATCTGTCCGACTAGCGCCTCCCAAGCGTCGGCCTTGTCGCCCGACGATAGCTGGTAACAGAGGTTGCGCAGAACTTCGGCGGTGCGGCCTTCACCGATGCGGACATCGACGGCGCCATTGTACAGTCGGTCCTCGGTGGCCGCCAGGCCGGACATCGGCGGCAGAAAGGCAACCCTGACGGCAGCGGCGGCGCCCGGGACCGGCATTCGCTCCGCCTGCCGGTCTTCGGACGTGCGCAAAGGGCGGCAATAGAAGGACTCTTCGTTGGCGTAGTCGAACTCGAAGCCGCACTCCCAGGCTTTGCCATCCGTCACGCCCGCAACCAGGATATCGATGCGAATGTTTCGCGTGTCCGGCTTGCCGCTAGGGCTGTTCTGGACGGCGCGTATATGAAGGTCCTTCCAGAGCAGATTGGCGTCGGGAACCGGAACCGCAATCAGGTCCCGCCGGTTAATGGTAATGCCGGGACGCTTTTCGGGAATGTCTTTGGCGGATCGTTTCTCCAGCCACTTGCGGAGCCCGATTTCCCACAGTGCCAGGGCCTGGAGCGCGGTGGTTTTTCCGGAATTATTAGGCCCCACGAACACCACGGTCTTGCCCAACTCGATGGACACGTCATCCAGGCGTTTGAAGTTCTTCACGCGCAGGTTTGTGAGCATTTACTCGGAACGATCTTAACCCACTGCTTTCGACAAATCGAGCGCCGAGCCGGAGCGCGTCTCGGCCTGGCGCGCCAATCGATACACCGTAATTTCCGGCGGCGCGCCAATCCGGATCGGCACGCCGATGGTGCCGATACCGCGATTGACGTAAAGCTGGCCGCCGGGTTGCCGAAACCAGCCGGCGACGTAGGGCGTGACGAGGCGGCTGGGCGCGATCTCCGGGCTGATAAATTCCAACGCGGCCTGGCCGCCGTGGGTGTGTCCGGCGAGGCTCAGATCGATGCCGAGAGCCGCGGCGCGGCCGAAGGTGTCCGGGTTGTGGCTCAACAGAATATTGACGCGGTCGGCCGCCACCAGCGGCTCGATGTCGCGCAGCAGATGTCTTACCGGCGCCGAAGGTCCGAACCGCCTGGGACTCTCAAAATCCACCCCGATCAAATTCAACTCGTCCCCGTGGCTGCGGATGGCGACACCTTCGGCACGGAGGATGCGGTACCCCACGCGGCGGAACAGTTCCGTGATCGAGTCTTCCACCCCGGCCCAGGCATCGTGGTTGCCCAGGCATCCGAAGACACCGAACGGGGCCCGCAGGCCGGACAGGGCCTCCACCACCGCGTATTGGGTGGAGGGGTCGAAGGTGACGAAATCGCCGGTTAGCACGATCAGATCCGGCTTGAGCGCGTTCGCGATGGCGGCGTATTTGCGAATCTGGGCGGCGGGCATGAACGGGCCGATATGGATATCGGACAACTGGCAGATGCGAAAGCCGTCGAAGGCGCGGGGCAGGCGGGGCAGATGAATTCGGGGCGACGTGGTTTCCAGATTGAGCCGGCCGTAAAGCAGACCGTAGGCGCCGGCAACGAAGGGTGCGCCGGTAACGATGGCCGTGGTGCGCTGCAAGAACTGGCGCCGGCCGGGCGGCTCGACGGCGCCATCAAGCGGCGGTCGAAGCTTACGCGCGGCGGCCTCGATGCCATTTGGCACGGCCAGCAAAAGCAGCAGCAGGAACGCCACCAGCGAGCTCGAAATCCACCACGCCAGCGGCGCCGACAATATTGCGTCGGGCGGCGTCAGCGCGACCGGGGTAAGCCGCCCTCCGATCCGGCCGGTGTAATAAGCAAAGGCCAGCGCGTAGAAAGCCAGCACCGCGCAGCACACGGCGAGCCGAAGGCCGCGCGAGCGAATCCGCCGACGGGCCAGCTTCAACCCGCGAATGGCCCAATAAATCTGGCTGATTAGTAGAATGGCGAGAACGATGGGGAAGATCAACACTGTTATTGTGGCACGCTGGCGGCGCGCTTCGCCCGAGCCCGGCGCTATAGTATTGCTCATGCGAAACCTCGTCGTGATGAGCATACTTACGGTTGTCGCCGCCGCCGCGCAATCCGCCGCAATTTCGCCCTCGGGCGCCCTCGAAATGAGCGTTACCGCCGATGGCGGCCAGCTCGCCTACACGGTGAACTTCCGCGGCAAGCCGGTGGTAGTGAGATCGACCCTCGGCCTGGAATTGGCCCGGCAACCTGTGCTGGGTGCGCACGTCCGCATCGTCCACGCCACAGCGGGGACGGGCGACGAAACCTACCCGCTCCTGCACGGCAAGGCGTCCACGGTTCACAGTGTCTACCACAGCCTGACGCTCGATCTGGAGGAAACCGGGGCGCCGCACCGGAAACTGCAGCTCGAGGCCCGCGCCTTCGACGATGGCGTGGCTTTTCGCTACGTGGTGCCGAAACAGGCCGGCCTGGACGAGATCCACCTCGCCACCGAGCGCACCACCTTCCGCCTGGCCAAGGATGGCGCCACCTATCCGCTTCTGCTCGACGGATTTCAAACGCCCTACGAAGACGCCTACGTCACCCTGCCGCTGAGCGCCATCCACCCCAAGGAACTGATCGGCCTTCCTTTTCTGGCCGAGGTGCCGGGTACGGCGTGGGTCGCGATCACCGAAGCCGATATTGATAACTACGCCGGCATGTACCTGGAACATAATTCGCCCGACGCGTTGCAGCTCTCGAGCCGGCTTTCGCCGTCGGTCGAAGACAAGGACCTCGCCGTCGTCGTTCCGGCTCCCATGGCGACGCCCTGGCGGGTGCTCTTAATTGGCGACCAGCCCGGCCGGCTGGTGGAGTCGAACATCGTCACCAGCCTGAATCCGCCTTCCACCATCGCCGACACCAGTTGGATCAAGCCCGGCAAGACCGCCTGGGACTGGTGGAACGGCACCTGGGCCGAAGGCGTGGATTTCACTCCCGGCATGAACACCGCGACGATGAAGCACTACATCGATTTCTGCGCCTCCTCAGGTTTTCCCTATTTGTTGATCGATGCCGGGTGGGCCTACCAGGGCGACGGGCCGAACTCCTCCCACGCCGACCTTACCCGCACCAGCCCTAACATCGACATGCCGGCCATTCTCGATTACGGCAAAACCAAGAACGTCCGCATCTGGTTGTGGGCCCATTGGACCGACATCAATCGACAGATCGACGAAGCTTTTCCGTTATTCGAAAAATGGGGCATCGCCGGGGTCAAGATCGATTTCATGAATCGCGACGACCAGTGGATGGTCGGCTTCTACCACCGCGTGCTGCAGACGGCCGCCGCCCATCACCTCATGATCGATTTTCACGGTGCCTATAAACCGGACGGCATCGACCGCACCTGGCCGAATCAGATGACCAGGGAAGGCGTCATGGGATTGGAGTACAGCAAATGGAGCGGGCGCATCACGCCCGAGCACAACCTGATGCTGGCCTTCACCCGCGCGCTGGCCGGCCCGATGGATTACACGCCCGGCGGATTCGACAACGTGACCCGCGCCGAGTTCGTGCCGCGCAACAAGAAACCCATGGTGATGGGAACCCGCGCCCACGAATTGGCCCTGTATGTGGTTTTCGAGAGCGGCTTCCAGATGGTCTCGGATTATCCGGAGGCGTACAAAGGCCAGAAGGATTTCGAGTTCATTCGGGCCGTCCCCAACGCCTGGGATGAAACCAAGGTGGTGAGCGGCCGGCCGAACGAATTCATCGCCGTGGCGCGGCGCAAGGGTAAGGAGTGGTACCTGGGCGCGATTACCGGGTGGCACGGAGCGGAGGTGGATCTGCCTCTGGAATTCCTGGGCCACGGCAACTACGCCGCCGAAATCTATGCCGACGCCTCCGATGCCGGCGACCATCCCAAACACACCGCCATTTCCGGGCAGCCCGTCAACCCGGCCACGGTAATGCACCTGAAACTGGCCTCCGGCGGAGGTGCGGCTATCCGGTTTCGCGCGGAGTAATCCGAGCGGCGACCGCCAGGGAGCGGTTTGCCGGTCGCGTCCGGTCAGCTCAAAAGAAGAAATGCTTGGTCCAGTCGACCATCATATGAAATAGCGCCGACGAGATAATGCTGGACGACTTTTGAAACACTTTGCCGTAGGCCAAACCGGCGAAGCTCGCAACAATCGCGTACCGCCAGTTGGGCAGCGCCTGCGGGCCATTGTTGAGATGGGAGCAGCCGAAGATCACGCTGGCGGCCAACAGCCCGGCGGTGGTTTCTCCCCAGCGCTGCAGAATAAAGTTCTGGATAAGGGCGCGGAAAAGGATTTCCTCGGGCAGCGCCGTGCCAATGAACATCAAGCCGACGGCGGCAGCCATCCGGCCGGGCGTCGCCGGGTGGAAGTGCGGGAACGGAATGAAGCCGATGGCGATGCCGATTCCGATCAGGACGGGAGCGGCGGCAACAAACCCGGCCAGCACCACCCAAAAGTCCCGTGGGCGGCGCGGCAGGTTATATTTCATTCCCGAAAAGCCGCGGAAGAGGAGGAAGATCGCGAGGCCCAGGAGTATGGCCACGCCGTAAACCACCGAATGGAGATAACCTTGCGCCGCCGGCAGTACCAGCGGTTTGGCCAGGTTCAACTCCAGCGGCAGCCAGAGCAGCAGGATCGCCAGAAAATCCAGCAGGTGCGGACGGGGGGCGGTGGCGGGTCCGAGCATGGCCGCACAGGCCGATGGCACCGTGGTGTATACCAGAGTTGCCAGCGCCAGCGGCCACGTCGCTGCGCCCGCCATCGCTGCGGCGGTCATAAATATGCCGGTCGCGAGCAGCGGCGCCAGCCAGAACACCGCCGGGCGCTCCCGCAAAATGCCCGAAACGAATCGCTGCAACCGGCCCGAAAATAAGGCCAGGACGAGCGCCACCAATGCCAAACGCAACAACGTCTGAGCCATGCGTTCCCTAAACTGGCATGCTAACAGGTTGCGCGGCAGCGTTCAGCAAGCGCCAGACGGCCGTCGACCCGAGGGCGAGACTGTTTCCCCTCCCGGAATCAGCCGCAGGCCCTCGCTGACGCGGACCCTCTATTCGAAGTTGACGACGCAGGCGGAGAGCGAGGGCGTCAGCATCAATAGCCTCATGACGGCGATCATCGCCCGAGGGATCGGAGAGAAAGGGCCGATAAAGCACGCGTTGGCGCCATTGCGCCGCCTCGATGATGGGCTTCGGCAGCTCTCGACCCGATCCGCCGAGCGCGGCCTGTTGCCGTCATGTTGCATACTGGAATCTAGGCGGGCATTCCCAATGAAGCGAACGATTCAGGTGCGCATTAGCAGGGGCGAACGCCAGTTCGTCGCCGAGTGCCTCGATCTGCCGGTAGTCACCCAGGCGGCCACTCTGGACGAACTGGCCTTCAACATCCGAGAGGCTATCGCCCTGCACCTCGAAGGCGAAGACTTGGCCGAGCTGGGTTTTTCGAACAACCCGACCATTCTCGCTACCATGGAACTCGATGCGGTAGCCTGATGCCCAAGCTCCGGGTTCTTTCCGGACGGGAGGTGCTGCATATCCTCCACGAATTCGGATTTCAGGAATTCGCGCAGCGAGGGAGCCACATCAAGGTCCGTCGGGTGCTCGGTGACGGGCGAACTCAAAGTCTTACGGTTCCCAACTACGACGAGATCGACCGCGGCACCCTCCATGCCATTTACCGCCAGGCGTGCCGGTTCATTCCGGATTCTGAACTCCGCACCGCGTTCTATACGGATTGATGGCGGTGGCTTGAGCCGCTCCACCGGCCCCTATTGCACCGATATCGTCACACCGTTTTGACTGGCGTTTCCGCCCACGGAAACCTGTAGAGACAGGTTGCCGGAAGGCGCGTTCGCCGGAATCTGGACGTTAAGCTGCATAACGCAGGAAACCAAGCCCGGCGCCTCCCCGTAGAAAGCGGCTGAAGGCAAAGCAGGCATATCCTCCCAGCAGTTTACAATAGTCCCTCGCATTCAGGGCCACAAGCAGTCTGACCAACCATTCACGTTCGTGAGCGCCCGGGCTCGATGCACCTTGGCATTTCGGGCATCAAAGAGGAAGTGCGTCGCCGAGGCCAGAATTCTCGGCCGAAACCAAATGGCACAGGCTGAACCTGCACATTTGCGACCCGCCGAAAAGGCACCAATCGGCCTCGTCCCCTTTTTCGATCAATCGAACCGATACTAGTTCGGGCCGTCCATTTTCGCCCCGTTTTCGCCGGAGAGGTCCAACAGTTACTCAAGTTCTGGAGGATAGACCCGGCGCCGTAGGTGAGGCGGCTGTGCGCACCTCGACGTCATTTGTACAACCAGACCCGGTTCTTAGGCGGCAGTCCGTGGCAGTACTTCCTTGTCGATCTGCGGCTGAATCTCCTGCCCGGCGACTTCGAGGTCGTAGGCGACCTGAAGGTTCAACCAATACTGCGGCGATGTGCCGAAATACCGCGCCAGACGCATCGCCGTGTCCACCGTGATGGCCCTCTTGCCGTTGACGATCGCGCTGATCCGGTTCATTGGAACACGCAGTGCGCGCGCCAGCTCGTTGAGGCTGACACCAATCTCACCAAGTTCATCCCGAAGTAGCTCGCCCGGGTGGATGGGCGGCAGTTTCCTACGCTGTGGCATGGTTCTCCTCTCTCAGTGGTAATCCACTATCTCGACTTCGTGCGCGCTGCGGTCACGCCAGGTGAAGCAGATCCGCCAGCGATCGTTAATCCGAATGCTATGCTGGCCGGCCCGGTCCCTTTTCAGTGCTTCCAGCCGGTTTCCCCGAATGGCTCTCAGATCGGTGAGACTCGTGGCGGCGTCCAGCCAACGCAGCCGCTTGCGTGCTTGCTCTTCGATCCCGCGAAACCTCCGGCTGCCGAATCCATCGTGGATCGCCTTGGTTTCCGGGGCATCGGAACGAGCGAATCATACATGTTAAACATACTACGCGCCGCGTACTGGGTCAAATGCGGCCGGACCTGGCCCCGCTCGGTCTTTCGAGCAACCAGACCATTCTCGCTACCATGGAACTCGATACGGTATCCTGATGCCCAAACTGCTGGTACTTCCCCGCGCGGCCCATCTGTACCGTTTCCCTTCGTCTGACTCCGATTACCACCTGCGCCGCGCCGCCTTAGCCGATGCCTGACCGCGCCGCCCGCCCGTGGTAGAATGACTTTCGCCCGACCATGCAACGTGCCAGCCTGCTTCTCCGGGGAATGAACCTGCCCGGCAACACCATTACGCCCGACGAAATCGCGATTGCGGCGTGGCCAATAGCGGTTGGCAAGACCATCGCGGCTCACACCCGCGCCGTCAAACTGGTGCGCACCCGCCTGGTAGTGGAAGTGGAAGACCCGGTCTGGCAGCGGCAGTTATTTTCTTTGAGCGGGCAGATTCTGGGCGCGCTGGCCAGGCACCTGGGGCGGGGCTCGGTGGAAGAGCTGCATTTCCGCGTGGTGCCGCGCCGCCGCGAGCCGCAGCGGGCCGAAGTGGCCGCTCCCGCCAAGGCCTACGACGAGGCCGACGGCATTGTGGACCCGGTGCTGCGCGGCATCTATCGGGCTTCACGCGCCCGGGCCACCGGGGCATGAAAACGTACGCATGAAAATCAGCGAGCAGGACGTTCGTCAAGTGGCCGAACTGGCCGATTTGAAACTCTCCGACGCGGAAGTGTCGCGCCTCCGCGCGGAGCTCGACGGGATTCTCGCCCACGTCGACAAGTTGAACGAAGTGGATACCGCCGGCGTCGAGCCGATGGCGCAGGTGCTGTTCGACACCGGCGCGGGCACGACCCTTCGCGACGACGAGCCCCTTCCGCCTCTCGGCAACCAGGCGGCCCTGGCCAACGCACCGCAACCGGGCGCAGGCTACTTCAAAGTCCCCAAGGTGATTGAGCGCTAGCCATGGATCTCGATATCGCTTCGCTCACCATCGGCAAGATTCGCCACGCGCTCGATACGCGCGCCGTCAGCGCCGCCGAGCTGGCCGGTGAGGCCCTCCGCTTTGCCCACGCCGAAAATCCCAAGACCGGCGCCTACCTGCATTTTTCGCCCGAACGCGCGCTGGCCGCCGCGCGCCTCGTGGACGAAAAGATCGCCCGCGGCGAAGATCCCGGGGCGCTCGCGGGTGTGCCGGTCGCGGTCAAAGACGTTATCGTTACCAAGGGCCTTCGCACCACTTGCGGTTCGAAAATGCTGGCCGATTACGTGCCGCCCTACGATGCCACCGCGATCGAGCGCATCGAGCGGGCCGGCGCGCTGATTCTGGGCAAGACCAACTGCGACGAGTTCGCCATGGGCTCTTCCACCGAGAATTCGGCCTTCGGTCCGGTACGGAATCCGCGCGCGCCGGACCGGGTGCCGGGTGGCTCCAGTGGCGGGTCGGCCGCGGCCGTAGCGCAGGGGACCGCGGTGCTGGCGCTGGGCTCCGATACGGGCGGATCCATTCGCCAGCCGGCATCCTTCTGCGGCGTGGTCGGGGTGACGCCCACTTACGGCCGGGTTTCCCGCTACGGCTTGACCGCGTTTGCCAGCTCGCTCGATCATATCGGACCGTTCGCCCGTTCGGTGCGCGACGCCGCCGCCCTGCTGGGCGCTATGGCCGGCCGCGACCCCCGCGACGCCACCTCCGCCGCCGCGCCGGTACCGGATTACACGTCCCAACTGAACCGGAAAGTGGAAGGCTTGAAGCTTGGGCTGCCTCCCGAGTATCTAAAGAATTTGAAGGGCGAATCGGGCGATGTGTTCTTCCGGGGCGTGGAAGTCTTGAAAAAACTCGGCTGCGAAGTGCGGGAAGTGGCCATGCCGCACACCGATTACGCCATCGCGACTTACTACATCATCGCCACCGCCGAGGCCAGTTCCAACCTGGCGCGGTACGACGGCGTACGCTACACGTTCCGGTCCCAACATTCGCCCACCCTGGCCGAAATGTATCGCGCCACCCGCGGCGAAGGGTTCGGCGCCGAATGCAAGCGCCGCATTATGCTGGGAACCTACGTGCTTAGCGCCGGCTATTACGACGCCTATTATCTGAAGGCCCAGAAGGTGCGCGCCCTCGTCGCGCGCGATTTCGCCCAAGCTTTCGATCAGGTTGACGCTATTGTGGCCCCGGTTTCCCCCTTCCCGGCATTTCGCCTGGGGGAAAAAATAGATGATCCGCTGGCCATGTACCTGTCCGATATTTTCACCATCACCGGCAGCCTGGCGGGTGTACCCTGTATGAGCGTTCCCTGCGGGACGACGGCTGAGGGGCTACCCGTGGGATTGCAGATTCTCACCCGTCATTTCGACGAAACCACCATGTTTCGCGTCGCCGATGCTTTTGAAAACGCATGAAGAGGAGATAAAGGAGAAGCTATGCCGTTCACACTGCCGCCGCTACCCTACGCGCCGGAATCGCTGGAGCCGTACATCGATACCAAGACCATGGAGATTCATCATGGCGCGCACCACAAAGCGTACGTGACCAATCTCAACAAAGCGCTGGAATCGGCGCCGGAGCTGGCCTCGAAAACCGTCGAGGAACTGCTGGCGAACAACCTGGCCATCGTGCCGGAATCGATCCGCACCGCCGTCCGCAACAATGGCGGCGGCCATATCAACCACTCGATGTTCTGGAAGATCATGAAGCCGGGCGGCGGCGGAGCGCCCGTTGGGCAGGTGGCGCAGGCCATCACGTCCACCTTCGGCGACTTCGACAAGTTCAAGGAGAAGTTTAACCAGGCTGCCGCTACGCGCTTCGGCTCCGGCTGGGCGTGGCTGGTTAAATCGGGCGGCAAGGTGGACATCGTGTCGACGCCTAACCAGGACAGCCCCGTGCTCGAAGGCAAGTATCCGGTCTTCGGCCTGGATGTCTGGGAGCACGCCTATTATCTGAAGTATCAGAACCGGCGCCCCGAATACATCGCCGCGTGGTGGAACGTGGTGAACTGGGAAGAAATCGAATCCCGCTTCAACGCGGGCTGATCGTCGCTTATCGACGCGCCATGCAAACATACGATCTGATCGTGATCGGCTCCGGCCCGGCCGGCCAACGGGCTGCCATTCAAGGCGCCAAGAGTGGCCGCCGGGTCGTGGTGGTCGAACAACGCCAAATCGTCGGCGGCGCCTGTGTCAATACCGGAACCATTCCCAGCAAAACCATGCGGGAAGCCGTCATGCACCTGTCCGGCTATGAGTATCAGGGCATCTACGGCATTAATTATCATGTCAAGGATAAGATCACCATGGCGGACCTGGGCTTCCGCGTCAACCAGGTGATCAAGACCGAAGTGGACGTGACGCAGGCTCAGCTTTCGCGCAACGGCGTGGAAATCGTCTACGCGCGCGCCAGCTTCCTTGACGCCACGCATGTCCGGGTGGAAAACGAGCGCGGACAGGCAGACCTGGAAGCCGCCAAGATTATCGTCGCCACCGGCACCAAGCCCGCCAGTTCGCCGACCGTTCCCATCGATGGGAAAACCATCATCAACAGCGATCAGATCCTGAACCTGGTGGAAATTCCCAAAAATCTGATCGTGGTGGGCGGCGGCGTGATCGGGGTGGAATACACCTGCATGTTCGCGATTCTCGGCTCGCGGGTGACGCTGATAGAAAAGCGCCCGCGCCTGCTGGAATTCGCCGATAGCGAAATCGTCGAAGCGCTGTCGTATCACTTGCGCGACCACCGTGTCACCATGCGGCTCAACGAAGAGGTGGCCAGCGTGGAAGCCACCCCGGACGGGCGCGTGGTGGCCAATCTGCAAAGCAATAAGAAAGTGCCGGGCGACGTGCTGCTGTACGCGGTTGGCCGCCAGGGCAATGTGGATGAGTTAAAGCTGCCGGCGGCCGGCCTGGACGCCGATAGCCGGGGACGCATTTCCGTCGACAAGGAATTTCACACCAAGGTTCCCACCATTTTCGCCGCCGGCGACGTGATCGGTTTCCCCAGCCTGGCCTCGGTATCGATGGAACAGGGACGCATTGCGGCGGGCAATGCCTTCGGCCTGAAGGTGCAATCCAACCCAGCCGCCTACCCCTACGGCATCTATACCATTCCGGAGATTTCCTTCGTCGGTAAGACCGAAGAGCAGCTCACCGACGAAGACGTGCCCTACGAAGTGGGCGTGGCGTATTACCGCGAGACGGCGCGCGGCCAGATTCGCGGCGATACCACCGGCAGGTTGAAGCTGATCTTCCATCGGGAGACCCGGAAGATTTTGGGCGTGCATATCATCGGCGAGGGCGCCACCGAGCTCATCCATATCGGTCAGGCGGTGCTGGTTCTGGACGGCACGGTTGACTACTTCGTCGAAACGGTCTTTAATTATCCAACGTTGGCCGAATGCTACAAGCAGGCGGCCTTCAATGGAGTCAACAAGCTGTTGCGTCTGTAGAAGCAGGGTTTGGGGAGGGGGAAAGTCATGGGGATTGGCATTGGCGTGCTGGCCACGCAGTACCTGTGGGTCGGCGCGGTGGAAGGAACCGTGCTCGGTGAGGTCCGGATCTATCCGGATCCGTCAGGTTCGCGGATCGATCTGAAAACCTTGCACTCGGGCGACATGCTGGTACGCATCCGCGAAATGATCGTGGACGTAAGCCAGGGGCGGAAGGTGGATTGGGTGGGCGCGGGCTTCCCCGGCATCGTCCGCAACGGGGTCATCGAAGAGTCTCCCAACCTCGGCCAGTTAAAAGGATTGCACATCACCGAACTGCTGGCGGCAGAGTTGAAAGACGTAGGCATGGACGTTCCGGTGGTGGCGCTGAACGATGCTGACGCCGTCGCTGCCGGCATCGCCGCCACCCGCGGCGCGCTGGAGAAACTGATCCGCGTCTGGTACCTGGGCGATGGCATCGGCTTCGGTCGCTACCCGCTCGGAGACGGCGTTTGGGAGGCCGGCCATTCGGTGGTTTCGCTCGACCCCAAGGAGCGCTACTGCGGCTGCGGCGGGGTAGGCCACCTGGAAGGCATCATGGGCAACCGTGCCATTCGGCTGCGTTTCCTCGACCGCGAGCCGGAGGAGGTTTTCGCCGCCGCGCGCGAGGGCGACCCCAAAGCCCGCGAGTTTGTCACCCGCTGGCATCGCGCCCTTGCTGCCGCCACCGCCACCAGCGTTCACCTGGACGGCCCGGGCCGCATCTATCTGGCCGGCCCCAATGCCGACTACATCGATACCGCCGTGGTTGGCATGTATCTCCAGGACATGGTCAAAATGACGTCGCTGCAAGGCAGCTTCTTCGAAATCGTGCCCACCAGTCACGATCTAGCCTTGATCGGCGCCTCGATCAGCGCCGAACGCAAAGCCCTCGCCGCCGTGCGATAGGCCGGTCAGGCGGCAGCGGGCGCCGCGGACTTGCCGAGGCAGCGACGCTTGTATTTCCTGCCACTGCCACAGGGGCACGTGTCATTGCGGCCGGTTTTGGGTTCGGAACGGCGGCAGGGTTGGGTTGTGCAATTTTGTGCAGTTCTTGTGCACAATCGCCGCTCACGAGAGCTCGGCAGCAGGGACCGGGCTCGGACTGCGGGACGCCGGCCAGAGAGCCACCAGGGACAACGCGCTGAAGGCCTCAATAGTGTGCAGGACCGCGGCGCGGTGTTCATTGCCAAACCAACCGCCGAGTACGATCACGCCCGCGCCAATGGCGGCAACTCTGAAGGCTTCCAAACGCAAAAACTCGGGGCGGTTTTCCATCACGCCGCCAAGCGTTACGAGGCTCGCCATCAGGAAGGCAAAGTACGCCACGTTGGCCGCCAGCGGCCGGCTCCCCAGCACGGCCAGGAAATGGCTGTTCGCCACCATCAGTGCCGAAAACTGG
Source organism: Bryobacteraceae bacterium (assembly GCA_049509915.1). Classification (GTDB taxonomy): domain Bacteria; phylum Acidobacteriota; class Terriglobia; order Bryobacterales; family Bryobacteraceae; genus JBEKYD01. Next base: position 52,951 of record JBEKZL010000037.1, on the reverse strand, counting down.
ACGAAAACGTAGAGGCTCAAGGCCAGGCTGCGCGGCGGATCGTAGGGAACGAAATTGCGATGCGGGTCGTGGGGCGGCTTGGGGAAACGTGCGGCGACATCGGCCGGGCGCCACCCGGGCAGAGCGAACCAGACCCGCAGCTTGTCGCGCCAGCGCCGCGCGTGCCACGAGTCCCTGGCCATGGCCCAATAGTAGTGAAGGTTGGCCCATACCGGGCTCCAACTCCGCAACTGGCCGCGAATTCCGTAGATACAAGGCTCGCTCGCTAGCTCTTCCTGGAAGGTGCCGAACAGGCGGTCCCAGACGGCGAAAACGCCCACATAGTTCTTGTCGAGGTAGATGTCGTTCTGAGCGTGATGAACACGGTGGTTGGAGGGAGTCTGAATCCACCGGTCCAGAAATCCCATGCGCCCGATGTGGCGGGTGTGCGGCCAGAACTGGTAAAAAAGTTGCGACACGCCTACCACTAAAAAGACCAGCACTGGAACGCCGCTGACAGCCAGGGGCAGGTAGAAGATCCAGGTGATTAAAACACCGGTGGAAGGCTGCCGAAGCGCGGTCGTCAAATTGAATTCCTCGCTCTGATGGTGCACGACGTGGACCGCCCAGAGCAGGCCCACGGTATGGCTGAAGCGGTGATACCAGTAGTAGCAGAAATCGTAGAGCACGAAGGCGTAGAGCCAGGTCAGCCAGGATCCGACCGGCATTCGGACCACGGCCAGATGGCGCAACGTCCATTCATAAGTGAAAAGTCCGAGGAAGCCGAAGAATACGCGCGTGCCGGTGCTCACCATGCCGCAGCTCAAACTGTTGATGGCGTCGGCGAACTGGTAGTAGCGGGTACCGCGGATGCGGTCGGCCGCAAATTCGACGGCGATGAGCGCCACGAACGCCGGCACTGCCAGCCCAACGGCTTTGGCATACAGACTATCCAACCCTCTCAGCCCTCTTAAGGAGATCATAGCGTAGCCATGGGGAAGCTCGGGATCGAAGACGCCCTCCGGCGGCTTCGGGTACAATACCGCAATGCCCCTGTTGGATGTGCTGCTAGGACGGCCGCTGTCCTCCCAGGAGGAGCGCGGAGAGAAGATCGGACCAGTGGCCGGGATTTCAATTTTCGGCCTGGATGCGTTGAGCTCGGCGGCCTACGGGCCGGAGGCGGCGCTGACGCTGCTGATTCCGCTGGGGGCCGCGGGTGTCGCCTATATCGTTCCGATCAGTTTCAGCATCATCGTGCTGCTCGGGATCGTCTATTTCTCTTATCTGCAGACGATCGCGGCCTATCCGGGCGGCGGCGGATCCTACACGGTGGCGCGGGAGAACCTGGGAGCGGGGGCGGGTTTGCTGGGCGCGGCGGCGCTGATGATCGACTACGTACTGACGGCCGCGGTGGGGATTTCGGCGGGGGTGGGTGCATTGGTATCGGCCGCGCCGGGCTTGCTGCCGCACACGTTGACCTTGTGCCTGGGTATTCTGCTGGCGATTACGCTGATCAACCTGCGCGGGGTGCGCGAGACCGGCGGCATCTTCATGGTGCCGACGTACCTGTTCGTAGCGAGCCTGCTGGCCATGATAGCCATCGGACTGGTGAAGACCGCGCTTTCGGGCGGGCATCCGGTTCCGGTAGTGGCGCCTCCGCCGCCCGGCCCAGCGAGGGCGGCGATCGGCACCTGGATCTTCCTGCAGGTCTTCGCCAGCGGCTGCACGGCCATGACGGGAGTGGAAGCGGTCAGCAACGGAGTGAGGGCCTTTCGCGAGCCCACCGCCAGGAACGCGCGCATCACGCTGACCATGATCATTGCAATGCTTATCGTGCTGCTGGCGGGGATCGCGTATCTCGATTCGGCGTACAAGATCGCCGCCACCGACCCGGGCGCGCCGGGATACCAGAGCGTGCTGGCGATGATGCTGGGCGCGATTGCCGGCAAGGGGCCGTTCTTCTACGTGGCGATCGGCTCGATTCTGCTGGTGCTGGCGCTCTCCGCCAATACGGCTTTTGCCGATTTTCCACGGCTGTGCCGGATCGTGGCCGAAGATGGATACCTGCCCCGATCTTTTGCCACCACCGGGCGCCGGCTGGTTTATTCGGAAGGAATCTGGGTGCTGGCGATACTGACGGCGGGGCTGCTGGTCTTATTCGGAGGGGTGACGGACCGGCTGATCCCACTGTATGCGATCGGAGCGTTCCTGGCGTTCACTCTTTCGCAATCGGGGATGGTGATGCACTGGCTGCGGCAACGGCCGCTGGCGTGGCACTCGATCGGACTGAACGGGCTGGGCGCGGTAGCCACCGGCATCACCGTGCTGGTGGTGCTGGTGGCGAAATTCGCCGCCGGGGCCTGGGTGACGCTGGCGCTGATGCCGCTGCTACTGGCCACTATGACCGCGGTGAAACGGCACTACCGAAGGGTCGAGGCGGAGATTGCCAGCCGGAATCCGGCCGATCTTTCGAGATTATCGCCGCCTATCGTGGTCATACCGATTCAATCCTGGACCAAGGTGGCGGAAAAGGCGCTGCGCTTCGCCTACACCGTCTCTCATGACGTTCGTGCGGTACACGTGGAATCGGAAAAAGAGGAAGACAACCGCTTTTGCGAGGGCTGGGCAGAATATGCGCAGGCTCCGGCCCGAACGGCGGGTTTGGCGCCGCCCAAACTGGATCGCGTGACATCGCCGTACCGGTTTGTATTACGGCCGATTGTCGACTACGTGTGCAAGGTGGCCAAAGACAATCCCGACCGCTACGTTTCCGTGGTGGTGCCCGAGTTGTTCGAGCGGCACTGGTATCACTACATGCTGCACAACCAACGCGCCGAGGTGCTGAAAGCCTTTCTAATGCTGTGGGGCAATCCGCGCATCGTAGTTGTTAGTGTGCCGTGGTATTTGAAGGAGTGAGCCTATTCCCGAAACAGCTTGAAAGCGTGCGTCCACTCGTTTCTCAGGAAGCCGGGTATGCACCAGAGCATGCAGAGAGGTTCGATGGCACGGGCCGCTTCCACCGCTCCCATATCCGCTGTCTCCCAGCCGAACTGAGTAAGAATCCGAGTCACCGTCCGCTTCGCCGATTCGTCGTTACCACAGATAAACATGGTGGGCGTACCCAACTTGAAATGAGGATTGACGAACTGGTTATTGCCGACCGAATTGAACGCTTTTACAAGATGGGCGGCCGGGAACTCCCGCTGTAACTGTTCCATCAGAGATTCATCGTGGCTGGTAAAGAACTTGAGAACGCCGTTGACGGGCGGGGCATCGGCGATGGGGTTGGTGGCGTCGATTACAGCCTTATTCGCCAGATTGCCGGCGCCGGCGGCGCGTAACGCCTCCGCCGAAGCCAGGCCTTTGACAGCCAGCACGACCAACTCGCCAAAGGCCGCCGCCTGGCTGAAACTGCCAACGAGCCCGGTTGGATTCTTTTGGCGCCATTCCGCCAGCTTGGCCGCGTCGCGCGTGCCCATCATGCTATCGTGACCGTGCGTGAGAAAGCCGCTGGCGAGGGTCTGCGCCACGACACCGGAACCCAGAACTCCGACCTTCATGCTAATATCTCTCCTCCTTGAGACAACTATACATGAGCGGGTTAGGATATAGCCGGCAACCGCTCCTTCACAGTCGCGGCTCGACTCGCGCGGCTGGCGTGCGATGTTACAACGGCTCCGAAATCTCAACCGTGGCGGATGACCAGCACGTCCCCGTCTTTCACGATGTATTCCTTGCCTTCCAGACGGAGCAGGCCTTTTTCGCGCAGGGCGGGGTATCCTCCCAAGTCCACCAGGCTTTTCCAGTTCACTACCTCGGCGCGGATGAACTTCTTTTCGAAATCGGAGTGAATGGCGCCGGCGGCTTTCACCGCGGTGCTGTTCATGGGGATGGTCCAGGCTCGGCATTCGTCCTCGCCGGCGGTGAGAAAGCTCATCAGGCCGAGCAGCGAATAGGTGGCGGAAATCAGCCGCTCCAGCCCGGATTCCTTCAGGCCGTAACTGGCCAGGTAATCGGACTGGTCTTCGCGCGGCAATTGTGCCAGTTCGGCCTCGATCTTGCCGCAGACGGCGGCCACGGCGGTGTTGCGCCGGCCGGCGAGCGGACCTTGGCGGTATTCGGTTTCCCGCTGGTGCAGCTTCAGGGCTTCCTCCTCGCCCAGATTGAGCACGTAGAGCACTGGCTTCTGGGAAAGAAACTGGAAACCGCGAAGGCGCTTTTCGTCCTCCGATTCGATCTCCAGATTTCGTATCGGCTGGCCGTCCTCGAGGGTCTTGCGGCACCGCTCCAGCAACTCGAATTCGCGGTCCAACTCCGGATTCTTGATCTTCTTGCGGTCTTTATCCAGGCGCTCCAGCCGCTTCTCCACCACCACCAGGTCGCTCAGGATCAGCTCTGTCTCCAGGTCTTCGAGGTCGCGGACCGGGTCGATCGACCCCTTTTCGTGAGGGATCGTGTCGTCTTCGAAAAGGCGCAGCACATGCGCAAAGGCGTCGGCTACACGCAGGCTCGCCATGTAGGACGGATCGCGAAGGCTCTCCTTCGAAACGGGCGGCATATCCACGTATTCCACCGTGGCGTGAGTTACTTTGGGAGGTTCGAACAGCCGTCCCAAGGCTTCCAGGCGCGGGTCGGGGACCTTGGCGACACCGGTGCGCGCGGCGGTCGCGCCCATTCGCATTTCCTGTTGCACGCCGGTCAGAATCGTGAACAAAGAGGTCTTGCCTGTCATGGGCAGGCCGATGATTGCAGTCTTCATAATTGGGGGAACTCTAAAGGGGCACTGGCACCTGGCTGAGGATTTCTTGCATGATGCGGTCGCCCGCATCGCCGCGGCGGGGCCCCAGAACGTTGCGCGTATCCACCACCAGACGGTGGGCGAAGACCGGGACGGCGAGCTGCTTGACGTCGTCCGGGATGGCATAATCGCGCCCTTCGGCCAGAGCCATTGCCTGCGCCGCCCGGTACAACGCCTGCGATCCGCGCGGGCTCACGCCCAGCGCCAGTAACTCGTGGCGCCGGGTCTCCTCCACGATCGCCAACAAATAGTCCACCACCGCGTCGTCCACCATCACCCGCGCGGCCGCGTCTTGCAGGTGCAGAAGGTCGGAGGGATTCAGCTCGGCTGGAATCTCCGCCGCGGCTGCCTGGCCGGGGGCACGAACGATTTCACGCTCGCTGGCGGCGTCGGGATAGCCCATCCGCAGGCGCATCAGGAAGCGGTCGAGTTGCGATTCCGGCAGCGGGTAGGTGCCGTGGTGTTCCACCGGATTCTGGGTGGCGATCACCATGAACGGCCGCGGCAGCGTGTGCGAATGCCCGTCCACCGTAACCTGGCTCTCGTTCATGGCTTCGAGCAGCGCCGATTGGGTTTTCGGAGTGGTTCGGTTGATTTCGTCGGCTAACAGGAAATTAGCGAAGATCGGGCCGGGTTTGAATTCGAAAGTCTCCGTTTGCCGGTTGTAAATGGTCACGCCCACCACGTCGCTCGGCAGCATATCCGCAGTGAATTGAATGCGATGGAACTTGCACGCCGCCGCCCGCGCCAGCGCCTGGCCCAGGGTGGTTTTGCCTACGCCGGGGACGTCCTCAATCAGGAGATGCCCGCGCGCCAGCAAGCACACCACCGACAGTCGGATGGTTTCGCGCTTGCCGCGAATCACGGAACCGAGCGCCGTCTCGAGTTCGCTCAGCCTGGCAAGTATCTGCTGCGGGAATCCAGCCGGCGGGGCGAGCATTGATTCCCGCTGGTTCATGCAGATTTCATGATACTAAAGAACGCAGGGCCGGTTCGGAGCCACGGCTGGAGGTCCGGCCTCCACGCTCCGGGTCAGATCCCCCAGGAGCCCTCCCGCAGATAAGTGAAGTTGTGCGCGTTTACTCCGTCATGTGTAAGCTGAAGATACAGGGCGAGGTCATCGGTCAGCACGCTGCAATTGTGAGCCCGCGCCACCGAGCCAATGGCGGCATCGGTCAGCCCGAGGTCCTGGTGGAGCCGGTCCTCCGCCGCCCGGGCGCTGGGCATTTCCACTTCGTCAAGGAGGGAAATCGTTTCTCTTAGGACGTTCCGGGCCCGGACTTTCTCAGCGCCTGTTAGATCGGTAAGATTGCTGACCTCCGCCAAGACATGGGCCACGGTACAGATTTTTCTAAACCGGCCAAGCACGCGGATGACCAAGTCGTGGTCGGCTTTTGAGTACTGGCTGGTCCTTTTGAAGGTCTCGATGCGATCGCGATTGACGCTGCCGACCACGAGCAGCACGAGAAGATTTGTGTCGACCAGCAGCCCGGCAGCGTTGGGCGGGCCAAGACCAAGCCCCGATGCGGTCATTGCGAGGCGACTTCACGCAGCTTCATCGCAACGAGCTCTCCGGTTTCAGCATCGATCAGAAAGCGTTTGTACCGCAGACGGTCGGTACCAAGCGCCGCAGCGAGGGAGTTCAACTGGCGCAAGTCTTGCGGGAGGCTAAGCGTGATGCTCCAGACGTCACAGCCCTTGTAGACGTCGCGCTCTATTTCCTCTAGATTTATGACAGCTTGGCCGAACATCTCCGCCGCCTTCGTCTTCGCGATCTGGACAGCCTGTTTGACGTCTATCATAGCGGACCACCTCCACTATAGTGCCACGAATTGCCGGCCGGTTCGTGAATATGACGGCTGCTCTCCCAGGCTCGGTCACTTCCCGTTTGCAAACGAGACTTGGCCGACCCGCCCAGGCGCCTCGCGACTCTCCCGTCCGAGCTTCCGCCGAATCCTATGCGCTAACCGCCGCGTCCAGTCGAAGAGCAGGCCGAACAGAAAACGGAGCCCCCGAAATATGTACGTTCCCAGCCACAGCATGCCCAAGCCGATGGCCATCAAGGCGGCGGCCATGAGGAGCATGAATATACCCTGGTCGGCGGGAGAGAAATGATCAAGGAACTCACCCAGCGGACCGCCCAATTGGATAAAGCCGAGCTCGACCAGCCTGTCAAACAGCCCTGGCAGCAGGATTCGAGCCAAGCCGAACAAAGTGAACACGGCACCGGCAAAGAGGATGCTTCCGGCGGTCGCATAGAAAGCGGCCACCATGCCGGCCAACGCCAGCAGCAGGCCTACCAGCACACTCAAGCCGCCAAATCCGAGCGGAATCCCGAACAGCGCGATGAAGATCCCGCCGACGACGTAGAGCGGCAGGTTACGGTTGGCGCCGGAACGCATCATCGTGGCGGGCAAACGGCCGGCCACCACTTCGGCGGGTTCACCGAAGTTGCGCAGCACGGCCAGGATCCTAGCGACATCGTCGTCGATCGGCGTCTGATGGTAGGCCTCATACAGGTGCGACTCGATCTCTTTCAGAAACTCGTCCCGCTCACGGGCCGGCACCGGGCGGAGATGCGCTTTCACGCGCTCCAGGTAATCGTTGGCAATTTTCGCCACCACTGGCGGGCAGTCGTTCATTTGTCTAACCCCTTTCGGACGACAAGTTTTTTTTCGGCGGATCCGGTTTGCTCCGAAGTTCTCCAGTTCTGCTGGACCAGGCAAACCAGCGCATCAAGCTCATGGCTCAGCTCATCGAAGAGTTGCCTGCCCGACGACGTCAGCACGTAGTACTTGCGAGGAGGCCCCTGAGCAGACTCCACCCATTCCGAACCGACCAGGCCGTCTCGGTCGAGCCGGGCCAGGATGGGATAAACCGTGCCTTCTTTGAGGGGAATGGAGCCCCGTTCCGAGAGTACCCGGATCAAGGAATAGCCATAATGCCGCCCGTGATAGAGCACGCCCATGACAGCCAGTTCCAGGATGCCCTTGCGTAATTGGGCGATCCGCCTGTCCCTGCCGTCTTCCGGGTACTCCATAATGCCTAGTATACGATGATGCTAGGTACCGGGTTCCAACAGATTCCGAGGCTGTCCGCTCTCAACGGTCAGCTATCGGCCACACGACGCAGCCCGGTCGCTGACCGACGAGGGGGATCGGATTTATGACCCACGCCGATAGCGGCGGCCGAGACGCTTCGATTTATTCGCCGGCAGGTTCGCTTGCCGGGGACGCAGCCGGAGCTGGTTTCGCGGCTTTCCTGCCGGCGGCTTTCTTACCCGGAGCGCGCTTCTGCGCCGACTTTGCCGGTGCTTTCTTTGCGGCTTGTTCCGCTTTGGCGGCTTCGGCGTGTTTCAATGCCCAGCGCTTCTTGGTGGCGGCAATAATGTTCCTCCGGCCGGCCGCACTGAGTCTTCGTTTGGGTTTGGCGGCTTCCTTTGACGGCGGCGGTGGCGCCGGTTCGCTCTCTTTCTTAGCTTCGGCCCATCTCTTTCGCTGCGCTTCGGCGATCGCCTTCCTGCCGGCGGCACTCATCTTCCGGCGCTTGCGCCGCGGCGGTTCCGGAGTTGCTTCCGGTTCAGCGGGGCCGCCGGACAGGGTAGCTTTGAGCTCGGCGATCTTGGAGTCGATAAGCCGCTTCTGTTCCTCAAATCCAAGGATGGCGGCAGTGATAATTTCGCTTGTGAGATTGGTTGGCATATTAGCCTTTTATATAGTCCACGTTACCGCAATTATACCTGTCGGGGAGTAAGGGTGTCTCACTTTCTTGGTAAAAGTCGGAAGTCAGGAACGAAAAGGAGGAAGGAGGCTCGGCGGGAACGTAGAGGCTGGTAGGCTGGATGCCGAATGTTTTATGCTGAAATGGTCCCGGATCGGCATGCTATCGGCCTACACGCTGCCCTGACGCCGGTGTGACTGTGCGTCAGTGGTTCGAATACAAGGTGAACTTCCTATTCCGGGCGTTCGGTCCAGCAGTTCCGGATAGGTGAGATGATGACACGAGAGAGAGGAGACAGGCATGAATCGCCGGGTGTTTCTTGCGGCTTCCACGGCCGGGTTGTTGCGCGCCCAGACGCCGACGGCCAGCTTTGCCAGCCTGAAGCCGATGACTGGAGACATCCAGCCGATTGGGGAAGGCGAGCGTCTGGCGCGAACTGAAAAGGCGCGCCGGCTGATGCGGGAGAACAGAATTGATGCCATCGTCTGCCAGGGTGGCGCCAGCCTTTTCTATTACACCGGTGTGCGCTGGGCAGGCGCCGCCGCGCTGGCCTGGATACTGCCGGCTAAAGGCGAGGCCGGATGGGTGATAGCGGAAGCGGAGTTGGACAGCGCGCGCCTGGCCATGCGCATGAGTGCCGACCGGGCCGGCACGAACATCCGGACATGGACCACCGGCGACGATGCGTCTTACGCGCGCATGGCGCAGTTCTTACAAGAGCGGGGAGCCGCCGGCCGGATCGGAATCGAAGAAAAAGCTACTTTCGCACTCTTCGACGGGCTGCGGCGACAGGCGCCGGCCGTAGAGTTCGTCAGCGCCGACCCGGTGACGGTCGGCTGCCGCGTGATCAAATCGCCGGCGGAAATTGCCCTGCTGCAGCGAGCCAACGATATCACCATCGCCGCCTACCGGGCCGTGTTTTCGATGTTAAAGGAAGGCATGACCAATCGGGAGTTGAGCGACAACGTCGCGGCTGCCTATCGCGCCCTGGGAGTGACCGGCGACGCCATGGTGATCTTTGGCAAATACACGGCCTTCCCGCACGGCAGCATCCAGCCGCAGCGGTTGCGAGAGGGCGACCTAGTGCTGGTGGACGACGGCTGCACCGTGGATGGCTATCAATCCGACATCACCCGGACGGTGATTTTCGGCAAGCCTACCGCGCGGCAGCGGCAGGTATGGAACCTGGAACGCAAGGCGCAGGACGCGGCGCTGGCGGCTGCCAAGCCGGGCGCCACCTGCGAGTCCGTGGACGCGGCAGCACGCAAAGTGATCACCGATGCGGGTTTCGGCCCCGGCTATCGGGTTCCCGGTCTGCCCCATCGCACCGGGCACGGCATCGGCCTCGAAGGCCACGAATGGACCAACCTGGTGAAAGGGAATAAGACCCCGCTCGAACCAGGCATGTGTTTCAGCAACGAGCCGACCATCGCCATCTACGGCGAATTCGGCGTGCGGCTGGAAGATTGTATGCACATCACCCCGGATGGCGCGCGCATGTTCACGGCGCAAAGTCCGGCCATCGATCAACCTTTCGGATAGAAGCCGTAAGCAACCGCTCCCTTGCGGTCGCGGCTCGGAAATGCGCGAGTCAGAGCCGCGACCGTGAGAGAGCGGTTGCTTGGGATAGACGTTCATGGGAACGAAGCGAGACGAACGAATCATGTCACAGACTACTGCAATCCCACAGACAACGTATCGCGAGCGGCGGGCCAAGCTGCAGGATGCCATGAAAGAGTTCGGCCTTTCCGCCATTGTGCTGGAGCCGGGGCCGGCCATGCTCTATCTCACTGGGGTCCGATGGGGCAAGAGCGAGCGCACTTTCGCGGTCGTGCTGCCGGCTAAAGGCGAGCCTGTTTGGGTATTACCAGGATTCGAAGAGATGCGGGCCCGTGAGCTGATCCGGCCGGGCGACGACATTCGCATCTGGCAGGAGGACGAGAGCCCGTACGAGCGCATCGTAGCCGGGCTGAAGGACCGCGGCGTGACGACCGGTAAGGTAGGGATGGACGCAGCCGCGCGGTTTTTCGTCTATGACGGGATTCACAAGCTGGCCCCGCAACTGGAATTCACCGGAGCGACGCAGGCGCTCAAATCGGCTGGAGTAGATCTGACTCCGAGCGGCGGCCGCGGGCGATAACGGTCACTCACCTTGTGACGGACAACTGTCTACTGACGGCTGTCAGGCCGTCCGCACACGCGGAATCCGCTCCGACAGCGGCGGCAGTGCGGGAAAGTCCGTGTATGGTTCGGACTGATACCAGAAGCCTACGGAAAAGAAGTTATCGTGGCGATCGTTGGCGTGGCCATGTTCCATGGTGTGCCGCAGGTAGCGCTGGAAAGTCACGGGATTGTCGCCGTGCCAGCGGTAGCAGCAGTAACGGCCGCCGGTTCGCTCCGGGTTAACGATCAGCGGCGCGCCGTACATGGCGTGGCCGAATGGTTGGGCGCCATCGCGGCCGCCGAAATCCCAGCTACCCAGGAAATAGTCCTCGGAGCCGGTTCCCTGAATAGTCGGTGCGGTCTCATTGTCGACGAAAATCATCTCGTCGCCTTCGCCCCACCAGCCTTCGGCGTTTTGCAGCACGCCCAGGGTGACGCCCATCAAGTGCCCCCGGCCGCGGGTTTCCATGTATACGTAATTGAGGCGGCCATCCGGGTTCAGGCGGGCGGCTTCGCCGGTAGTGGGTGTGCAGGGCGCGGCCTGGCGGTATTGGGCGTGGAAGTAGAGAGTATCCTCGGGCAGCGCGGGTAATACCTGGTAATCGATATTGGAATAGAAGGAGCCGACTTCCTGCCTGCCTTCGTTGGTGACGGTAAGCCGCGCGCCGCGAGCATAGGGCATGACGAAGTAGGAGTTCAGCGATTTGCCCGGCGAGCAGGCCAGATACTGGGATTGATAAATGGCGTAAGAGCCCAGGTTGAGGCCGAAGAAATCGCCGATGGGGGTCTCCACGCTGGGCCGCGAATTGCCATCCCAGTAGGCGCGCAACACCAGTTCCTTCAAATGGTCGCCGGAGCGCGCGGCAATGGTGAACCAGACGTGAGTGATGGCTCCGGCACCCTGCGCGCGGAAGACTTCCAGTTCGCCGCCGGCGGGAATATGCCAATAGTCGGCGTTGCCGCCGGTGCGGTCGAAGCTGGATTGCTTAAGCGCCTGGTGGTGCTGTGCGCGGGTATAGGACGGCAGCGGACCGGGGGTGCTGGAAGAGAACGGCACCGGAGTCTGGGCGGAAGCTGAGCGCTCGACGGCAACGGCGGCTGGAACGGCGAGCAGGCGGCGGAGAAATCCGCGCCGAAGATTGGAATCGGTGGGCATCATGCCGTCATTTATTCTACGCCCAGCGCTGAGCCAAGAAAAAACGCAAGAAGATATAGCCACAGATGAACACAGATGAACGCAGATAAGACCAGGGCAATTCTTTGTGGTTCTTATCTGCGTTTATCTGTGTTCATCTGTGGCTACTCAAACTTTTCGCAGCGCCAGCACGGCGTTCAGTCCCCCGAAAGCGAAGGAGTTCGATAGCGCCCACTCCACTTCCGAGGCGCGGGCCTGGTTGGGAATCACGTCCAGATCGCAATCGGGATCCGGGCCGACGAAGTTCGCGGTCGGCGGGAGCACACCGTCGCGCAGAGCCAGGACGGTGGCTACACATTCGAGTGCTGCGGCGGCGCCCAGGGCGTGGCCGTGCATGGATTTGGTGGAGCTGACGGGCAGCTTGTCCGCGTGCGCGCCGAACACGCTGCGGATGGCGGCCGTTTCGGTCACGTCGTTGGCCAGCGTCCCGGTACCGTGGGCGTTGATGTAGCCGATGGCGTCCGGCTCGATGGCGGCATCGCGCATAGCCGCGCGCATGGCCCGCGCGGCGCCGGCGGCGGATGGCTGGGTGATGTGGCTGGCATCGGCCGACATGCCGAAGCCCACCAGTTCGGCATGAATGGGCGCGCCGCGGGCTAGGGCGATTTCCATCGGCTCCAGCACCAGCATACCGGCTCCCTCCCCCAGGATCATGCCGCGGCGATCGCGCGAAAAAGGCCGGCAGGTATCGGTCGAAACCACCCGCATGGCTTCCCAGGCCTTCAGAATGCCGAAGCTGAACGGTGCCTCGCTGCCGCCGGCGATGGCCGCGTCGGTAATCCCGTTGCGCACCATCCAGAAGGCCTGGCCGATGGCGTGAGCCGCCGAAGAACACGCGGTGGAAATGGTAAAACTGGGACCGGTGATGCCGAATTCCATGGAAATCTGGCTGGCGCCGGCATTGGCCATGGTCTTGGGAATGGTAAGCGGATGCACCCGGTTCAGGCTCAGCTTGTAGACGTCGCGAAAGCCGATGTCTTCGGTACTCTGTCCACCTACGCACGACCCGGTGACGATGGCCGCCGTCTCGCGCAATTCGGGCGTGAACGTCAGCCCCGAGTCCACCACCGCTTCCCGGGCGGCAATTACGGCGAATTGCGCGAAACGGTCCAGGAAATCCGCGGGCCGGTCGTCAAAATAGGGGTGATGGGTATAGCCGGGCACTTCGGCGCCGGCGGTGAACCGCAATTGCGACGTAGCGACGGTTTCGATGGGGCGAATGCCGCAACAACCCCCACGCAGCGCGGCGGCCACGTCCTCCACATTACGGCCCAAAGCGCAGATGGCGCCCAGGCCGGTAATCGCGACGCGCCGCATTCCTATTGGCCGGTCCCGATTGGGGAGGTCTTGGCAGCGATCAGCTTCTCCAGACCTTCGCACATACCGCGCACGCCCGTGATGCCGCGCACCTGGTCGTCCGGTATATTAATGTCGAACTCATTCTCCAGTGCAAAGAGGATCTCCACCGCATCCATTGAGTCTATGTTCAACTGCTGAAACTCGCTATCGATGGTAACCGTTTCGGGCGGGATGCGTTTGGAAGCGGCAATCACCTTCAGAACCCTCTGAATCAAGTCGTCGGACATAAAAGTCGGCTGACAGTCTCCAATCCGTACCCTCGGTCGAGCAAGAGGGGTACAAGCCGGCGGACGGCCTCCACGGTCGCCGTCACATCCGGGTTCGCGCGCAGTTCCCGCCCATCGTGCAGACAGAGAATCGCACCGTTCGACACCCGGCGGACCAATCGCTTCGCGATGGCATCCGCCTCCAGCCTCCAATCATAGCCGATTGCACTCCACATGACGCCGTGCAGGTTCAGACGGTGCTGGACGGCGCGCATCCCGAACCAGCGGACTCCGTACGGCGCGCGAAACCAAACGGGCAGCCTTCCGGTCTGTTGCCCGATAGCCGCCTGAGCTCGGGCCAGGTCGTCGCGCAGAAATTCGCAGCTGTGAAAACAAAACAGCGGGTGTCTATAGCTATGATTGCCGATCTCGTGGCCGGCGGCGTGGACCTCGCGAGCCGCCACGGGCAGCCGATCCACGTTTGCCCCGCACTGAAAAAAAGTGGCCTTCACGCCGTGCCGCGCGAGAATATCGAGAATGCGCGGGGTGGACTCACTGGGGCCGTCGTCGAAGGTGAGGGCGACCATGGGCCGGTCGGGCAGCCCGCGCCACACGGAAGGCGCGAATAGGGAAGACGACCGCCCGCGCACCGCCCAACTCATCCCCGCGACACACGCGGCGCCCGCCGCTAGTTCAATTTCGAACGACAGGTTATTCATCGCCTCCCAGGGCTGGAGTGAGGTACAAGAGCTGGCAGACCACGGAAAACGATGGTCCGCCCCACGGTGCCACCTCTAAAACCGCTTCTTAAAGAATATATCCATGCCGATCATGCCGTTTTCCTCACGCTGCGCCACCGCCGACCATTTCTTGCTAAAGGCCCATTCCACGCTTACGATCTCCGGGTTGCTGCTGGTGACGTCGGTGATGTAGGTGAAGGTAATATCGGACGTCACCTGCTGCTCCAGCGTAAGCCGCGCCTGCGGGTTATATTCGAGGCCCGGCAGGCTGGGATCGATCCGCAACTGGCTGACCCCGAAGAAACGCTGCAACCTGCCCGTAACGGGGCTCGCAATCGCCTGGCCTAGCAGCGCCGAGGCGCCCGTCTGCTGCCAAGACTGGGGCGCGATGCTCTGCTGCGAGAGTAGGGCCGGATCGCTAGTGGGAGTGCGGCCGGTGGCCAGCAGCGCCACGATTTCGTTGAATTCCAGCGGCGGATCCGAGCGTGGCGCCAGGGTCAGCTTGTTGACCGGGCCGGAGATGTTCAAAGTGACGTCGATGCCGCGCGCCCTGGTATCCAGGTCGATATCCAAAATCGGCTCAACGTTGAGCGGATTGAAGAAAGAAATCGACCCCTGGCTGACGTTGTACTTGGTTCCGAAAAATACCACCTGCCCTTGCGATACGTTGATCCGCCCCAGCAGAGCCGGATTGCTGGCGGTACCGCGCAGATGCAGGTTGCCACTCACCTCCAGGTCCTGGGTCAGCGAACTGCGCACCTGTACGTTGGGCGAGGTGTTGATGGCGACGTCGAAATTGAGGCCGCCAAGAAATCCGGTGCGCGCCGCCGGAGTCTCCACCGGCTCGGCGGATTGCGCGATCACCGAGCTGAAGTCGGACTGAGGATTGAAGCCGCTGCGCAACACGGTCACCGTTCCCGACAGCATACTCCGCGCCTCGGTACCGCTCAGGTTCAAGCTGGCGTCGGCCACGGTGCTCACACCCTCGGGGTAGCGCAGGCGCACCTGTTCCAGGTTCGCGTGGAAGCGGAAGACGGGCTGCCCGTTTTCATAAGCGGCAAAGCCGGAGAGACGGATTTTGCCGCCGCCGGTTTCGCCGGAGAAGCTCTGGATAGAGGCGCGGCCGGCGGAAAACCCGATCGCTCCGTTGGCGTTCGAAATGCCGTTGGGAACGCCGGCGATATTGAACGAGGCGTTCTGAAACTCGACCCGTCCTGCGATTTGCGGGCTGGCCAGCGTGCCCCGAACCGCTGCGACGGCGGTGATGGCGCCGGCGGCGGTGAAATCCTGGTTCAATTCCCGCAAGATCGACAGGTCGACCCGGCCTTCGGCGCGCAAGTCCAGCGGGCTTGCCTGCTCCAGCGCGTAACGGCCGCCGATTTGAAAGTCCGTGTTCTTCCCGACCAGGCGGAAGCTCTCGATGGTGGCCACCGAATTAGCGTAAGTCAACACGATGGACCCGGCGTTGTGCACCGCCGCCGACTCGCCCAAACCCGACTTCACGGTGGGCGTGAGCGCCAGTTGCGGCACTTCCAGCCGCGCCCGCTCGGTCCGCGGCTCGAGGGCGTTGCCGGTAACCTGCAGCGAGCCTTCGGCCGAGCCTTGGAAATTCTCGGCGGCCGAACCGGGTTCGAACGTCCACTTTCTGAGCTGTTCGAAATCGAACCTGGAAAACCGGATGGTGGCGCTGCCCGGATATTCACCCTCCAGTTGCCAGGAGCCATCGCCCGAGATCGCCGACCCGGCGAAATCCGAGTCCAGGTGAGCCGTCAGTTTGCCGTCGGTGGAGTCGGCCTTCAGGTGGGTGTCTCCGAAGCGCTGTTCGCCCATGGTCAGACCGGAAACCTGGCAATCCAGGTGCAAGTCCCGAATGCGAAACGGCAGTTCGCCGGCTTGCCTCGCGGTGATTTCGACCGCGCCGTGGAGCGACCCCTGAACCACGCCTTTCACCCCAGGCCGCCGGGCAGCTAAAATTTGAATCTGCTCCACCGGCATGGCATTGGTAGTGGCTGCAAACTCCAGCGCGCCGGTGTCCCAGGCGCCGACAGGGTGACGATACGTGCCTGTCAACTTCACCTGTTTCGCGCCGGCGGCGATCTGTCCGTTCTCGAATTCGATAGCGCTGCCGGTCGAAACCACGCGGCCGGTGAGGAGGTCGAAAGGCTCGTCGCGGAAACGGCCACTGGCCAGCGCCACGTCAGCGCGTAACTGGGGGTCGCCCAAGGTCCCGGTGATCTGCGCGGTGGCGTCCAGGCTGCCGCTCACCGGAAACTGGTCCAGCGCCAGCAGGCGGGCAGCGTCGGAGAGCGGCATGGAGTGCAGGGCCAGATTGCCGAACACGGCGCTCGACTCGGCGGCTTTCCAATTGCTCAGCGCCAACGCAATATCTCCACGCGCACGCCAGCCGCCGCGGGCAAGCACTACCTGGCGCGCGCTGGCATTGTCCTCGGATGCGGCCACGTCGGCCGTCAACGAATCGAACGGCCGGCCCTGCCAGGAAAAACCGCCCACCGTGGCGTGCCCGGAAAACTGCGGGCTGGACAGCTTGCCGCACACCACCCCGTCGAACCGGGCCGCGTCGCCGTTGAGCTTTATCGGAAAATCGACCGGGCTTTCCCCGAGAGCGGGGAGAATATCGGCCAGATCGCGCGTTTCGGCGCTAACCCGCAGTTCCCGCCCCAGCGCGCCGGAAAAATCCACTCGCGAACCTGGCAGCGCGATCGTCGAATGGCCCAGGTCGAGAACCCCGCCGAGACCGTCGTAGCGCGCCGCAATCGTGCCGTGAACCGGAGCGCCGGCCGGCGCCGGCGCGATGGCGAGTTGGACGGAAGCACGCAGGTCCTGGTTCCGCCGCAGGGAGCCCTCGCCTTCGATCTGCCCCGACACCACGCCATCCCAGGGTAGCGGCGCCTTGCTATAGAGAGCCACCCCGCGGCGCACGCCGAACCCGGCCAGCGTTCCGGAGACCGTGAACCGGTCGAAGCCGCGCAAACCGGCGTCGCCCTGAAACTCCCCACCCGCCAGCGCGAGATCGATCCCGCGCACGTTCAGGTCCCTGCCGCGCACGATTGCCAAGCCAACCGCTGCCTGGAGCGGCGCGATGCCGGACGGCGTCTCGAGGCCGCCGGCGAGGCGCAGTCCGCTCAACTCCACCTGCCCGACACCGGCACGCAGCCTGCCCGCCGCTTGCATGTTGCGCAGCCGCACGGTGGAATCGTGATACTCAAGGCCGTAGCCCTTCAGATCGGCTTCGGACCGAAAGCCGGCGGCGTCGCTCCAGGAACCCTGGCCGTCAAGCTCCACCGTTCCCCTGGCGAGCAAATGAGTCCGCAGAATGCGCTCGGCGTCCTGGTTGGTAATGCGCGCCTGGTAGCGGAAGTTGGCCTCCGGCACGGCCACGTGGATGAGCGCACCGGAGATCCGCGCCTGCGCATTGCCCGTCGCCAGATCCGCCGATTCCACCTCGATGCGGTCCCGCTCCATGGCCACGGCCGCATCGAAAGCAACCGGCGTGTCGGCTATGCCGGGAGCCTGGACGAGCAGCGGTTGGATGGACAGACTTCCCCGATAGCGCGGCCCGCCTGCCTCGAACTGGAGCGTGGATGTCAGGTTCGCGCCGTGGAGTTCGAACGGCGTCGCGCCCCGATTCTCGATCCGGATTTCTCCACGTGTCAAATCGAAGCGGCCGATGGCCAGCGCCAGGATGGTCTCGATGGTGTCCTTTTGGGCTGGGCTCTTGACCTTCGGTTCCGGAATGTTGGTTCGTCCGCCGGGCAGGATCATCAGGTACATTCGCGGCTCGGCAACCTCCAGGTAGCGGATATCCACGTCACGGTTCCAGATCGAGACCAGCCGCAGTCCGACCGAAACCGACCCGGCATGGAATAGCGGCGGACGGTCCGCCGGCTCGGTTCCATGCAAAGTGAAGTTGCGGACCTGGGCGCGAAGCCGGCTCCAGTCAAAGTCGAACCGGCCGATCTCGGCGCGCCCGCCGGTAGCGGTCTCCACCGCTTCCACCATGTGTGCCCGGACCTGTTCGCGGAGCCAGGCGCTTCGCAGCACCAGCAGGCCGCCCGCCGCCAGCAGCAACAGCGCCGCCGCGCCGCCGAGCAGCCACAACACCCACCGGAACCGTTTCATTCGAGCGCCTCCGGATGATAGACGATGGCAGTCCGTTTACGCGCGTCCTTCAGCCAGATGTCCAATTGCTCATCCTCGCGCTGCCCGGTCAGAGTGCGTTCCATCTGGCCGCGGTACTGGTTGAGCGACGGCGTCTGGTCCGGATGCGCCACACGCGCCGCCGGGGCCACTACCTTGTCGAAATAATCCTGGACGTCCTGATCAGTGACTTGAATGTTGGGTTGAAACCGGACTTCGATATAAGAGAGCAGCGTCCGCTGCCAGGCCAGCTCGTCTTTCAAGGCCTGTTCTGTAATACCTGCATCGGCCAGCGCCTGGCGATAAGCCGCGTCGGATGCGAAGTACTTGCTCTTGAACTCGTCCAGCAGCGGGCCGCGTCGGATGCGAAGTACTTGCTCTTGAACTCGTCCAGCAGCGGCGCGATTTCCGCCGCCGATGGCGCCGGATAGCGGCTGTACTCCAGTTCGCTGCGGATCAACTGCTGGTCTACCAGCCGATCGGCGGTGGCTTTCTTGGAGTCCTTTCCGAAATCCGGCTTGCGCCCGTCGAGAAACGCCGTCACCCGGATTTCGCGATCCACGTCAAGCGTCGTCACCACCCGGTTCCCAACCGAAACCGCAATGCGGTCGATAATCGCCGCGGAAGCAGCCAGGGACAAAAGCAGAGCGAATGCCAGAGCCATTGGCTTCCGGTGGGGCGGACCCCCTTGTCCGCGCGCGATCCCCCGGTCGCGCATCGCTGGAAGCGGTAGACTCGCCGAACAAAGAACGGGACGAGGGCGTCCCTCGCGGACCGGGGGGTCCGCCCCACCAAAAGCCTTGTGTCCGCGCCCTTTCAAAACGTCTGTCCTATCGAGAAAAAGAATTGAAAATGGCTCACGCTCTGCGTGTTGCAGTAGTTCGGCACCGACGAGCAGGGATTCACGCCGGCGTTCACCAGGTCCTGCTCGGTGCCGCTGAATCCATAGAACTTCGGCGGGTTGATGCTATAGGCGAAATCCGCCCGCAACGGGCCCACCGGCGTCCGGTAGCGAATTCCGAAACCCGCCGCGTGTACCATGTAATTGAAATCCTGCTCGCCGTGCTGGCTTACGCGAAAAGAAAAGTCGCCCAGGCTGCTGAACGTATTGCCGAAATCGTGGAACAGCACCAAGCCTATATTTTCGCCGATCAGCGGGAACCTCAGTTCGGTCTGGTTGAAGAACAGCGCCGTACCACCGATGGGGAACCCGGTTTCGGGGTCGCGCGGCCCGGCCTGGTATTCCGGAAATCCGCGGTCCGAACTGTCGCCTCCGCTGAAGAAGCGCTCCGGCAGCGGGATGGCCTCGGCGGTGTTCACTCCGTTGTCGAACGAATAGATTTCCCCGAACTGCGTGCTGCGCGCCAGCACGAAGCGCTTGCCCAGCGGATGGTAGGTCGAATTGCGGACCAACAGCTTCACGTAGTCGCGCTGCGAGCCCAGGAAGTGCTCCGCCATCCCCAGGCTGACCGTGTTGTAGATCCCGCGGTGAGGGTCCACCGGATCGTCGCGCCGGTCCTGAATCATATCGCCTTCGATCAGCCCGAGCCGCACCGGCTGCGACAATAGCGGCACGATGTCCGGGGTGATTTTCAGGTTGCTCACGCTCACCCGCCGGTTGGTGTAGCGGTAGTGAAACGTCAGCGATTTGCCCACCCGCTGCTGCAACTGCATGGAGCCCTCTTCGCGCTTGTAGTCGAAGGTGCGCACGTCGCGCGACGCTTCATAAAGCGCGGTGAAGGAAACCGCCAGGTGGCCGTTGCCGTCGAAACGCGGCCAGCTATAAGTCAACAGGCCCAACTGTTCGAGCGTCGAAATGCGCGTGCGCAGGCTGATGGTGTGAGCGTCGCCCCACAGGTTTTCACGCGTGACGCCGAACGAAAACCGCGGCGAAAAACCGGTTTGTCCGGCCGGTGCATCCAGGCAATACTCGCAACCACCGATGCGGGCGAACTCCGCGCCCACGCCCCACGAAAACGAGTATCGTCTGGCTTCCTCCAGGTCGTACAGCACGTATTTGTCGTCGATCTCCCCGTCCGGATCCTGGATCGCCGTATCTACCCTCGCGAAAATCCCCAGGTCATACAGCTTGCGCTGCGTGTCGGTCACCGCGGTGGGCGAAAGCGGATCGCCGGGATTCAATTGCAGGTTGCGGTACACCAGGCCGGGCCGGGTGTGGCGCAGCCCGTCCGGATTGAACAGCACCTGGCGAACGAACTGCTGGCTGCCTTCATGAATCGAGTACTGCAAATCGATGGTTTGCGGCTTGGCCGCGGGCTTGGAACTCCACTCGAAGGTGGCGTTGGGAAATCCCTTGTCGAAATACTGAGCCAGAATCGCATCGCGGTCCACCGCCACGCTGAATTCGCTGAAAGGCTGGCCGGCGATGGAGCTGAGCTGCGCGGTCACCTTGGCTTTGTCGAGGTGCTCGATTCCTTCCACTTCCAGGCCGCCGATGAAATACTGCGGACCCTCCTCGATCGCGATCGTAATCGCCATGTTACCCGCCTTGCCCCCATAACCGTCGCGGATTTCGTGAGATACTTTCACGTCCCGAAAGCCGTTGGACTGGTACAGATTCGCGATCGCCTCCTCGTCGCGGCTGAGCAGGTTGCGGCTGTAGCGCCCGTGCGGGAACTGAAGAAATGTCGCCGTGCGCAGAAACAGGCGCTCGCGGATGGTTTCCGTATCGAAATAACGATTCCCGGTGATGTCGATCCGCACCAGCTTGTGGGCCGGCCCGCGCGCAATGTCGTAGTTGATCGTCGCCACCCCATCGGCAACGGTTTCCGGCTGAACCTTCACACCCGCGTCGAAATAGCCCGCCGACTGAAAGTAATCCTGCAGGTTGTGGGTTCCTTCCGCCAGGAGGTCGTTGTCGATGCTGTGCTCCTCGAACACGGGTATGTACTCCGACAACTTTCCGTTCGAAACCTTGGCGCCCGTGGTTTGGATCTGGATGCGCGGCCCGGCATCGATTTGGAGAGTCGGCCGGACGGTGTTGTCTTCGGCGTTATGAGCCACCGATTCCATTGACACCTTGGCTTCCAGACGGCGTTGCTTTTGGTACAGCGAGCGAATCGTTTCGAGCGCGTCTCGCAGCCGCGCATCCGTCACCGGTTTCCAGGTATGGATGATCCATCGCCGAAACCTGGCAGCCTTGATAATACGCTCGGCCGGCATTTGGAGGTCGCCCTTCAGCACGGGTGTGGTGAAGCGCGCACGGCGCCCGCTCGATATCTCGAAATGCACCTCGACCTGTTGATAGTCGTCGTTCCAACGGACGACGGGCTGAATCGCGGCATCGTACAGCCCGTTCGATTCCAGCAGCCGGCGCTGATTCGCCAGCGCGTCGTCCAGGTTCTTCTGCGTGTAAGGCTGTCCCAATTCCAGTTGTGCCGCGTTGGCCAATTGCGCCGCGTTGGGCGGGCTAGAGACCGCGCCGGTGACGAAGACATGGCCGATAAACCAACTGTTCTTAGTCAGGAAGCGCACCACCACGCCTTCGCCATTCGCTTCCGCGTCCACCTGGATATCGGCGTAGCACCCGGTAGCGAACAGCCTTTCGATGCTGGCGCGAACATTTTCCCCCGTCAGCAACTGCCCGCTCTTGAGTGGCAGGATCCGCTCGATATCGGACGCCTCCAGCGGCTGCTTCACCGGGTCGAACTGGATGGTGACGATCCGTTTTCCCTCGAACGCCGCCATCTGCGCGGCAGCCGGCAGCGCGACCGCTATGAGAGAAAACCCGAGAAGCATCGACCCAAGCAGGCGGCGCACCAAACTCATAATAGCGTAAGCGATTCAAAGCAACTTTGTTACCAGCGGCTGCCGGGTGAGGCTTGGTTTACCCTGCCCCTGCTTTGCGCCCGAACGGCATACGATCTTCCCGGCACTTGTTACCATCGGCACATGACCCCCGCCGAAAGGCTGCGCTATTCCCGCCAGATCCTGTTCGCCGGCATCGGTGAAAATGGCCAGGACGCTCTACTCCGCGCACACGTCGCCATCGTCGGCGCCGGCGCCCTGGGCAGCTTCCACGCCGCTGCGCTGGCCCGCGCCGGAGTGGGGCGCCTCAGCGTTATCGACCGCGACTACGTCGAACCGGGCAACTTGCAGCGCCAGTGGCTGTTCGAAGAAACCGATGCCGCCGAGTCCCTCCCCAAAGCCGCCGCCGCCGCCCGCGCCCTCGGCCGCATCAATTCCTCCGTCGAGGTACGCGGCATAATTGCCGACCTTACCGCCTCCAATATTGCCGAACTCGTGGCCGGGGTGGACCTGATCCTCGATGGCACCGATAACTTCGACACCCGCTATCTGATCAACGATTTTGCCGTCAGCCGCGGAATCCCCTGGCTTTATGGCGCGGCCGTGGGCAGCTATGGGTTGACCATGCCCGTGATCCCCGGCCGCACCCCATGCCTCCGCTGCATCTATCCCGATCCGCCCTCGGGCGCCCAGCCTACCTGCGAAACCAGCGGCATCCTCAACGCCGTGGTTTCCCTGGTTGCTTCGCTGCAGGTGGCCGACGCCCTCAAGATCCTCTCCGGTAACGGCGCCCAGGTTCGCGCCGTCATCACCACCGCGGATGTGTGGAGCGGCGCCATCCGCCAAGTCGAAGTCGTGCGCGATTCCGAATGCCCCGCCTGCGCCCGGCGCGAGTTTCCCTACCTGGAGCCTTCGCCCCGCCCGCCCGCCGTCTTGTGCGGCCGCAACGCCGTGCAGATCAATGAACGCGAACGCCCGCTCGATCTCGGCAACCTACGCGCCCGCCTGGAGCCGCTCGGAGAAGTGCGTGCCAATGAATTTGTCCTGCGCTTTTTCCCCCCGTCCTACGAACTCACTATTTTCCCCGACGGCCGCGCCATCGTCAAAGGCACCGGCGATATCGGCGTAGCCCGCAGCCTCTACGCGCGCTATGTAGGCACATAAATAGTATTGCTGTCAGATTCTGTGGCCGCGACAGTGATTTTCGCGGCGCACGCAATTCTGTGGGACAGACCATCGGCTTGCGTGGTCTGTCTTTGCATCATGCCGCCGTCAATCCCAGCCCGGGACCCCGCGGCAGTATCAGCTTCCCTTTTTCCACCCTCACGCCCCGGAACGGGTCGTTCGAGATCAGCAGGTTGCCGTCCAGATCGGCGTAGTCCACCAGCGGCGAAAGGTGCGCCGCCGCCGTCACGCTTACCGAACTGGAAACCATGCAGCCGAGCATCGTGCGCATGCCCAGCGATTTGGCGATGGCGATCATGCGATACGCCTCCAGCACGCCGCCGCTCTTGTCCAGTTTGACGTTGACGCCGTCGAAACAATCCTTCAGCTTCGGGATATCCGAGGCGCGCTGGCAAGCTTCGTCGGCGATGATCGGAATGTGTACCCGGCTCCTCACCCACCGCGTCTCTTCCAGCATCTCGGCCGGCATGGGTTGCTCGATGAATTCCACCCCGTGCTTTTCCAGCCAGTTGATCTTGCGGACGGCTTCTTCTTTATCTTTCCAGCCTTCGTTGGCATCCACCCGCAACGGCTTGTCGGTCACGCTGCGGACGGCCTCGATGGTCGGCTCGTCCGTGGCCAGCCCCACCTTCACTTTCAACACCGGGAAATCGGCCGCTTCCCTGGTCTTCTGCCGGGTGATTTCGGGAGTGTCGATGCCGATGGAAAAAGTGGTTACGGGCGCGTCCCGCGGGTCCAGGCCGAAGTAGGAGTACAGCGGGATGCCGAGCTTCTGCCCGACCCAATCCATTAGCGCGATATCGAGCGCCGCCTTCGCCGCCCACGCGCCGGAAACGCGCCGGAAGATCTCCGCCATCGTCTTGGTGAACTGCATGGGGTCGGCCGCGAGCAGCACCTCGCGCACGCTTTCCGCCGCCTTCTGCGCCGAGACCGCGTCCTCGTGATAGCGCACGATGGGTGCGCCTTCGCCATGCCCGGTGATGCCGTCGCGGGTGAAACTGGTGTGCAGCGTGTCGCGGTACTGGCTGGACGACATGGTGGTGGTCCAGACGTGCTGCAGGTTCAGACGGACAATCCTGGCTTCCAGAGTGGCCGCCGCCGGCGGTGCCGCTAAGGCTTCCGCGGAAGCGGCCGCTGTCACCGATGCCGCCGCTTTCACAAAACTCCGACGATTCATTGAGACTCCTGTTTCCCCCTTCAGAGCAGAAGGAGTGAAGAAATACAGCCACAGATGAACACAGATGAACACGGATAAAGAAATCAAAAAGGATTTATCTGTGTTTATCTGTGTTCATCTGTGGCTAGGATCTGAAATGCTTAAAGGCTCCTTATGGCTCGATCCGTGTTCCCAGAACCGTCAGAAATTGGGCAATCCAGGCCGGGTGGGCTGGCCATGCCGGTGCCGTCACCAGCGTCCCGCTGGTGCACGCCTGATCGATCGCGATATTCGCGTACGTACCTCCGGCGGCGACGACCTCCGGGCCCACGGCCGGATAGCAACTGCACGATTTGCCCCGCAGCACGCCCGCCGCGGCGAGAATCTGTGCCGCATGACAGATGGCGGCGATCGGTTTACCGGAATCGGCGAAGTGACGCACGATTTCAATCACGCGCGGATTGAGCCGCAGGTACTCCGGCGCCCGCCCGCCGGGCATCACCAGCCCGTCGTAATCCTCGGGGCGAACTTCGTCGAAGCTGGCGTTCAGAGCGAAGTTGTGACCGCGCTTCTCGCTGTAGGTCTGGTCTCCCTCGAAATCGTGGATGGCGGTCCGCACCGAATCGCCCGCCCGCTTGTTCGGACAGACCGCATGCACAATGTGCCCCACCATCAGAAGCGCCTGGAACGGGACCATCGCTTCGTAATCTTCCACGTAATCGCCGACCAGCATCAGTAGTCTCTTGGTAGCCATCAGGTCTCCTGAGGCTATGTTCGCACCTTTTGAATTTTGGAAGGGTGCGCTACTGAAGCGTTGCCAGCGCTGCCTTGCTCACCTTCGCCACGACGTGAACCTGCGGATCCACCACCTCTGCAATGTCGTAGCGGATCGAGGTCCCCAGCACGATGTTCGATTCGTTCGCCGAGAGCTTATAGTCGCGTTCGAGCCAGCGCGCCAGTTCGGTGGTGGCTTGCTGCAAAGCGTCCGTCAGCGACCCGGCAATGCCCGATGCCATCAGGTATTCCGCGTCTTCAAACCGCGGTCCCTGCGTGCTCTTGCCGCGAACCAGGTCGACGGTGAACTCCACCTCCATCGAAGTTTCCAGCGCGTCTCCGTTCAGCTCCCCGTCGCCTTCGACCGCGTGCCCATCGCCGACGAACAGCAGCGCGCCCTCCCGATAGACCGGTAGGTACACCGTCACTCCTTCCCTCAGCCCGCTGTAATCCATGTTCCCGCCCCACGATCCCAGCCACCCGGCGTCGAAAGATTGATTACCCGGGGGCGCCACGCCCACACACCCGAGCATGGGCTGCAGGTTCACCTTGAAGTTCTTCAGCCGTTCGGTCGGCTTCGCCAGCGTGGCGACCCCCGCCGCCCTGTCGAGCGCCCAGTCGCTGCTGAACTTATCGTCGAACTTGGCATCGCGATAGTAGCCCGCTTCGACGGCGCTGGCAACGATGCGATCGCCGCTGCCGGCCGAATCGCGGTTCAGGCGGATGCGGCCGAAGTGGATCGCCAGCGTGTCCCCCGGCATCGCCCCTTCCACGAAAAACGGCCCGGTTTCCGGATTGCCGCCCATCGAGCGCCTCACGCCATCGGCATCGCGGCCGCCGGCGTCCACCGTGGTGGTCTCAACGGTATCGCCCGGGTTGATGTGCAGCACTGGCGGAATGGCGCCGGAAAATGCGCGCTGGAAAGCGCTGGGCTCAAACCTGTGGATTTCCGGCGCGGCATGAATTTCCGCGGCGCGGTGCGCTTTCCATGTGAACTCATCCTGCCCCTGGGTGCCCGTGCCGGTAATGTCGTCCCCCTGCACCCGGCCGTCCAGCTTGCCCCATTCCGTGTGATCTGGGCGGGTCGCGGTGATCGTCAGCCGATCGCCCTCCATGGTCCCCTCCAGTTTCAGCTCGTTCAGGCTCCCCGTCAGCTTCCGGCCGTCGGCTTTCAGTTCCACCCGCGCCGCCACGAACTCGTCTCCGAACCGAATAAAGTGCGCATTCCATTGGCCCGTCACATCCGCCGCCAACGCGAACGCCGGCAAGAACAGCAAAAGCACGGCTCTGGTCATGTAGGTTTATACGTTCCAGCTGGCAATTGGTTGTGTTACCTACCGCGCCAGTCCCATGCGCTTCTCGAGGGCGCGAAATTCGGGCGAATTCCGCATTGGCGCAAAAACAGGGTTCACGGCGGTGGAGAGAGCCTGCCACTCGTGCCGGTCCGCCGACCGCTCCATCCATTTCATCGCGTTCGCTTCATCGCCCATCAGGGCGTAGGCCAGCGCGAACCAGTGCATGGAGATGTCCGGATTCGGATACTTTTCCTCGTACGGACGAAGCAGCGCCAACGCTTCATCCCGCCGGCCGGCGGCGGCGTCCGCCATCGCCTCGAATATCGAGGCCTGCGGGAAACGCGCCCTCAGTTGTCGAAAGACGGGCAAAGCCAGCTCCGGATGGCCTTCCTCGACGTAGGTTGCGCCAATCAACTGCTGGGGCTGGATCATGTTTGGATACTGGGCAGCCAGGCGCTGCATGATTTCGCGCGCTTCCGCGAAGCGCCCTTCCAGGTTCCGGTCCACGGCGAGATTATTCAGGGTCGCGGTCGAGTATGGATCCAAATCGAGCATGCTCCGGATGTGCTGGTCGGCTTCCGCGAAACGCCCGCGAAAGATGAGGAAGAACGCGTAGAAGCTCTCCGCCGCCGCGCTCGACGGGCCGGCCACCGCTAATCGAAGCTCGCTCTCGGCCCGGTTCCAATCCCAATCGTATTGCATAGCGATAGTTGCCATGAGGGCGCGGGCCTGGGACAACTCCGGGTCCAGTTCGAGCGCCTTCCGGTACCACTGCTCGGCGCTTTTCCGTTCGGCCTCCGTCTGGTAGGAGGCGCCCCTGGCTACGAATTGGTCCCATTTCACGCTGCCTAATCCGAGGTATGCCCTGGCATACTGGGAGTCGAGGCCGATGGCGCGCCGGTACTCCGACTCGGCTCGCGCCAGCGACTCGGTGGTCATCTGTTGCAGGTCGTAGGCGCCCTTCATCACCAGGTCATGGGCTTCCGCTTTGGGCACGTGCTGGGCGGCTGGAACCCCGGCGGCCAGCCGCAGGCTTGCGGCGATACCGGCCGCCAGTTCCGACTGCACCGCCAACAGATCAGAAGCGCTCCGCTCGTAGGTGTTCGACCACAGCAGCGACCCATCCGAGACACGCTCCAGATGGGCGATGATTTTGACGCGGTCACCGGACCGCACAACGGTTCCTTCGAGCACATTGGCGACGTGAAGCAAACGGCCCACTTCGCGAATATCCGCCGCCCTCCCTCTGACCTGAAAGGCGGAGGACCGGGCGATCACGCGCAAGGTTTTCAGACGGGCCAGGGAATCGGTGATTTCATCGGTCAGGCCGTCGGAAAAGTACTGATTGGCGGGATCGGCGGTGAGGTTGGCAAAAGGCAGAACCGCGATCGAGGGCGGCGATTCACGGGGAGAGAAGGCTCGCCAGGCCAGTCCCGCAATCGTTATACACAGGATTCCGGCCACCGCGTACATCCACGGGAGCCGCCGCTGAACGGTTGGCGCGGCGACCGGCGTGGTCACTACCGGCGCGCTTTCGATTTCGACCGGCTTTGATCGAAACACGGGCACGTAACTGCCCACCGGCAGCTCGATCCGGACCTGGTCCTGGGTTCCATCGGTTTGGTAGTAGCGGGCCAGGCGCTTGCGCAGCCGCGCGGCTTCCTGCCTGACGACCGGGTCGAGGCGAGGGTCCCAGGAAGCGGGACGGTGGAAAACCTCCGTCCCCAGAACGCTTTCTTTTAGAAACTTGCCTTCCCCACCGAGAGCCGTCTCCACCAGATACCGCAGGAAGCGAGCGGGCCTCTCAACCTTGCCGAACGCCTGGCTGGCAACCACTTTGTCGAGCGCCGCCAGCACCACATTCCGCGGGATTTCGACAGCCGTTTCCGCCTTGGCTGGTTTGTCCAGATCTGATTGCCCCGGCATTTTCGGCAGAGTACGCCCCTTGGGACCTTTAAGCCTACCCGCTTTTTCCGCACGACGCAAGTCCCTTAGGGACCATGACTTATAGAGGTTTGCTACGGTAGCACTACCCCTGGCTTCTTGTTTGCAACCTCAGCCCCGCGTAGCTTGGCAGCAAGGCAGCAATGACGGATGCGCTCAGAGGACGGGACATTTTAGTGCCAATCCAGTTTGAGTGCCCTTGTGCTCCAGGCTGACGCCGAATAGGCCCACCGGACAGCTCCGCCGCGCAATTCAATACCTTTGGAGATAAGACATGATCAAACGACTGTTCCTTCTGCTGGTCTGCCTGGCGGCCGCGTCAGGCGCTCTGAGCGCGGGGCCGGTTTTCTACACCAGCCTTGCCAGCTTCGCCACCGCCGTGGGCGCCACCGCGGCCAGCTTCGGTTTCGTCAGCGTCGTTAATGGCAGCTGCGGCGCCAACTACAACACAGCTTCCGGGCTTACGAAAGGACTTAGATGATGCTAAAGACCATTGCGCTACTCGCCTTTTCCGCTGCCGCCTTCGCCCAACCCACGGTTACCGCGGTGGTAAACGCGGAATCCTTCGGCACGCAGCTTTGTCCTGGATTGGTGGCGGTCGTTTACGGTTCGAACTTCGGCACGAGTGTAGCAGCCGTCTCCGTGAACGTGGGTACACTTCCAGCGTATGTCGGGGTCGTTACGGCCGGCCAGATCAATGTGATACTTCCGTTTGCGGCCCCAACCGGGGCGACAACTCTTACGGTCACTGTCGGAGGCGTACCATCGGCGGCGTTCCCGATCACTCTAAGCGCTGTCTCTCCTTACTTCCTCACCGCCGGCGGGTCCGGCGCGGGACTAGCCGCCGTCTATGAGACGACCTCCGGGAGCGTGGTCACGGCCGCGGCACCCGCCCACAACGGCGACTCGTTGGTTGCCTACGCGGTCGGCCTGGGACCCACCAATCCCGCCACATCCACCACCGCGACAGGTTTAACGCCAGCCACAGCCCCCACCGCGACACTGCCCACAGTCACGGTTGGAGGCGTTGCCGCCGTCGTCTCATTCGCCGGAGTCGCGAAGGGAGCTATCAGCGGAATCTACCAGGTCAACTTCACGGTGCCCACGGACGTCCAGGGCACGGTGCCGCTGGTGATTTCGATCGACGGGGTGAGCTCTTCCAGTGTGGCGCTAAGTTCCTCGGGCCCGGTCACCCTTCCCGTGGCCGGCGGCTCGGCTACGCCGACCGTCACCGGCGTGCAGAATGCAGCCTCCTACGGCACGCAACTTTGTCCCGGGTTGCAAGCGATCGTCTACGGTTCGGGATTCGGCACGAATGCAGCCGGCGTTTCGGTGAGCGTGGGCGGAAAGGCGGCTTACGTAATCGGTTCGCCTACGCCCAACCAGATGCTCGTGGAAATCCCGTTTGAAGCCGCAACCGGGGGGACAACCATGACTGTCACCGCCGGAGGCGTAGCATCGGCTCCGTTCAACATTACCCTAAGCGCCGTCTCTCCTTATTTCATCACTCAGAACTCCAGTGGCTCGGGACCGGCCAAAGTCCTGGAGACCGCTTCGAACGCACTCGCGACCCTCACTGCCCCGGCCCACGTCGGAGACCTGGTCTACGCCTACGCCGTCGGTCTGGGACCCACCAACCCGCCCACGGCGACAGGCGTACCGGCAGCCAGCAACCCGGTGGCGAACTTGCCGACGGTCACGGTGGGCGGCGTTGCAGCCAAGGTCACTTCCGCAGTACTTACTCAGAGCTACCCCGGAATCTACCAGGTAAATTTCACCGTGCCCGCAGGCGTCCAGGGGACGGCGCCGCTCGAAATCTCGACCGGCGGGGTGACCTCCTCCGCTACCGTAACCCTTCCGTTGGCCGGTCTCTCCTACGTGATCAACAACGGTTCGTTCTTGTCTCCGGGAACCGCGTCGCCCGGCTCCATCGCGACGGTTTTTGCCAACAGCCTCGGCGCCACCAAGGATGAAACTTCGGGGCTGTTCCCTTCCACGTCGTCCGAAGGAGTCCAAGTCACTTTCAACGGCACGGCGGCGCCCATGTACCACCTGATTGCTTCCGCCACCCCGCAGCAGATCGACCTGGTGTTGCCGACCAACCTGCCCACCAGCGGAACGGTGAACGTGCAACTGACCACACCAACGGCTCTCTACCCGAACTACTCGCTGACGATGGTCCCGTCGAACCCCGGCTTCTATCGCATCCAGGATCCGAATGTTCCTACGCGGTTCAACGTCATTGCCCAGTTCGCCAATTCCGCGTGGATCGCGCTGCCGGTCTCCACCACGGCCGCGCTCGGTTTGCCCGCGTGCGGCAGCGGCATCAGTCCGCTCTCCGAGTGCGGTCAGCCCGCCACCATTGGCGACACTCTGGAGCTTTACGCGACCGGTCTGGGCCTGGCCACTCCCGGCGGCAATCCCAACGGCACGCCTCTCGCCACAGGTGCCATTCCTCCCGTCGATGGCAGCGTTCTCTACCAGACGCCCACGACGCCGGTTGTGACCATCGGAGGGATTCCGGCCAACGTGATATACTCGGGCCTTGCGCCCGGATATCCAGGGTTGTATCAGGTCGATATTACGGTTCCCAGCGGCATCGCCAGCGGCGACGATGTACCCGTTGTCTTGACCATTCTGGGCGCGAGCGACAGTTCCACGACTATCTCCATCCAGCCGCGCGCCAGTAATTGAGCAAAGGACAACCAATCATGAGACTCGTTGCGATTCACACGCTTCTTTTCTGCGCGGCGTTATTGCCGCCGGCTTCGGCCCAAACGGCCACCTACACAAGCAGCAATCAGGCCGTAACCTTGACGGGCCTGGGCGGCGGCAACAACGGTTGGGGGCAAAGCCGCGTAACCTGGGGCAATTGCGCTTACAATGGCACCAACACCGTATGCACGGTGACGGCGCCCTATACGGGCGTCGGCGGCGGCGGGACGATCTCCATAGCATTTACCTATGGAGGCAACGGCATATCCCCTTTTACCGCCAACCCGATCGCCTCGGGTAGTAATTACATCACCTTCGGCCTGATGCCAGGTAACTCAGGCTCGATCAAGGTTTCGCTGACGGAGAACAATACCGGCGCCACGGTCGAGTTTCTCACCAACAATTTTGTTTTCTATTACACCGCTCCGACCTGCTCCGGAACGGCGGTTTCTCCCTGCAACGTCTCACAGGTAGGGCTGACGCCGGGGGCGGTCATTACCGGACTGGTATACGGCACCTTCGACCAAACGCCCGTCATCCGCACGTCCCTGGGCGTCATCAGCGCCAGTGCCTACGGCGGGTTCTCCGCGGTTGCTCCCGGAACGTGGATGGAGATTTACGGCACGAATCTCGCTAACGTGACCTCCCAGAATTGGAGCACCGCCGATTTCAACGGCAACACGGCGCCCAGCGTTTTGGGAGGAACCACGGTTACGATTGGCGGCCAGCCCGCCTTCATCGACTATGTCAGCCCCACCCAGGTGAATGCGCAGGTGCCCTCCAACGTCTCGCTCGGAACGCAGCCCGTGGTCGTGACGACGCCGGGCGGCGCGAGTTTACCGTATCCGATCACGGTGAATGTGACCGAGCCGGGCCTGCTTGCGCCCGCCGCATTCCATCTTTCAGCCGGACAATACGTCACAGCGCTATTTCCGGATGGGTTCACTTATGTTCTCCCTCCCGGCGCGATCCCCGGGCTGGCTTCGGCGCGCGCCACACCTGGTGACACGATCGTATTTTATGGGGTCGGTTGTGGAACGGTGACGCCGAACAGTCCCGCGGGCCAGATTGTGACGCAGTCCAACGCACTGAACGGTAACTTCCAAGCTTCGTTCGCCGGGACGCCGGCCACGGTGACATTCTCGGGATTGACGTTCGGCTACTTGGGGCTCTATCAGTTCGATGTGTTGGTGCCAAAGGTTCCCGCCAGCGACACCGTGCCATTCACCTTTTCGCTGGGAGGGACTCAAGGCACACAAACCCTGCTGATCGCCATAGGGAACTGATCGGCCGCCGAGAAGGAGCGAGATGAACCAGGAGGACTCTGGCTTCAGGGTCACCGTAGTGCGCGCCGTGGTGGCGCTGGCTACCGTGGCGGTTTGTTTGCCCGCGCGCGCATACGCGCCGCTGCTGGATTCGAATGACTCGACGCCGCTGTCCACCCATGTCTGTGAAGCGGTCGCGTGGCCGCTCGCAGGCGAAAACGCGTGCTCCACTTACAGACCTTGTGGAGCGGGCGCTTGGCCCCCTGTGACTTCCACCACCCAAAGCGAAACATTAGACCCCGGCCAGGGAGACGCCGACACCGACATTGGAGCCACCGATTCGATCGCGAGTGACACGGTAACTGGCGAAGCGTTTCCGGACGGGACTGATGACAGTTTCAACATGACGGCGGACGCCGGCGTTCCGGAACCTGGAATCGCGGGTTGCCTGTTGCTTGGCTTCAGTGTGCCCGGGTGGCGCAGGAGGCAACTCGGATTCGCTTAGTCCACCGCTTCGGAAGTTCGGCAACGTATTCGAGGGCAACCGCTCCCTTACGGTCGCGGCTCGGGAACGCTCCAGTCCGAGCCGCGACCGGTGGGGAGCGGTTGCTCATTATGCGGCCATAATTCCGAAATGGAGTACTTAGTCATGACCACCCTCGTTCCAGCCTCCGTGGCCGCCCGAGGGCGATGGGTGGCGGTGGTGTTCGGACTGCTGCTGTTATCGGTTGTAGGCCTGCGTTTTGCCCAACCCATTCAGGACGGAAGCATCTTCTGGCACATGGCGTATGGCGCCCAGATGGTGGAACGCGGAGATCTGCGGGTGGACGGCTCGGTTTACTCCTGGACGCCGGTTTCGAACGAACCGATCAACTGCGCCTGGACCGGAGAACTGCTGTTCCTGGCGGTTTCAAAAAGCTTCGGCATGGCCGGACTGTTCGCGCTACGGTACGCAGCCGTGCTGGCGGCGCCGGTGCTGCTCGGAATCTACGCGCGGCGCCAGCGGTTGCTGACACGGCCCGAGACATGGCTGGTGCTGCTGATCGCGGTGCTGGCAAGCGCGGCGGCCACGCTGCCCACTCCGGCGATGCTGTCGCTGGTGCTTTGGAACGGGCTGGTCTTCAGCTGGTTCACCTTCTGGAGCGCGCGCGAGCGGGGACGAAGCCCGGTGCACTGGATCTACGCCATGCCGGCGATCGTGCTGGTATGGGTCAACACGCATGCAGCCTTCATTCTGGCCGCACCGTTCCTCATTATCGTGACAGTGGCGGCATTCTTCCTGCTGCCTGGGAGGGAGGCACGGCACGCGGCCGTAGCTTTGGCGCTGTGCGGGCTGGCCACGGGAGTGAACCCTTATGGTCCTCGGTATCCGTTGCAACTGGTGGCGGAAACGCTGGCGCCGGCGGGTCGCTCCGGCATCGACTGGAAGAACCCGTTGCAGGCAACTTTCGGGGCCGGCGGACAGTACCTCCACCTGCCGGAATTTCTGGTATGGATGGTGTTCGGCACCCTGGCGGCCGGCTGGTTGGGTGGACGCCGGTGGGGTGTTGTGGCCGCGCTGTTCCTGGCTTATACGCCACTCAATCTGGTTTACGCGCGCTCCACGTTTCTTCTGCCTGCGATCTTTGGCTATGGATTTCTGTATTTGGTTCGGGACGCCCGGTGGCCCGGGCCGACGGCTGCGTTGGCTTCGGTTCTATTCCTGTTGTTGGGCGGCCGAGCGGCGTTCGAGGCGCGCCAGCGGCCGGAAACCGGCACCTGGATGGGGTTCGGCATCGGGTACAGCCAGCCGGTGGACGAGGCCGAGTTCCTGGCACGCGGGAACTACGGGGCTCGCATTTATAACACCTCCAAGGCAGGCGGTTATCTGATATGGCGGCTGTTCCCGCGCTATCAGGTGATGGGGGATGCCCGCGGCTTTCGGGGCGAGTTGAAGCAATTCACGCAGCCCCGAGATGCTAACCAGTTCCAGGCATTCCTCGGCCGACACCCCGGCGATATCGCGGTGGCCGGCTTTCAGGAGGACGGAGTGTGGCGTTCGTTTCTGAAGATGCCCAATTGGCGACCGGTGTTCTACGGTCCGTCGGCCGCCGTGTTCGCCCATCGGGACCAGTTCCACAGCCGGGTGGAGGCGGCAGCCAGCCTCGAGCGCCTGCGCAACGGAAGGGACGGAGCGCGGGTCTTCGATTTCGCCATCGCGGTGGGCGACTACCGCACGGCTTGGAGCCTGCTGGACCAGATGGAGGGCCCGCTTCGAAACCAGATGGACACCGCCGACCTTGACCGCATGATTCTCTATCGCGCGGGTCACGCGGCGTTGCGCAGTGAGGATTACTCGCGGGCCTGGGAATGCTTTGAATTGTCGTCCCGGCATCACCCTTTCGAAGGGCAGGACAAGACGATTCTGCTGATCTTGCGCGATTTGCTGAAAGCCGGGCCGGGCGATCCGCGCGCCGGAACTTTTCGCGCCGGCTTGCTGCAGCTGATGGCGGGGAACTAGCGGGGCTTCCAGTTATGAGCAATCGCCGCCCGCCCCACCCAAGACCTATCCCGATTCCGGCAAGGCCAAGCCTGCGCGTGCGGTCGCCGTCGGATTCGCCGCGGATCCGGCGGCGCTCCGGCTCTTCCACTGCAGCCACACGACCGAGAGCGCCACCATCAGCGCCATCACCGCCGCCGTCGCCAGCGTAACTTCCGCAATGTTCATGGTCCGCTTGAACGGTTTCGCCAGCGCCCCGTAGACCAGCACCACGTGTACCCAATAGACCATCAGCGAATTCCGGCCCAAGGTCGTCACCCAACTCCAGCCGGCGTGCGCCCAGTATTCCGTCCATAAATAGGTTGCCGGCATCAACACCAGCGTGATCCCGACCCGAATCAGAACCAGGGCAGGGCTATTGGTCCAAAAATTGGAGTTTGCGTAGATCGAATATGGCAGGTTGGCGAAATACTGCCCGCCGAACACGAGCCCGAAGCCGGCCAGCACCGACCATTGCATCAGCCGCTCCATTCGCTCCTCGGCGGTTTGCTTTATCACCGCACCCACCGCGATCCCGAAGCCCAGGTACGCTGCGCACGGGAAGAACGGAAAATGCCCGCGCCCCGGTATCGGCACCAGGTATTCGCGCAGCAGGCTCGGCGCACCCTCCCAGTTGAGGTTCGCCAAAATGGGCGAGAGCACGGCAATCCCCAGAGCGCCCATTACGGCGACACGCGCGCGGTTGGCCCGGCCCACCCCCGCCGCGGCCGCAAAAAAGGCCATGGCCACGCCCATGCAATTCAGAATGTCGACTTTGAATATCTCGTGCCAATTCCCGCCCGGAAAGCTCCCCATCCAGTTGGTGAGGCGGAAGGCAAAGGCGATGGCTAGTATGTAACCGGCGCGGCGTAGCGCCTGCCGCCAACGCCGCAACGGGTTCGGTTCGCGCCGTTCCAGCCCGTCCATCTGGAAAGCGCTGGTCATCCCCGCCATAAATAGAAACAGCGGCGCCGCCATCCCGCCCACAAACTGCGACAGAACGAACGCGCTGCCGTCCCGCAGATCCAACCGGGTTAGGGAATTGAAGGTGTGACACTGGATCATCACGATCACTGCCACGCCCCGCATCCAATCCAGAAAAGGAAATCGCTTCACCGAAAATTCCGCCCGCCGCCGATCGCGGCCTAGCTATGTGCAATTTAGCACGAGAGCAGCCTGAAAACCGCGTGGCGTACGGGCAATCGTCCGGTACAATTATGGTTCTTCCCGACAATAGGAGGTATTGCCTTGTACAGCATGACGAACCTCAAGAAACTCAAGATCCTGGACGCCCATGCCTCGGCCGCGATGCAAGCCTTCTGGGCGTTTGACAAAGCTGCCATGGCCGAGGGAGCGATACCGGCTAAGTACAAGGAACTGATGGCGCTCGCCGTCGCCTTCACAACCCAATGCCCCTACTGCATCGAGATCCATGCCGGCAAAGCGCGCAAAGCCGGCGCCACCGATCCGGAAATCGCCGAAGCGGTAACGGTCGCCGCCGCGCTTCGGGCGGGCGCCGCCATCACTCATGGCACCCACGCGTTCCCGGACCAAAACCAGCGACAGCAAAACCAGCCAGACCAGGGACAGTAACCGCCGCGCCCAATGGACCAATCCGGCATCGGGCCTGCCGCGGACCCCGCAGCCGCTCTCTGTCATCCCTCGGCCGGTTGCTAAAATCAGCTCTCCATGGTCATGATGCTGTTCCTGCCCCTGGCTTTTGCCGCCTTGTTTCTGGCGGTGGAAAGCGAAGGCTGGCGGGACCGCTTTCTGCGCGCGGCGGTAATGTTCGGGGGGGCAGCCTGGGCCATGGTGGAGCTGCTGAGCCTGGCCGGCGCGGTCACCCGATTCGCCCTGGCCGCGGCATGGCTCCTGATCGCGGTTGCCGCCTTCCTGCGCCGCCGGCCGGTCCCCTTCCCCCGCTTCAAACCGGACCCGGTCGTCATCGTATGCCTGGCCGGATGTATCACGGTGGCCGTATTCACCGGCCTCATCGCGCTGCTCAGCCCGCCCAACAGCACCGACGCCATGGCCTACCACTTACCGCGCGTCGTCTATTGGGCGGAACAATCCAGCGTACGCTTTTTTCCCACCCCCTTCCTGAACCAGATCATGCTCCAGCCCATGGCCGAGTACCTCATGCTGCACGCCTACTTGCTGGCCGGTGGGGATTGGTTCGTCAACCTGGTGCAATGGTCGGCATCGTTGGGCGTTATGATCGGCGTGTCGCTGGTCGCCGGCGAACTGGGCGCCGGTACGCGCGGCCAGGCCCTGGCGGCGCTGGTCGCGGCAACGCTGCCGGCCGGTATCCTGGCTTCTTCCGGCGCCAAGAACGATCTTGTCTGCGCCATGTGGCTGGTGGCGGCGATTTATTTCGCCGGCCGCACCGGCGCCGCCCGCTGGAAGTGGGACGCCGTCTGCTTCGGCTGCGCCCTCGGCCTGGCCCTCGATACCAAAGCTACGGCCTATCTGTTTGCTCCCGCCCTAGTAGCCGTGGCATGGTGGGCGGGCGCGCGGGCCGCTGCGCGCACCATGCCGCGGGTGTGGCGCAACATGCGCGATTGGCGGCCGCCCCACGTTCTGGCTTGCCCCGCCATCGCCCTCGCCTGCGTCCTCGCCATCAATGCCCCGCTCTTCGTCCGCAACTGGCGCTTGAGCGGCTGGCCGCTCGGGTTCGATTCCGCCCAAGGCGATGGCGCCTTCCGCTGGCGCAACGATAAGCTCGGTTGGAAGCCGCTGGTCTCCGGCGCCCTCCGCAATCTCTCCGAGCAGCTCGGAGCGCGCAGTCAGGGCTGGAATCAAGCCGTTTATCGCTTCGTCGTAGTTGCGCACAAAAAGCTGCACATCGATTGGAACGATCCCGCCACCACCTGGCCATGGGCCGAATTCGCTCCGCCCGTGAATGCGAATCACGAAGCCAACGCACCCAATCGCTGGCAACTGCTGCTGCTCGCCTTGGCTGCGCTGATCGCCGTTCGCAGCCGCAACGCGGCCTGGCTCTGCTACACCGCGGCGCTGGCATTCGGATTCCTCGCCTTCTGCGCCTACCTCAAGTGGCAACCGTTTCTGGCGCGGCTCTTCCTGCCGCTCCTGCTGGCCTCCGCACCCCTCATGGGCGCGATATTCGGCCGCTGGCGCGCGCCGCTGTCGATCCTCCTCGCACTGTTTCTGCTCAACAACGCGCGCCCGGCCCTGTTCGAAAATTGGGTGCGCCCGTGGAGCGGCACGTCCAGTGTCCTCCACGCCGATCGCGACCGGGAGTACTTCGCCGACATGGGTTCCTGGCACAACCAGGCATCGTACTTCGGCGCGGTCTCGCTCCTCGATCACTCCGGCTGCGCCGTGGTGGGCATCGACATCTCGAACCTCACCCTCGAGTACCCGTTGCAGGCCCTGTTGCGCGAGCGCCACCCCGAAATCCGCTTCCTCCACACCGGCGTGTCCAACCTCACCCGCCGCTACGCCCCTCCCGTGCCCGCTGCCCCCTGCGCTATAATCTGCCTGGACTGCGCCGGCGACGCCAGACGCCTCAGCTTATACCAGGGATTTCCCAAAAGCACCAGCATTGGCCGATTCGTGGCGTTTCAGCGCTGAGTCCGAATTGCTAACGGGCCGTGACCGCCAGGGAGCGATTGCCGATGCCGTGCTAACTATCTTTTCCCCCAAATCGTCGTCTTGGGGTTATAGTTCCGCCAGTCGAACCAATAGTCTTTGAGCATGGGGACAGGTTCCAGGCAAATGCCCTTCGCTTTCCCCGACACGCCGCACCCCTGAAAGTTCCACTTACTGCCCGTTGCCGCATCCATCAGCAGGGTGCCGGCCGTGTTCCCAGTCATACGGTAGAAATCCGGTGCACCATCCACGCCGGGGATTCGGTCGCGAAACGCCCTCACGGATTCCCCATCCGCGCCCACCACCAGCAGCACCGGCTCCGCCCCTACGTGGTCTTTCACCAGCTTCTCCTGAATCACCCGGTCGTAGAGAAATGCCCGGCTGGCGCCGTAAGCCTTTATGCCCAGCAGCAGTTCGCGCTGCTTCATTCCCTGTTCCGGAAACTGGATGACTACCGGCGCCCGCTTCATGCGCACATCCCAATCTTTCTTCTCGTATTGGGAGGCGTACCCGGCCACGTTCCGCAACACCGTGCCTTCAGGCTCCTCCGCTTTCCATGCCGCGAAGGTGAGCTCGTCGGAGTGAACCAGCGTGAGATGCCGCCCTTCAAGCGGGCCGGAAACGGCCAGCCCGCTGATCTGCTGCCAATAGGTTCCCGTCTGGTCGTCGCGCATCAGAAAGTTCTGGTTGTTGATGCCGGCCAGGTGAAACGTCAGCCGCAGCCCGTCCACGTCTCTCGTCCACACCAGACCGGTGTGACAGAGCGTTCAATACGTCGCCGCGAGCGCCGTCCCTCCGACCACGTCATTGATCACATGGTGGTAACCCATAGTGCGAATCGGGTACGCACGCGCGCTGCCGCGGACTTTGACCACGATCAGCTTGTCATCCTTATCGAGCCTGACTTCACTCGCCGCGGCGAAGGCCGGATGGTCGTCCGGGTGGAACATCAGCTCATACACGTTCACGCGCGCCAGGGCCGCCAGCGCGCACACCAGTGCCGCGCCCGCCGCTGCCAAAATTCGCCGCCAGATGCGTCCCCGGTACCGAATCGCCGATACCACGGCTAACAGCGCCGATACCACCGTAAGCACTGGCCGGAACCGGCAAATCGTCAACGCCACAGCCAGTTCCCTCGCTCCCTGCGCCCGGAATGGCCGGATTACATAGATGGGGTAGATAACCAGAATCAAAGAAACACCCAGGCACCCGAGCAATACGCAAAGCCATCGAATGCGGCCAGAAAAGCTCATCTTAAAGTCCTCTCAGTGTGTTACTCAGGCGCCATCTCTCAAGAGCGATCGCCGACGATGAGTGATTATAATCCTGACAATCTACAATAGGCTAACCGAACCACGCAGGGCCACACAATACTCGAAAACTACTAGCGGCGGAGGTCTTGCTTGGTACACGGCTTCATAGGTTTCGCCAACGTATTTCCGCGCAACCGATCCTTGACGGTCGCGGCTCGGACGCGCGAAACCGAGCCGCGACCGCGAGGAGCGGTGGCTCCATATGTGGCTGTAACTCCGAAATGGAGTACTTAGCGGGCTTTGGCTTTCAGGCCGGCCCATTTCGCCATCAGTGCGGCGTAGGCGGCTTGCTGCCGGCCGCAGGCCTGGAGTTCGGCGGCCGTGGGCGGCATTTCGGAAGCTTGCATGCCCATGGCGGCGGTGACCAGCCGGGCTCCGATGTTGGCGAGATTGGGCGGAGGCGCGGGTTCGGCCGCACCGCCGCGGCCGCCTCCGCCACTTTCATTGCCGCCTACCGGCAAAGGCGGCGCGATCTCGTCCACCTGTTTGATGAGAGCTTCGATCGCGGGCGTAAGGGGCCGCGCCCTGAGCTTGTCGGTTGAGGCGCGGGCTTCGGCGTAGGCGCCGGCGGCGGCGCGCGCCTGATTCTCGATCTCGGTGGTGAGGGTGAAGATTCGCTGGATTTCGGGAGTGATTTTGACGCGCGGATCCAATTTGACGGCGATGGGCTGGGTTTGACTCTTACCGTTCGCGGTCAAACGCACCGAGTACAGACCGGGGGCGACCCAGGGCGAATCGACGGATGGGTAGGTGCGATGTGGCACGGGGTCGTTGCCGCCGCCGTCGCCGCGTCCGCCGCCGCCACCGGGAATCGGGTCATAATGCAAATCCCAGATGAAACGGTGCATGCCGGCGCCGGTCTTGAGCACCCGCTGCGGAGCGGGCCAATAGAACGGCAGATCGCAGTCTGGCGCGGCTGGCTTCTGCTGGCAGAATTTGTTGTAGGCAGCCGGATCGGTGACGGGATCGGGGGTTCCGACCGGATCGGTGCTGGAATAAGTGCGAACAGCCTTTCCTTGAGCGTCGATGATTTCCAGCTTCACGTCGGTTGCAGCCGCCGGCAGGTAGTAATCGACGACGGCCCCCTCGGGCGGATTTTCCCCGGCCGGCCACTCGGGCGGCCAGGGGGTTGGATCGTTGGTGGCGAAGCGAATGCGGAGGGCGGTGGCGGGCTTGAACAGATAGGCGTTCGAAGCCGCGGCTGCCTCGGCGGCCTGGCGTAGAGGGGTCACGTCGTCGAGAATCCAGAAGCCGCGGCCGTGCGTGCCTGCGACCAGGTCGGAGCAGAGGCAGGAGGCATCGTCCTTGATGGCGATGTCGCGCACGGAGATCGCCGGCATATCGAGGCGGAGCGACTGCCAGTGGTCGCCATCGTCGAAGGAGACCCAAACCTGGGTTTCGGTAGCGGCGTAGAGGAGGCCTTTCTTGCGCGGATCCTCTCGGATGGAATTGGCGGGAGCGCCGGAAGAGATGCCGTTGTCGATCTCATTCCATGTCTTGCCGCCATCGTGAGTGCGCCAGAAGTGCGGGTTCATTTCGTCGAGGCGCAAGGTGTTGGCGGCGGCATAGGCGGTCCTGGTGTCGAAGTGCCCGGCATCCATGTTGAAGATGCGGGTCCAGGGCTTGATCTGCGGCGGAGTGACGTTGGTCCATTTGGCGCCGCCGTTGGTGGTGACCTGGATGAAGCCGTCGCCGGTGCCGGCCCACAGCACGTTGACGTCGAGCGGGGAGGGCGCCAGGGCGGTGACGGTGCCAAGTGCGGATGGCGTCACGGTGGAAGCATATTTACCGGCATTACCAGGCACATCCCAGGATTGGCGCGTGAGGTCGCCGCTGATAGGTATCCAGTTATGGCCGCCGTTGGTGGTCTTCCAAACGCCTGCGGTGGCGAAGTAGAGAATATTGGGGTCTTTGGGCGACCAGATGAGCGGCTGAGTGCGAACGGTGCGGGCGGGGGGCTCTCCCGGCACGACTGGAACGGGTGCGCCACGGCCGGGGCGAGGGGGACCGATGCTGGTTTTTTGTCCGGTAGCGCGGTTATAGAGGCTGACTTTTCCGCCGTAGACCAGGTCGGGATTCTTGGGATCGGGAGCGGCCATGCCGTATTCCTCGATGGCGACGGGGTGCCAATCGTGGAAGGTGATTTCGCCATCCATGCCGCGGCTATCGACGCAGGCCGAACCGGAATCCTGTTGGCCGCCGCACAGGCGATAGGGGAAGGCATTGTCGGTGGTGACGTGATACATGGCGGCGGTGGGCTGGGTATACCAGTTGCTCCAGGATTCACCGCGATTGGCGGAAATCACACCGCCCTGGTCGGACACCAGAAGGATGATATTGGGATTTTCGGGATTGATCCAGCTTTTCTGGTAGTCGTCGCCGCCGGGCGAGCCGCGCACGGCCGACCAGGTCGCGCCTCCATCCTCGGTCCGCCAAAATACGATCGAGGAACTATAGACGACGTTTTCGTTCTTGGGATCGACGGTAATCGTGGGCAAGTCGCCGCCGCCGATGCGGAGAAGCGGGCGGGGATCCTCGGGACTGGCGGTGAGGGTCCAATGCTCGCCGTCGTCGGTGGATTTATAGAATGCGACCGAGCCAGCCGCGCCACCGCGTCCGCCACGACCGCCGCGCCCGGCGCCTGGAGCGGCGGGAGAAGCCACCATGGCATAGACGAGGCCGGGATTGCTGGGGGCGATGGCCAGGTTGGCTTCAATGACCGATGGCAGGCCGCCGGTGAGCTGCTTCCAGGTGGTGCCGCCATCAATGGACTTAAATACGCCGCCGCCGGTGCCGCCGAAAGCGCCGTTCTCATAAAAGCCCTGTTGCTGCTGCCAGAGGCCGGCATAGACGACGTTGGGATGTCTGGGATCGATGCGGACATCGTTGGCGCTGGTGTAATCGTCCTTGAAGAGCACCTTTTCGAAGTGGGCGCCGCCATCGGTGGAGCGGAAGATGCCGCGCTCGGGATTGGGACCGTAGGGATGACCGAGGGCGGCGACGAACAGGCGGGCGGGGTCGCGCGGGTCGACGTCGATATTGGCGATCATCTGGGTATCGCGAAGGCCGAGATGGACCCAGGTCTTGCCGGCGTCGGTGGAGCGGTAGATGCCATCGCCCACGGCGAGATCGGGCCGAATGATGCCGGCGCCCGTGCCGACATAGACGATGTTGGGGTTGGAGGGCGCGGCGGCGATGGCTCCGATGGCGCCGGTGGTTTCGTGGTCGAAGATGGGGACCCAGGTAGAGCCGTAATCGGTGGAGCGCCAGACGCCGCCGTTGTCGAATCCGATATAAGCCACGTTAGGCTGGCTGGGTACGCCGGCGACGGCTCGCGCGCGGCCGGCGCGAGTGGGGCCGATGGAGCGCCAGTGCATTTCCGAATAAAGAGCGGGATCGAGCGATTGGGCCGGCGCCAGCGCGGCCAGCCAGAAAGCGAAGAATACGGGTATACGAACGGATGCGGACAAAGTACGGTCCTCCCGGGACTTTCACGAGTGTAATACGGATTCGAGGACCCGAGAGGGGCAATCGAACGCGTAGCCAGTGGGCTAGTGACCTGTTGCACCCGGCCTCACTGAACGGCGATCGTTACACCGGCTCGGCTCGATGGCGGAATCGCAGAGCCGTTGCCAACCGTGGTGCTGGGCTCCCCGGCGAACACCGCCGCCGGCCGGGGCGGGGCCGTTGTAAACGGATGTTGCGGTCTGCTACTCTCGTTGACGCGGATAGCGTTTTCTTGCCCGCCAGGTTCCACCCAGCGCCGGCAAGGGTTGTGTTCATAAGGTCCAGATGCAACATACGGTCCTGATTGTCGATGATGACCCACAAATCCGAGGCGTAATCACTTTGGCCTTGGAGGACGCCGGCTACTACGTGAAAGCAGTCAGTAACGGGAAACAAGCGCTGGCGGAAATGGAGGCAATCGGTTTCGATCTGGTCGTTCTCGATCTGTCAATGCCCGATATGGACGGATTTGAGTTTTTGAAAGCTGTCCGTGCCAAGTCGTCGAAACCCAAAATCGTCGTCATATCTGGCTTCCTGGGTGGCACGTTGCTGGAGGCGGCGAGACTGTTCGGTGCGGTTGCAACGCTTGCCAAGCCGTTCTCTCCAGGTTCGCTGCTCTCGATTGTGGACCAATTGCTGCCAAAGATCGGTCCAGTAGATCCCGTCTGATTGATTCGCAGCCGCCTGTCGCCACGCCTACGACCGCCCAATTCAGAGTGGTTGGTCCAAACGAGCACGAACCTTTTGCGCCAGTTCCTCCTGGCTGAACGGCTTATGTAAAAACCAAACACTTGGCTCAAGCACGCCCCGGTGAGCAATCACATCCGCTGTGTAGCCGGACATGAACAGCACCTTAAGATTCGGATACAACCGCCCCAGGTGTTCAGACAACTCCCTACCGTCCAGCCCCGGCATAATCACATCCGTCACCAACAAGTCAATCTGTCCGGAATGTTGCTCGGCAACAGAGAGCGCTTCGTCGCCATCGGACGCTTCAATCACCAGGTAGCCACGCTGCCTCAATGCAGCCTTGGCGAAAGACCGGACCGCCTGCTGATCTTCCACCACGAGAATGGTCTCACTGCCGCCTTCGGCGAGGGTGCTGACGGGGTCCCGTTGTGGCACTCGAGACGCATCCATACGGGGAAAATAAATTTTGAAGGTAGTTCCGACGCCCACTTCGCTCCACACGTTTATCCAGCCGCCGCTCTGCCTGACGATGCCGTAAACAGTTGACAACCCTAATCCCGTTCCTTTGCCCAGTGCTTTTGTGGTGAAGAACGGTTCAAAAATCCGTTGACAGGTCGCCTCGTCCATGCCGTGTCCCGTGTCCGTAACGCTCAACAAAACATACCTCCCCGGCACCGCAT
This sequence comes from Bryobacteraceae bacterium, assembly GCA_049509915.1. Lineage (GTDB taxonomy): Bacteria > Acidobacteriota > Terriglobia > Bryobacterales > Bryobacteraceae > JBEKYD01. The sequence continues at coordinate 8,211 of JBEKZL010000037.1, read as the reverse complement.
CCGGGTGCATGGCGGCGCTGTCGTCTTTGCCAAGCTCAACGTTCAGCGTCTCAGTATCGAGTGCCCCACCATCCGGCATTGAATCACGGGCGTTAACCGCAAGGTTCACTATCACCTGATGAATCTGATCCGGGTCTGCCATCACTTGCCCCAACGAAACGTCCAAGTGCGTCTGCAGCGCTATGTCGTCGCCAATCAATCGCTGAAGCATAACCGTAGATTCCCGAATGATGGCGTTCAAGTCCACGGCTTTCGGTTCGATCACCTGTTTCCTGCTGAACGCCAGCAGTTGGTTGGTGAGGCTGGCCGCACGCTCACCGGCAGTCTTAATCTCTTCGGCGTAAGATCGCAACCGATCGCCGCTCTTTAATCCCTTGAGCAGAAAGTCACCGTATCCATTGATGACCGTCAAGAGGTTGTTAAAGTCATGAGCCACGCCACCCGCTAGTCTGCCGATACTTTCCAGTTTTTGAGCCTGGCGAAGTTGATCTTCAAGTTGTCGGCGCTCCGTCACATCCCGCTTAACGGCCACGAAGCCCGAAAGCTTGTCCAACGCATCTCGTATCGGCGAGATTGTCGCATCTTCTTCGAACAAGGAGCCATCTTTCCTTTGGTTTGTGAGGTGTCCAGACCACACTGCACCCCGCATAAGTGTCGCCCACATTTCCTCGTAGAACTCCGCGCTGTGTTTACCCGACTTCAAGATTCTCGGATTCGCCCCAATCGCCTCGTCCTTAGAGTAGCCGGTGACTTTTTCAAACGCAGGGTTGCAGTATTGAATCGCTCCATCGACGTCCGTAACCACGATTGCCTCGCCGGTCTGCTCGATAGCGGTAACGAGGCTTCGAATAGACTCTTCCGCTTTTTTCTGTTCGGTAATGTCGATGGTCGCTGAAATAGCCCAATCCCTGCCTTCAAGCTCAAGCCATTCAGCAGACATTAGTCCCGTTCGAATCTTTCCAGTCTTGTTGTAAAACTGAAACTCGAAATTGCGAACTCTCCCATCCGTTCGCAGTAGCCGCCTAAACTCGTCGAACCTCGCCGGATCAACCCAAAGCCCAAGTTCCTTGCTGGTACGGCCAAGCAATTCTTCACGTCGATAACCCGTGACCTGCTCAAATGCTTCATTTACATCAGCGATCCGGTTCCCTTCCTCTTCGGGCTTGAACAGCATACCCATTGCAGGGTTACTCAGAAACACCTTAACGAACTTCTCTTCCGATTTGCGTAGCGCATCTTGTATCCGTTTGCGTTCCGCGATGTCTTCGACGAAGCCTTCGGTGTACAATATGCGTCCGTCCTCGCCGTAAACCATACGGCTACTAAGTGCTACCCAGATTTTGGTCCCGTCCTTGCGCCTGTACTGGCACTCGAACCCACGGACGATGCCATCATGTGCGAGTAGCCGCATGAATTTTGCCCGCTCATCCGGGTCTACCCATACCTGACGGGCCGAGTCAGTAACCTTAGAAACAACCTCTTGGGCCGAATCATAACCGAGCATGGTCGCCAGGGCAGGGTTCGCAGCAAGATTTCTTCCCTCAAGAGACGTTCGGTAAATGCCTTCCAGCGCACCGTTGAATATTTCCCGATACTGCTTCTCGGCTTCCTTGCGGTCGGAAATGTCCCGCACACAGGAGATAAGCGTTTGCACTCCATCAAGATCGACCAGACGAGTGTTGACCTCTACGGGAATTCGCCGCCCGTCTTTTGCTACGTCGTTCCCTTCATACATTAGCCGGCCGTTCGCCGCGCGAAGACGCTGAATAAGATGCGGAATGTCCGAATCCAGTTCAGGGCCGGCGACATCAAAAATTTGCATCTTCAACAGTTCATCTCGTGTATAGCCTAGATAGCGACAGGCCGCATCATTGACTTCTAGAAAGTTACTCGGCACCCCGCCTTCGTCTGCCGTGAAAACAAAGATGGCGTCTGAAACGCTATTAAACATCAGGCGATAGTGGGCTTCCGCCTTGGCAACGGATTCATGCGCTTGCTGAATCGCAAGTTCGGTTTTCTTTTGTTCGGTAATGTCGAAGAAAATCGTAGCAAAACGCTCATCGCCCATAGGCGCGACGGAGATAACGAAGTGCTTGTCCATCGGCGCAAAGTATGTCTCAAACTTGGAAGGCGTGCCCGCTTCAACGACCGACGCATACTCTTTCACGTAGGGAGCGCTCTGGACTCCATAAACGTCCGTCGCTAGTTTGTTCACCACATCTTCACGTTTGACGCCGAGGATTTCTTCGTACCGTCGATTCACTTCCAGCAGAATATAATTCTGTGGAGTGCCGTTGGTATGGAGCAGCTCATGGATAGCAACTCCTTCCTGCATGGAGTCAAAGAGCGTTCTGAACCGCTCTTCGGTCCGCTGCCGCTCCTGTTCGGCTTTCTTCCGGTCACTGATGTCAACCAGGAATCCTTCGATGGCTATTACCCGATCACCGTCGAATACGGGGCTCGCTGAAAAACTGTGGTAGCCAACGGTTCCGTCTCGGTACTGTCTGGAGAATTCGCCCGTTCTGGCCGGCCCACCCTGGACGAGAGCTTCTACAACTTGTCCCGCCTTCGTCACATCGTCCGGAACCTGAACCGCGGAAAAATGGAGCCCGATGGCTTGATCCCTGCCGGTGAACCCGTGCATCCGCAACCAAGCGGAATTCATATCCTCATAGCATCCATCGACGCCGATTCGGAAGTATCCAGCGTCGGTGTGTTCAACGATCGTCTGAAATCTCTTGCCTTCGGCCTGTAGTCGTCTCTCCGCTTCCAGCTGTTCGGTAATGTCTATGGTCGCCGAAATCGCAACGGGCTTGCCGTCGATGTCGATCACCTCCACCGAAGTCAATCCGGTGCCAATGCCGCCATTCTTCTTGCGGAACTGGTGTCGGAAGTTGTGAAGCCGGCCAGTGGCCCGAAACTGCTTTACGCTTTCATCGAATTCAGGAAAATTGGGCCACAACCCTAACTCCCCGGCTGTGCGCCCGATTGCTTCTTCGCGCCGATAGCCGTTTGTCAATTCAAACGCCTCATTGACGTCGATAAACCGGCCATCGTCGGTTAGGTCGCAAAGGGTGACGACGGCAGGGCTGCACCGGAACAGTTTGGCGAACTTTTCCTGGGACTTCCGCAAGGCACATTCCGTCTGTTTGCGTTCGGTGATGGTTTCAACGAAACCTTCGCTGTAGAGCGCTCTCCCATCTTCATCGCACACGAGCCGACTGCTGAGCGACACCCAAATCGCCTCACCATCCTTCCGCTTGAACTGGCATTCGTAGCCACGCACGGCTCCCCGATCTTCGAGCAGCTTCACGAAACGGGATCGCTCTTTTGGGTCTAGCCACACCTGACAAGCCGTGTCAGTGACCGCAGTTGTGCCATCTTCGGGCGAGTCGTAGCCCAGTATCTTCGCCAAAGCAGGGTTCGCCGCTAGACTCTTCCCTTCGATGGACGTTCGATAGATACCCTCGACCGCACCCTCGAAGATGCTCCGATATTTTCTTTCGGCTTCCCGTAGCGCTATCTCTGCCGTCTTACGTTCCGTGATGTCCTTGCCAAAAACGGAAATGCCAACCGCTTGTCCATTCTGGCGAATCGGATTGAATGACAACTCCAGGGTTCGCCCATCCAGTAACGAGTACTCGGTTCGGAACGGTCCTTCTGACAGTGCACGCTCATAAAGTGGAGCAAATAACGCCGCCCTTTCTGGTGGAAGCAGGTCGTCCGGTCCCATTCCAAGCGCTGCCAGGACACCAAAACTGCGCTCGAAAGCCGCCTGCAGCGCCCGATTGAAGGTTACGAGCCTATAATTTAGGTCCACGGACCATACAGCGTCCTCGGTACTTTCGATCAAGGCTGAAAGATTGGCTTCGGCATTGCATAGCACACCCGCGGGTCGTTTGAGCCCGGTGGTGTCCCGGTTCATTATCCAGAAGCCCGTTACTTCTCCAGCGGGGTTTCGGAGTGTGGTAATGCTGTGCTCTACCGAGTAGGCTTCACCCGTCTTCCGCCGACAGAGCGCCTGGCCCCGCCACGGTTCCGAGGAGGGCTCTGTGTGCGACAGTGTCTCCCAATCGAATTCTCCAGCCGATTGACCTAGCATTTCATCCGGCGTGCAACTCGCCAATTGAGCATAGGCAGCATTCACCCAGGTGACGGCTCCATTAGGAGCGGCGATTGCGACTCCGAACGGGAGTGCGGCGGCGGCGGCAAAAACGGTATCCGCCCCAGTGAGTGTATTACCTGACATCTTGGTAAGCATTGTAGCCCACGGCACCCGACACCATCCCGCCGCAATCTTGAAGGACCATGCTCCCACGCGCGCCCGCGCGATGCGGTATAACTGCTTAGAGCCGGCCCGGAATTCTCGCCGGTCCATCGGGAAAGGGCCTTCATCTATGATTCGTCGTTCCGCCGCCACTGGCGGCACACTCGCGGTACTACTCCTTGCCTGGGCCGCATCGGCGGCGCCGCCGGCCGCGGTGAAAAAAGACAAAACGGCCCCGGCTCCCAGCTCGGCCGCGCCCCAAAAACAGGACGAAGAATACACCAAGCTTATCCACGAGTATCTCCAGGACCCGCGCTTCTCCACCGAACTGGTGGACCACATGCCGGCTTCGGGTACCGTACCCTCGCCGCTCAAGTTCCTGGGCCGAATTCCGGGCAAGCCAGGCGAGCTCACCCACGCTTCCGAGATCGAACGCTACTACCAGGCGCTGGCCAAGGCTTCCCCCCGCGCCCGCTTCTGGAAGATGGGAACCACCGAGGAAGGCCGCGACATCGTGGTGTTGGCCATCGCCGACGAGGCCGCGCTCAAGGATCTCGACAGGTACAAGGATATGCTGGCCAAGCTGGGCGATCCGCGCAAGATCACCCCGGAACAGGCCAAACAACTGATTCACACCGCTAAACCCATCTACTGGATCAATAGCGGCATTCACTCGCCCGAAACCGGCGGACCGGAAATGCTCATCGAGCTGGCCTTTCGGCTGATCGTCGAAGAGACTCCTGTTATCCAGCAGATCCGCGACAACGTCATCACCTTCATCACACCCGTGCTGGAAGTGGACGGCCGGGAAAAAGTGGTGGACGCTTATTACTACGGCAAAGAGCACGGCGCGGCCCGCAATTCGCTGATGATGTACTGGGGCAAATACGTGCAGCATGACAACAACCGCGACGGCATGGGTCAATACCTGGAGTTGACCCGGAGCTTCACCCGCGGCGTGCTCGAATGGCACCCCACCATTCTGCATGACCTGCATGAAAGCGAGCCTTATTTATACATTTCCACCGGCACCGGTCCCTACAACGTTTCGCTCGATCCAATTTCGATCGACGAATGGTGGCTGTTGGGCGAAACCGAAATCATGGAATTGGCCAAGCGCGGCGTGCCAGGCGTCTGGACCTACGGCTATTACGACGGCTGGGTGCCGAATTACCTGTTCTGGATCGCCCTGACGCACAATTCCTTCGGCCGTTTTTATGAAGTGCAGAGCTACGGCCCGGACATTCAACCGGACCTGCGGATGCCGGCAAGCGCGACGAGCCGCGAATGGTTCCGGCCCAATCCGCCGCTTCCCTCGGTGAAATGGGGACCGCGCAACAATACCAACCTCCAGGAATCGGCCATCCTGTTGGCGTTGAACCAGGTGGGCCGGAACCGCGAGTTGTATCTCGAAAATTACTACCTGAAGAACCAGCGCTCCATCGACAAGGGAAAGAACGGCGCCGACAGCCCGAATGCCTGGGTGATACCGGCCGGGCAGCGGCGCAAAGCGGAGGCCGCCGACATGGTCAACGAGCTGCGCCGCCAGGGCGTGGAAGTTCACACCGCCAATTCCTCTTTCGAGGCCGGCAAGCTTGCAGTGGCCGCGGGCGATTACATCGTTCGCGGCGACCAGCCCTACCGCACCCTGGTGGATATGTACACCAGCGTGCAGGCATACGCGACGACCAATCCCCGGCCCTACGACGACACTGGTTGGACCATGCAATACCTGCGCGATGTCAAACTTACCGCGGTGCATGACAAGTCTGTTCTGGAGCATCCCATGAGCTTGTTGACGGCCGATGCCAAGGCCGCCGGCGGGGTAACGGGAAGCGGCGGGGTTCTGGTGGTGGACGATACCAGCGATAACAACCTGATGCGCTTCCGCATGTTGAATCCGGCGATCCAGGCCCTGGCGGCGGAGGAGAATTTCGAGCTGGACGGCCACCAGTTCCGCGCCGGCGCCATGATTCTCCCCAATGCCGACCGCGCCCGCCTGGAGCCCGAGCTCAAGGACCTGGGGCTGTCGGGGTGGGCAGCGGCTTCGGCGCCGAAGGTGAAGACGCACCCGTTGACGACGCCGCGCATCGGCTACGTACATTCGTGGTCGCGCACGCAGGATGAAGGCTGGGTGCGGGCCGCCTTCGATCGTTACGGCGTGCCGTACACTTACTTCGCCGATAAGAAACTGAAGGAGGGCGGCCTGCGCGCCAAGTACGACGTGATCGTATTCCCCCACGTGACCGGCACGTCGCAATCCATCGTGGCGGGAGTGCCTATGACGGGCAATACGCCCATCCCTTACAAGAAATCCGCCGACACACCGAGCTTCGGCGGCCTCGATTCCACCGACGATATCCGCGGCGGCATGGGTATGGAGGGCTTGGAGGAGCTGTCGAAGTTCGTCGAGGAGGGCGGCCTGCTGATTACCGAAGGTTCGACGGCGGCATTGATGGCCGAGTACGACCTGGCGGGCGGCGTCGCCGTGGAACATCCGGCCAACTTCTTCGCTCGCGGATCGATTCTGCGCGGCGTTTTCGCCGACAAAGGCAGCCCCATCGCTTATGGCTACGACGGCAAGGATCTGCCGGTGTATTTCAACCAGGACCCGGTGCTGAACGCCGCGGCCGCCCCGTTGGGCGGGTTCGGTGGATTCGGCGGCGGAGGAGGACGCGGGCAGACCGGTCCGGTGAACGGGGGCGAAGGGCAGAATGTATATCCCAATGTGACCACTATGAGCGTCTCTCCGCTCGATCCAGGCGAGGCCGCCGAAGCGGCGCCGGCTACCGGCGGACGCGGGGGACGGGGCGGGCGCGGAGGAGGTGGCGCGACCGCCGAAGGCAGCGGACGCGGAGCTGGCCCGAGCGAAAGCCGCCCCCGCGTGATTCTGCAATTTCCCACCAGCCCCGGCGAGATGCTGCTTTCGGGAACCATCGCCGGCGGCGCCGCCATATCCGGCCGGGCCGCGCTTGTGGACGTTCCGCTCGGCAAGGGCCACATCGTGATGTTCGCCTTGCGTCCTTTCTGGCGCTGGCAAACCCAGGGAACCTTCATGCTGGCATTCAACGCCATCCTCAACTGGGACCACTTGGACGCCGGCAGACCGGCCCCTCCGGCGGCGGCCGCCAACAGTCCCGCGGGACAATGAGCCTGGCCAAATGCGGGTTCGACTCCGGTTCGCCTTTTTCCGCCCGCCGTGGCTTCACTGCAGCGTCGGCTGAGAGTGGATCACCTGAAGGTCGTATATGACCTCGGTCCACCACCATCCTCCACAACAGGCGAGAGTGACAACCGCTGCCACCCGCACATCCGGAGATAGGACTCTGTTTCCGCCTTAGAAATCACCAGGAAGCCGATCATGCTCAGCAATATGAAAATAAGTTCCGGGAGCGGCGCAGAACTGCAGAGGCTCTGCGCATCGAACCAGTGGAGAAAGAGAGCGTAAGAGGCCCACAGAATCGTGATGGCAGCGGGAAAAAACACGCGCCCACGCCGGTCATATCAAGCGGGGGTCCCGGAAGCCAATCCCCGCCCATCAGGCCCAAACTTATCGCGGAATGATCGGCAACAGCGTAGAAGAAGCCCCGCGCGGCTATGCCGCTGCCGGTCTCCACGATCAACAACGGATTGTCCGGCCGCGTGTAGCTGTCCAGACCTTCTGGTACGTGGTGGGATTCTGGTGATAGTTGTCGGAAGCGATCGCGTCGGTGGCGGGCGCGTTAGTTCATGGCCTTGAAGCCGGGCCAGGCCCGCTCCACGGTATCGGGATAGGCGTTACGGTTACCCATCTGGCCGCCCAGCATGAGGAACGGTTTCCCGTCTACCATCAAACGGAACTTGCCGTCCTGCTTTACCAGTTGCGGGATTGGCCGGCTCTGGGCGGATGTCAGCGCCACAGCGAATGTCAGGCTCAGAGAATATCGGACGAATCTGTTAGACAC
>JBEKZL010000369.1:0-6030 GCA_049509915.1 Bryobacteraceae bacterium | reverse complement strand
CAATCCCAGAGGGACGTCAGCCACGCGTCAAACTTCTGGGCCGGCTTCGCGCTGCTTCCTCCCGAGATGAGTGTAGCACCGCCGGATGAGCGGAGATACGTGGCTGTGTGAGGCGTTCGCGGATTAGCGGACCGGGTTGGTGCTTTCCAACTGCCCGGGCTTCGTGTCCCGGCAACCGCAGACCCTGCAGTTTCCGCGTCCCCGGCGCGCTGCTGAATACCTCGGAGCGTGAAGACTCTCGCAGGCCTCGATAATTTGATAGCCTCTCGCTATCGCGGTCACGCGGCAAAATGGGCAGACCGGGGACCGCACCGACATTGTGATACTGTGATCCAGCGGGGGTGTGCCAGATGACGAGGGCCGATCTGACCGAAGAAGTTTACCAAGCCATCGGAATACCCCTGAAGGAATCCGACGTCGTCGTTCGCGCCATCTTTGACAGCATCGTCCGTGCCCTGAGATCCGGGGACAAGATTGAAATTCGCGGATTCGGGAGCTTCCACACGCGCCAAAGACGAGGCCGCATTGCACGCAATCCAAAACTTTAGAGCACCGACACCGTTTACCAGGCGCGCACCGGCACCTATTAGATTAGACGAGTCTTGCCTCTGGCGCCTCAATCCAGACGGTATTCCATCTTCGCCTGCGCCTGCTGGCGCACCTGGTAGATCCGCAGGTACAAAACCCGCACCAGTGCCAGCACCGGCACCGACAAGAAGGTTCCCGCGACACCCGCCAACTCCGCACCTGCGAAGACGCCGAACAGCACCAGCAGCGGATGAAGTTGCACACCGTGTCGCATCACGTGCGGGCATACCAAGTAATCCTGAAACATGCGGAAGGCTACGATGAAGATCAGGATGGGCAGCAGGTGGCCGCTGAAAGCGCCCCCAATCAGGATGACAATCGCCGCCGCCGCCAACGGCCCGATCATCGGGATAAACTCCAGTGCACCCGCCAGTACACCCAGCAGAATGCCGTAGCGGACGCCCAGCACCGAGAGGAAAACGCTGTACGCTACGAACCCGATGGCCGACAGCATCAGCAGCGCCCGCATGTAGTGGCCCAGCAACAGATGCATATCGGCCAGGACGTCGTCCAGCAGGGCGCGCCGCGGCCCCGGTCCCACCAGATCCAGGATGTGCTGCCGCATCAGAGGTCCATCCTTCAGGCACAGGAAGGCCAGAACCGGTATGATCACCACATAGATCAGGTTGCCCATAAGTGCCAGAAATCTCAGGCCGTATTCCGGCAGGGCGGCGATCAGCTCGTTGAACCGCACGACCAACTGCGTCTTTAGCGAGTCCGGCACTTTCGTCTGAAAAGATGCCTCCCAACGCTCGAGAATGTGAGGGAATCTCTGCGCCAGTTCCGTCGCTTGCTCCACCACCCGTGTGCCTATCAGAATCCCCGCCAGAACCACCAGTCCCACGACGATCACATACGCTAACGCCAGGGCCGGTGTGCGCGTGCGCGTCTTGCTGGCGGGAAGAAAGCGGTCCACCAGGTTCACCAGGGGCGCCAAAAGGTAGGCGAACAGCACCGCCAGGATGAAGAGGAACAGCGTGGAGCGGAGCAGATAGACCAGCCACAACACTAACAGCACCAGTGCCGCCGTCCAGGTGTAGCGCACCGCGCGAAGCTCAATCCCGAGCATAATGAGGCGCCGAGTTCATTCTAGCCCGAAAGCCGTTCCGGAGACTGCAAATATTGCCATCAGACACGACGGCCCCTGCAGAAAGACTGTGCGGCCACATTCACGCTGCTACGATTGAGTCTCGCACGGGTTTCAAATGGATCATAATCCGCTGGGCCGCCAGAGGCGAGAATACTCTCCTTCCAGGGCTATGTTCGTGGCGGGCTAACGAAGCGCGAACTCGAGGTGGAAGGCCGACGTCAGCGTTCGGGCGGCAAAGCAACCCAGCTTTCAGGCTTCGGCCACCGTCATATCAGATAGGGTTACAATCGTCGCCTTTTTCCCCTGGGCGGCCAAAAACGTGCTGGTCATAATCGGAGGCCGGAACGAAAATCGCGCTGACGGACCTACGGGGTCTATTTGCTGTTTTGCCCCGGTGTTGCCGACCGAAGGAGGACGGCGTCAGGAAGGCAAAGGTTCGAGCGCCTTAGCATGACCAAATCAGAACCAGGAAAGGCCTGGAGCAGTCTGCCGACTCAAAATGCGGTGCAGGGTTCTTGCCGTCTCCCCTGCTTTGCGGAGCACAAGGGGATGTTAAACCATCCATGAGAACAGCCTGGGTGCTCCGGCGTGATTTTCCGCTGGGTGGCGTTCCGCCTGGGGCCGCCGATGAGACTCTCTTTGGCTGTGTACCAATGTCGGAACACCTGAAGCGCAGCCATCTACGGCCGGTCCCGATGAACTGTCTGCCGTTTTGGGCGTCCGAATCGCAACACGGTTGCCGGGCGTCGACATCACTTCTTGCCCGAGACTGGCGGCGAAGCTTCAAGAGACCCTTATGGCACGCAATATGGAACTCACTGAACCGCTGAAGCCGCGTGCGCAATGCGGACAATTTCTTGAGCGATATCTTCAGGTGAAAGAACAAAATCTATACAGCCGCTCGCTATTGCGCTCTCAGGCATATCCGGCTGCCCGGCGGTGTCGAGCTTCTGCGCGATTGTGATGCCTCCCACTTCTCTTATGCCGCACAGCGCCGCTGCCCCATCGCCATCATAGCCGGAGACAATGACAGCGATAAGTTTGCCGCCCCAGTGCTTCGTTAGGGAACGCAGAAAGACCGTAATCACGTCGGGCCATCCCCTCGGCTTCGATATCGGCTTTAGACGGAACTCTCCATCGAGAACGTGCAAATCACGCTGTTCTGGGATGACGAAAACACGGTTGGGCTGTATGAGTAGTTTTTCCGTGATGAGTTCAACCGGCATCGCGGTGTAGCGTGGGAGAATTTCGTGGAGCAAGGTGGCTACGGTCCTCAGGTGATTAACAATGACAATAGCAACCCCCATATTGGCCGGCAGATGCCTTAGTAACCGGGTATAGGCGTCGAGTCCACCGGCGGAACCGCCCACGCAAACGACAGGAAAATCTCTTGCAGCGCTCTTAGCTTTCATGGGCAATCACTCCGCTTCGGGTTCTGTATTTCCAGTATTCAACTTTCTATCGTGCTCCCTTTCAGCCTTTGATGCTTTTAGCCGGATTACGTGCTCGGAAGACAGTCCCGTCGTGCTGGGGGTTGCGCCACTGGACGCAATCGGGTGGCTGCGGCCAGCCGCCCGTCCAGCGTACCGCTAAGTCGAAAAGCTCGACGTGATGTTCTTCGGCCAGCCGAGTCGAGTAAAGCGAGCGCCGGTCAGTTGGTAATCGTGATCGTCGCCGGCGCACTGGCGACTCCGCCTACCGTCACCACCACCGGCTGCGCGCCGGTCGAGATCCCGTTCGGAACTTGCACGTTGATCTGCGTTACGCCCACCAGCCCCGAAGGAATGCCGATGAAGTCGACCTTCGCTACGGCTCCGCCAATCGTGACGGTCGTTGGCTGCACCGGCATCGGAAGGTCCGCGAGCACAGTGGACGCCGCAGGCGCTGCGCCATCCGAGACCGCCGGAAAAACGGCTCCCACGCCGGTGATGTAGAGCGCGATCTCCTGTCCCACCGCCGCAGTCGCCGTGGGAAGCAGCGCGTCGGCCGAGTTTGTGAAAATCCCTGGCGCCGCTGCAGCCACCTGGAATGATTGCGTGGTCACCTGCCCGTTGTTGTTCACGCTCAGCACCGCGGTGCTGTTGGCCGTCGCCTCATACGGAATCTGCACGTTCAACTGCCCCGGAGAGACGTAATACAGCGGCGCGGCGATTCCGTTCACCAGCACCGCGACCCCAGAGGTCGAAAGCGGCAACGGCACGGTCGACGCGCTCTGGGTCGCGGGCGAGAGCTGCGATCCGAACACGCTCAGAATCGATCCCGGCGCGAAGGTTTGTTTGAAGCTAGCTCCATTGGCGACGCTGGTGATCGCCGGCGTGGCGATTGAGCCCGATCCGGACGCCGTCACGTTGACCGTTACCGACGCGCTGTTGGTGCTGTTGTACGTTGCTGTAATCGTTCCGGGACCCAGCGGCAACTGCAAGCCGTTCACCGCCAGCGCCGCCGTCGCCGTGCCCGCCGACCCGGTCAACACGACCGATTCTAAAGAAGTTCCTCCCATCGAAAACGAGATCGACCCGGACGGCGTGGTTCCATTCGTCGAAGTTACCGTCGCCATCAAATACACCACGTCATTGGCTGCCATTGTGCTCAAATTGCTAAGCAGCGTGACGCTTGCGGCCGAACCCGGCGCCGTTGTGCCCCCGCCGTTCCATCCCATCACCAGCTTGTACGCATCCACCGACCCGAGTCCCGTCGCCTGATCGTAGCCCACGCCTGCGTAGTACCCCACCGGAGTGGGCGTGCAAGCCGGCTCTCTTCGACCACAAGGTACCGTTACAATGTTGTTGCCCGTCGTGATGTCGTGACACATGCCGAAGCCCCAACCGGATGGCGCCAGCGAATACAGGTTCGGATTGATGTTACCCACTCCGCCCGAGCCGATCTCTTGATTCAGAAGCACCGTCAGCCCGGCAAACGAAGGCGCCGGCACCGAAGTCCCTCCGTAAATCTGAAGGCTCCCACTGGTGTAGACCAGATAGCCGTCGTGATCGTCCGACGCGTTCAGCGATACGTCGGGCACGTCGCGCGCGTTGTCGCTCGGTACGCCCGGACCGGTTTGCCACGAAGGTTTCGAAAACAGAATGCTCGCGCCGCCGCCGCTCGCCGACGGCTCCTCGTCTTCCGCGCTATCGTTCCACGTCGTCTCTGGAATGTAGGACAGTGCCGATGCCCCATTGGTGTTGTTGGTGAGGCTCCAATACGTGCCGGTCCCCTCGACGAACTGCGTGCCGCCTACACTGGTCACTTCCGGCAGACTGCCTGGAAGGTCAACCGCAAGCCCCGGATTTTGCGTATCGGCGCAATCCGCCGCGCCGTCGTCGCCAGCCGCGGCGAACCACGTGATCCCCTGCGCGGTGGCTTGCTGCGCCCATTGTTGGAACGCAGCGATATCCGACGCCGGCGTCTCCGGTTCGCATGAGCCATAGCTCACGCTGACCACCGGCGCAAGTTTCTGGTCTATCGCATACTGCACCGACGTCATCACGTCGGTGGAATACACAAAAATGATGGTCGCGTTCCACGCCACCGCGCCGGACCATTCCAGATCCAGGTCCGACTCCGCCAGATCGCCCGAGCTCGACTTGTTCCCCGGGTTTGGCGACCCTGGCACCAGCAGCGTCTGGGGATTGTTGGCCGGTAGATTGAACATGCTGCGGAACTGCTCAATGTCGGAAAGATTGACCTCGATTTGCCCAGCGATCGCGATCTTCTGCCCGGTTCCGTTGATTCCGGCCGTGTACAAAGGCGTGATGTCGTAAATCGTAGCCAGATCGCCCGGCGCAATATCGTGAGTCGGGACTGTCCCCGTTGTGTAATCAGGCTTGACGTGCGGAGCGCGCAGTTGCGGTTTCATCCGAAAATCGCTCAGGCCGCGAATGCCTTTCACCACCGAGCCAAACGCCGCGGGCACGGACGGCTCCGACGCGTTCGCAAAGTGCGTCTCGCCGTCGGCCACGTAGGTGTGAATCTCGGTCTGAAAGGCCGCCTCGACCTGCGCCGCTGTTCCGCTTGCCGCGATCCAGCCCCGCCCGCGCGCGATTGAAACGACTTGCAGGCCCTGCTCCTGAAGCCACTGGGTGACCTTGCTGATATCGGCATCGCTCACGCCGAAGCGCTGGCTATATTCTTCCGGCGTCAGCCAGTGATGATATTTCGCAGAACCTCGCGTCTGCTGTTCCACCAGAAGTTTCTCGAGGTTGGCCTGCTGGCTCGCCGATGGCGCAAGCGTCAGCGTGATGAAAGAGATCGCAAGCGAGGGCTCCACTCGCCCCCGGTCATTGGCAGCCAGGGCCTTGGGATGAATATTCCCCGCCAGGACCGTGCGCTGACTATTATCGACGGCCTGCGTA
>JBEKZL010000368.1:0-10002 GCA_049509915.1 Bryobacteraceae bacterium | reverse complement strand
CTTCCCCGTTTGGCCCTGGTCGCATGCAGGGTGGGAGTCTGCCGAAACGAAGCCTCGTCTTCGAAAACAATCACCGCCCCTTCGGTTTTGGCGTGTTTTTTAGATTCGGGTACGTGTAGCGCATCCATTTACGGTGTTGCTTCACATCGGCCTGAACCGGTTTGGTCGTTGGCCGTTGCACCGAGTAGCCCAGCTGCTGGCGCATATAGACCATCATTGCTCATTTTTCCAAATGATGTCGAATTATTTATGCGCACCTATATAGTAATTGAAACCGCTGAATCAATCCGTCATTGCTCGGTCCGTCTTTGAGAGCATCCACCAGGTACGAGCGAAGCCGGCTCGGTTGTATGCCACCGAGGACGGACATGCAACAGGCGTCAACGTGGATGGCCCCGCGTCCAATGCGGATGACGTCGTAAGGGGAGTCGCCATTCCACGCTTGCAGCGCAAAGCCGCGTTCGGTGCCATACTGCTCTTGATCCAATCGACTCAGCCATCCAGTGAGTTCGTCACGGTCACTAGGATGCCCGCCGGGGTTTCGCTCATGGTCTGGTGAAGCGCCTCAAAGGTAGCGTCGTTTACTATCAACCGTCGCAACTTCGGCTTTTCGGGTTCGTCCTCCGGCCTGGCTGGCGCCGCCTTACCCCTATTCATGTTCGCTCTGCACTGCTCTCTCCAGGCAGTACGCCGCAACTCATGTTGCTCTTGGGCTCGCGCATAGTCCTTCAATAAAGCTTGGTGCTCTTGCCGCCGCTCTGTTTGAATCTATTCAAGGGGCGAGTAACCGCCTGAATGACAGGGGACTTCAATAATCCCGAACTTACGATGGGGCCTCCCCACAGGTTCGGGACGACCTCCCACCCCTGGTCTTTCTCCTTTGGCTGAATGATGGCCCGCCGGTTCACTGCGCCGGCCAGACAAAGCACCATGGCCACCGCCGGGTAGTCAATCGAGACTTGCATCCGTTCGGCAATGTCGGCTACCAGGGAACGGAAGGAGATAGGGAGAACGTCTTCGGAGAAGGCCTGCACGGGCGGAAGCTCACTTTGTATCAATTGCGGCTTCGGCCAATTGTCCGCACGTCCGGCATGGGCAAGTCGTGCCAGTCCAGATCCGGCGGCTCTTGATTTTGGATATTAGATTGCTCGTCGCCAACCGATTGGGTTACCAGAGCGTTCGGTTGAACTTCCAAAGGAGCCGGTGGTCCGGTAGCGGCGCCGTGGCTGACCGGACTGATTGGCTCCTGGAGAGCTCTTTTGATCGCGTCATTGAGCTTGCTCTTAAACGTGTCGCGGCCTCTCGGACCACTTCGACGGGTGAGGAACTCATGAAGTTCCGGGTTGCACTCGGGAGTGACTGTGGGGACTTTTGTGGGTACCCAGGCCGACTCAGCGCTTCTCACGGCCTTGCACGGCTTCCGACGCGATTCGATGCAAGCAACTGTAAACTAAAGTACTTATATGAAACAAAAGGACATGCGAAAAAAGGCGAAAGAACTCTCTGAAGTGATTATGAGTCCGCTGCTCTAACCAGCTGAGCTAAGGGCCCGAGTACTCTTACTTCCATACTTTACCCAATTTCGCGCTCCGGCGCGGCCAGGCGATAGGCTCGGATCATCTCCCGGTCGCGGCGGCCAGGGATTTCCGGGCTCTCGCAAGCCGCTCCAGGTCGGCGCGGAGTTGCGGCGCCAGCTCGGTATTGCCGCTCTCGACCACGCGTTCGATGGTGGCCAGCAACTCGTCCAACCGCCGCCTGGCTTCCTTCTCCACGCCCCACAGCGCGCCGTTGATACTCTCTTCCCACTGGGTGGCGAGCCGGCTGAGGTTTTGATAAACCAGGTAGGAGATGGTGCGGGCAAAATGACGGCGAACGGCCGCCTTGATGAGCCACACCGGCAGGATGGGCGACAGCAGTTCCCAACTCCGGTCGAACACTCGTCTGACTCTGATATCCGGACTGCCGGGCTCGGCGATATGGATTTCGGTTTCGGTGGTACGCAGCGGCACGCCGAACGCCCGCATGATCCGGTCCGACAAGCGGTCTCGAAACTGCTGCAGGGCGCGAAATGCCTGTCTCTGCACCTTGCTCAGAGGAGCCAGAAACGAACTGCGCTCGCGGATCGAAAGCTCGGTGAGTTCGCCGCATAGGGCGCTCGCCAGCCAATCTTCAAACGATCCAAGCATGGTGGCCAGGCTCCTGGTCCATTTCGGAAACTCCGTTTCGAAACCTTCGAGTAGGGTGCGCTCCAGGTCCTTCTGGTGCGCCTCCAGCCGGCGGCTGACCATGGACCGTGTGCCAGCGGCGGCGTGTTGCACCACCAGCCGCACGGCCGACTCCACTTCGTCCACGATTTCCTTCTCGCCGATGACCTGTCGCTTCAGTGCCTGGCGCTCGGACTCGAGCATCTCAGCCGACTTGAGACTCAGCGCCAGGTAGTCGCCACACTCCCCGAGAAGGGTATCGACTTTGCGGGAGAGAATGGATTCGCGCTCTTCGGCGAAACGCTCCAGTGTTCCACTGACGAGTTCCGCCTCCAGCGCCTGACGGAAGCGCTCAAAGCCGGGCTTTGTCGAGTACGGGAAGACTTGCGGCGTTCCGGGAAAATTCCGGGCAAGCTGGGCGCGGACGTAATCGACGACTTCGTCCAGCTCCGCCGGGCTCAGCAAGTCGGCCTTGGTGAGCAGTACGCCGACCTTGGGTGTGTAATGGTAGAGACTCTTCAGCAGCTCGATGTCGCGCTGCGAAAGAGGCGGGTCGACACTTACCGCCACCAACGCCAGTCCCACATTCGGCAGCCAGTCGAGCGACGTCTGCGTGTTGTGAGAGAGCGCGCTTTCGAGACCCGGCGTATCGACAAACTTAAGGCCGCGAAATCGCCGCAGTTCCGGTAACTCCACCGTAATCAGGTCGACCTGCTTGGCGTTTTCGGGATTCTCCTTTTCAGAGATGTAAGCGCCGATCTCCGCCAGCGGAACTTCCGGGTCGCTGCCATCGCGATGATGCACACACGCCTCTTCGCGGGGGCCGTAACGGATTTCCGTGACCACGGCGGTAACCGGCACCACTCCGACCGGCAGAATGGCTCGTCCGAGGAAATGGTTCAGGAAGCTGCTCTTGCCGGCCTTGAATCGTCCCAGCACGGCGACGCCGATTTCGTCCTGAGCCGCCGATGATTGGGCACTTCGAAGAAGGCCGGATAGCGAGGCAATCCGATACCGCGCCGCTACGTCGGCGGCCAGATCGAGGGCCGGCTGTAGGGGGGAAGCGTCAAGGGTGGGACCGGGGGAGTACGCCGGTCCATCGGTTTCGGGGTGGATGTCTTGGGTCCTCGTAATCATGGCTCCTCACACATAGGAGCCATCATTCTCGAGCCAACCTCGAGACGGTTGATGGCGGGCTCCATCACCAGCGGTCTGAATCATCATTATAGCGTCCTTTCCGGAATTGCGTTTGACCGGCTATCCGGGGTTAGACATAATGGATTCAGGCGTTGGAGTTCGCCGCAACCGCCCCTCGGGGGGTAGATGACTCCTACAGGAGGACTTCCGGTTGTGAGCACGCCCGGCCACTTGAATCCGTCGCAGCGATTGCATCTGCTGACAAGCTGTCAGTACGCCGATAAGCTGCTGGCAGAGATTGAAGCGACTCTCCTCACCTCGCGGTCGAAGTCTTCTTTCCCAAAATTCGAGCCGGACATTTCGGCGGCGCAAGCCAAGGTTGCCCAAGACTACATCGCCAGGATGCGCGCCCAGTTGGTTCGAATCCTGGACGGTCAGGGTGTGCCGATACCGGCGCCGCGCGTCGGGGCGGTCCGTTCCATTCGAGTGACGCTCGGCTTTGTGGGTATTGCCTTCGATGAGTGCCGCCCCAGACGAATGGCCGGCTACGGGACCTGGAGCAGCGCTTGCGGCGACTGGAGGAAGCAGGCGGCGATATCGCTGTTGTTCAAGCCCTGGAACGAGCCATCAACCAACACGGCCTGGTAGAGTTTCGGCCCGCGCTGGCGACGATCGTCGAGCGGCTGGAAACCAATGCGTTCGAAATCGCCGTCTTCGGCCGAGTCAGTTCCGGGAAATCTTCCCTACTGAATCACATTGTCGGTTGGGATCTGCTGCCGGTGGGGGTGAACCCCGTCACGGCGGTGCCGACGCGCCTGGCTTACGGCCCCAAGCCGCGCGCCACCGCCTGGTTCGCCGACCAAGAGCCGGAGCAGTTCGGCGTGGAGCGGCTGGCGGAGTTCGTTACCGAGCGGCACAATCCGGCGAACCAGCGGCACGTGACCCGCATTGTGGTGGAGCTACCGGCCGATCGGCTTCGAGAAGGAGTGGTTTATGTCGACACTCCGGGGCTTGGCTCGCTGGCCACCTCCGGCGCGGCGGAAGCCAGGGCCTATCTTCCCCGCTGCGATTTGGGCGTGGTGCTGATCGATGCCGGGTCGACTCTGACCGAGGACGATCTGGCCACCATTCAGACCCTGTACGCGGCCGGCATTCCGGCGTCGGTGCTGTTGAGCAAGGCGGACTTGTTGACGCCGGCGGATCGGGATCGGGCGCTCGAATACGTGGGCGGGCATATCCGTTCGGATTTGGGTTTGGAACTGCCGGTGCATGCGATCAGCGTCAAGGCCGAATGTAGCGGTCTGCTGGAGAAATGGCTCGACACCGAGATTCTGCCGCTTTACGACCGTCACGCGGAGTTGGCGCGGCAGTCGTTGAACCGAAAGATCGGCGCACTGCGGCTGGGAGTGGAAGCGGCGCTCCAGGCGCGCCTGAAGCGCTCGGGGCCCAGGATCGATATGGGCAAGGTGCGGGAATTAGAGACGGATCTCAGAACGGCCGCCGGGAGAATTGCCGAGGCGCGGACGGCGTCGATCGAAATGGCCGACGCCCTGCGGGAATGCGCGGACGGGGCGATCGGGACAGCCGCGAACCATTTGATCGACGCGTGGGGCGCGGGCGCCGGCGCAACCGGCCAGGGCTTCCTCAGGAACAAGCTGGAACAGGCCGCGGCGGCGAAGGCGGCGGAGATTGCGGCGGCCATCGAGGAGGCGGCCGCGAGCGCCGGGAACGCGCTGGCGGGTGCGGCCTCGGCGCTGGCACTCGAGAACGGGCCGGAGCGGGGCGAGCTACTGGGGGTGCTGAAAAACATGCCCCGTTTCGATTTGGGCAACCTGGAAATCGAGGTCGGTCCGAGTCGGGCGGCCGCGCTATTGGGGCGCCGGTGGGCGGTGGCACGAGTGAAACGGCGGATCGCAGCGCAAGCCGGGGACCAAATCGCCGCCGGGGTTGGGACCTATTCGCGCGTGCTGCAGTCCTGGGTACGCAAGACATTCACCGAATTGCAGGAGCGGTTTGACAGTTACGCCGATGCCTACCGGGCGCATTTGGATCGCATGGCCGCAAATGAGACCGGCGTCGAGGACGAGCAGTCCGTCCACGACGATCTCGCGGCTCTGGCCGCCAGCGCTCGGCAAGACGCGCGGCCCGCCAGCGAGCCGCCATCGTGAGAGAGAGCGCGGCAATGGATTCCAGAGATTACATCGTCGCCTTCGAACTTGGCTCGACCGGCGATTGCCCGCCCGATTTTGAACTCCCGCCCAACATGGCCGGATTCGATGCGGGGCTCTTCCTGCCGCGCGACGATCCGGATTGGTTCGGGCGGTCGTTCTATCCGCCGCGCATCTTGCTCCTTAAAGACGGTGCGCTCCATATCGCTTCCCACCCGAGCACGGGAGAGGCCCCCCGCCAATTCCCCATGGAGCGGATCGCATCGGTCGAATCGGGCCACATGCTTCTGAAAGGGTGGCTGCGTTTCACCGGATGCGGATTCGACTGCACCGTACCCTACAATACTCGCGGTTTTCCAGCGGTTTTTCGGTTCCTGCGCCGGTTCCGCGACAGATGGTTGGGCGGCATACGGCCGGCGGAGACGGCGGCGGCCGATGCGGGCACCGGCCTCGATATCAAATTCGGCAACGCGTTGGCGCGGGAACTGGACTCCGGAGAAGCCGTTCTCAAGCAGGCATACGAGCCGCCGAGGGAAGTCGGATCGAAGACCTGGTTGATTCCGCACCGGCACTGGCTCGCGGGCGACCTGCTGGCTCTGACGGCGCGGCGATTACTGTGGATTACGGACCGGGAGAAGGGAGCGTATGCGCCATTCGGCAGCATCGCGTCCTACGCTCCATTGGCCGCCGTGCGAAGCGTCGGACTGACACCGGGCCGGCGCGGACAGGTTCTCCAAGTGGAATTGAACGGCGGTTGCGCGTGGCAGGTTCCAGTCGCGCGCGACAGCGGCATCGTTTGGCATCGAACGGCGGGAGATTTCGCAACGGCGCTGGCAATTCAAAAGAAGCGCAATGAAGCCAGTGGGGCTGAAGCACGCGGGTAGCGGGTCGTGGGGCAGACCATCTTTTCTCGTGGTCTGCCATCCGGCCAATCGGCCGGGGGCAGCAACGATGGATGCCCCACGGTCGTTCGTTGACCCTATGGCGAAAACCTGGTGAGCGTATCGATGCGCAGCGGAGAGAACTTGATATAGCGGCCAGCATGGTATTGGGGTTGGGTGGCGAGCCGGCACATCTCCACGATCTGCCCCGGGTTCCCGGCGGCGCTCTCCAGCACTTTTTCGCGGAACTCGCCAAGGTCCAGATGGCGCAATCTGAAATGGTCGGCGGCGGTTTCGAATAGTTGCGCGGCGTCCTGGCCGTGGAGCGGCGCGACATGCAGTGCCTTGGCCGGATTCCAGAAGAGCCTGGCCAATGCCCCCAGATCGAGAGCGTCCCTCGAAGCGGCGAACAGAGCCACGCCTGGGGCGTGGTAGATACGCTGCAAGAAACGGTAGGTAGGGAAGCCGGCGCCGGCAATGCCGTCGAACACCATCGGCGCGGGCGAGTGTTCGAGCGCAGTCCACAGCAGGCCTTTGAGGTGCGTACTGGTCTGAACAGCGAGCCATGCCTCCAGATCGGCGGAGGATTTCGCATGCCCAATAAATCCGGCATGCCGCGCCGCGATTAGGGTACGCGCCATGGCTGTCAGTAACGCATGCAGGGTGGGCTGCCAGGCAATGTACAGCACATTGCGATTGCCCGGGAGCGCTTCCCGAATAAGCCTGGTCTTGCCGCTTCCCTGGGGACCCAGCAGCAACAGTGGATCGCCGGAGGCAAACGCCTGGCTCAGCCGCTCGCGCTCCTTCGCCATCCCGACGAAAGGCAGGTTCGGTTCCATCGAAACCGCCCTACTTGATGACGAGCACGTGGCAGCGTACCGTGGCTGTCAGGTTGTGGGCTGTCCCGCCCCAAATGTGCTGGTAGATGCGGGAATGTCCCGTGAATCCGATGACCAACAGATCGATGCGGTTTTCCTGAACGAAATCGCCAATCGCCTTCACGGCATGTCCCGGCACAATCACGCACTCCAGCGCCACCGAATGCATGGCCGCACGCGTCCGGCAATGCTCGGCAAGCTGCCCGAAATAGCTGTCGGCCCGGTCTTTCTCTTCGCGGAATTCGTCGATCACCTCGGCGTGGCGGGGAATCTCCTCCTCCACGCAGATCATGCGCAGGCGCGCGCCCAGCTTGGCCGCCAGCGCGACCGCCGCATCGAAGGCCTTGCGGGCGCCATCGGATCCGTCGTGGGCAATCAGAATTTGCTCGATCATCTTTATTCACCAGCTCCGGCATCTTCGACCATCGTAGCCATCGGTCGAACGGCCGCTTCCTTCTTGGGCAGCAGGTGCCTGGGCAGGAACCAGGCGTTGGCAATCGCCGTCGGTATGACGGCGCTGGCAATCACGGTTGCCACCAGATAGGAATACTGCGCCTCGCTGATGATCTGGTGATTCAAGCCGAATAGCGCGGATATGGTCCCGAAGGTCAGTCCCGTGGACATCATCAGAGAGTAGTACAACCCTTGGTGCCCTTCATGATTGAAAGCCCGGACGGTGGGAACGAGCGGGACCATCTTGCTCACCATTTTGGCCGCGAGCAGCGCCAGAAAGGCTAGCGGCGTGGCGATGAGCGCCGGCACGGACACCAGCGATCCGGCGCGAATGAAATAGAACGGCGTCAGCAGTCCGAAGGTCAAGGTGCGCAAACGCCGGATCAGGACGTGATCCTTTCCCACCGTTCCGGCCAACACCATGCCGATAATATAGGCCGGGAGCACCGCCTCGCTGCCCGCCCACGCCGCCAGCCCGCCCATGCCGAACAGCAGAAACAGAATGTACTTCGCCTCGAGTTCGGAAACGCGCCCCCCGTACCGCTGAAAGAACCATGAGGTGACAAACGGCAGCGCCGCGAAAACCACCACGCACGTCCCGACAAAGATCAGTGTCCGCACCGTGAACGGGGCAAAAACCAACCCCAGCGCGATTACGGTGCCGAGATCGTTCACAAAGCAAGCCGCCAGAATGCCCTTGCCAAAATCGGTCCGGTTCAAACCGAGCTCCAGCATGACGGCATATACGACGGCGACGGAAGTGGTGGACAGCGCGACTCCGGCCAGCCAGCTTGCGGGGATGGACCACTTCAACAGGAAGTGCGCCACCGCCGCGGCTCCCAGAAATGGCGCGAAAAAGCCGACCAGGCCCACCACCATGGCTTCCTTCCACTTGGTGCGGAATATCGCGGGATCGAGCTCCGCCCCCGCCAGAAACGTCAGCACGATGGCTCCTGTCCCGGCTAGAAAACCGACCCAGGCGGACTTCGCTCCCAGCACCTCGGTGCCGATCAGCGCGCCAATGAGGAGCTGCGCCACCGTACCCACTACGATCTCCGAGAGCGCCGTCGAGATCCTGAACCAAATCGATAGCAGCGTGGCGATCAACGCAAGGATCAGCCATAGCGCCGCTGAAAACCAGACCTGTTGCATACCGGTCTCCAATATTAAGATTTAGCTGTTAGGGATTCGGCCCGAGCCCCTACAGCAATTCTCGCTGCAGGAGTCATTGGCCGCTTGATATGGCGGCGGTACTGGCGAACTCCACCGCCTGATCCGAGAATAGCAGCAAAGAGCGGAAGGCTGCAATAATATGCCAAGCCAGCCAGTGCGCGGAGCCGAGCCCATGAGAGTGCTGATCGTTTCCGACCTTCATGCCAACCTGGAGGCGGTCGCCGCCCTGCCGCACGACTTCGACCGGCTCTGGGTGCTGGGCGACCTGGTGAACTACGGGCCCAATCCCGCCGAGGTCGTCGATTTCGTCCGCCAAAAGGCCGAGATGGTGGTGCGCGGCAATCACGATCACTCGATCGGCTTTGACCAAGACCCGCGATGTTCCGCGCGCTTTCGCGCCATGGCGGAAGAGACCGGGCGCTTTACGCGTTCCGTGCTCGACGAACCACAGCGGCGGTACCTGCGTAATCTCCCCGTAACAGCCACGGCGGAAGCGGAGGGAGTCCGGTTTCTGCTGTGTCACGCGGCGCCCCCCGATCCGCTATTTGAATATCGCGACGAAGATTCGCCTCTGTGGCTGGCCGACGAAATCGAGCCGGGCATCGACATAGAGCTGGTCGGCCACACCCATATCCCCTTCTGCCGCGCGCTCGAAACCCACCTGCTGGTTAACCCCGGCAGCGTGGGGCAGCCGAAACATGGCGTAGCCGAAGCGCGCTACGCAGTTTGGCAGGACGGCAACATCAGTCTCGAATCGGCCGCCTACGAAGTGGAAGCCACGGTCGCGAAGCTGCGCCGCCTCCCTCTGTCGCCCCAGGTCTTCGAGGATCTGGGATTCGTGCTGCGGAACGGCAGGGTTCCCTCCGCGCGCTAGCGCTCGTTGCCCCGACTGGCGCCATAAGTTATAGTCGAGCTTCGAAATCGCATCGCATCGTTTTCATTTCGATCCTCGATTTGATTTCCATTCGCAAGACACAAGGAGTCATAGATGACCAAGATCGTAAGCGTGATAGGCCGTGAGATCCTCGACTCTCGCGGTAACCCCACAGTTGAAGCCGAAGTCGCCCTCGATGGCGGCGCGGTAGGCGCCGCAGCCGTTCCTTCCGGA
>JBEKZL010000367.1:0-8261 GCA_049509915.1 Bryobacteraceae bacterium | reverse complement strand
CCGCAGGTATGCCGGATTGCGGATTGGTTTCACCATCAGCTCCTCCTCAACGAGTGCCGCCCAGGGGCCAGACCGGCTCCCGGGACCTCCGCAGCGCCATCGATGGCCGCCTTGATCGAGCGTTTCTCTACCGATACCTCGGGACTCTTCACCTGCCCGAGAACCGTCACGCGTTCCTCGATCTCCAGCCCATCTAGCAATTGCTCCCACGTCACCGCAGGCAGCTTCAGTGTGAGCGTCTTGTATTCGGCAGGAACGGCCGATTCGTCGGTAACCTCCACCGATGGCGGACACGCATGCAGGCAGAAAGTAGTGGTCTTCCCCTCCAGCGTCCGATACTTGCCTTTGCTGTCGGTTCCCAGGTGCTCGATAGTCTCGATCACATACTCCTCCAGCCGTGCCAGAGCGCGTTCGAACGTCGCTCTTCGTTGCCGGAGCCGATCGATCTCGAATCTGGCGAAGTCAATTTGCCGCTCCAGATGCGCCAGGAATTGGCCCACGCGGTCGCGTTTCTCGACGGCGGCGGTCAGGGCGGCTTGGAACTCGGCGCGGAACTCCTGCTCCTGCTCCGGAGAAACCAGTTCCGCGGTTTCGATCAGGCAGGCGAGCTGATCTTCAATCACATAAAGCGGCGCTGCCGTGACCGCGGGCGATGGAACTACGGCCAGCGAAGCCATCACGCCACCTCCGGTTGCGAGGCGAGATATGTGAGACGGCCGTAGCATTCGAGTGCTTTAGTGGCCGATTGGAACTGACCCGGGTTGTCAACACCGGCGAGTTTGAGTTCCTCCAAATAGCGGACCTCACCCACTTGTTCCCGCAGTTGCTCGAACAGCCGGCGCATCTCCCCGAAATTCTTCCAGGGCTTCACGACTCCATCGTGCTCGGCTGAGGCTGGCGGTTTCGGCCGCAGTTCCGCCAGCTTGCGGTCACGTACGTGTTCCTGCGCCTCCCGCGTCCCCGGCGGATGCGAACCGGTTTCGATGTTCCGTCCGAAGGGATCGGCATCCTCCACGTCCTGGGTGAAGAACTCCGACGCACTCGTGGCAATCAGGGTGGCGGCCACCAGCGCCCGCTTCTGCGCCATTTTCTGGATGGTGTTGACCACATCCGCCACGTCCGGATTGGGGACACGGTAGAGCGCCGTGTCCACATCGATCTCCCAGGCGACGGACTTTCCACGCCGGGTGACTTTCTCCACCGGCCGGGCGGTTCTGTCGCGAATGGCATCGCGAAACATCTGCCAGTGCTCGGCCGGCTTGCCATAGGTTCCGCTGGTCTCGGCGCGCTCGATCGCAAAATCGAGCTCCGACAGAGTGCGGTGCACACCACGCTTTGGGAGGCGCGTAAGATCGACGTGCTCAGGGACTTGCTCCTCCGCCACCCAGCGATAGCGATATTTGGATTCCCAGGAATTGCACGAGCCTTCTCCAACTCCGACCACCCGTCCCTCCCGCAGCAACCTGCACCGGTAGCGGGCATAGCAGAAGACTTCGCCGCCGTGTTGGGCGCCGATCCAGTCGATGTCTTCCACAATCGGAGTGAACTCCGGCTCCAGGCCGAAGAAGTTGCACAGCTTCTCGGCTCCCGGCTTGAGCAGGGTAGGTTTGTTGGTGCCGGGGATTTCGCCGAAGTCCTGGTCCTTGACCATGATGCGCCGGGTGAACTCGACGATGGCCGCGCGGCGCGCCAGGGCGACCTCCATGCTCATCGCCGGCAGGAACACGCTGTCTTTGTTCGAGATCTCGACCGGACGCGCGGAGGCGAGCACGATTTCGGTGCTGTGGCCCGGTGCGCTATCCTGTCGTTGGTGCTGGTTATTGGTGTCAGCTAATTCCCGTACCATCGGAGCAGTCGAGTTGCCGCTCGGCTGCTCTTCTTCGGCTTTGCAGTTTCCTTGGTCTCGCACGGGCTCTGCGGTCCGTTGGCCGCCCGGTCTTGCCTCCCCGGTCCCCGCTACCATTTCTTCGTCCTTTCTGCAACCGGCTACATTCTGAGCCGGCGTTGCCTCTGCTACGACGGACTCTCCCGCGTCGGTTCTGTTTGCCAACGCAAACGACGGTTGCTGCGGAGCTCGCCTGACGCTCCACTCGGTCCTGTTGCGGTTGCCATTTTTGACTGACTGCTTCGAGAGCAACAAAGGCCGAGGAGTGAATACATCACCTGTTCGCCGTAGCGACCCTCGACGTGTTTACCTGCTTCAGACTGCAGTGTTACTTCTACTGGGGTATTGATCGGAAACCTCACGACTTCATTCATTGTTTTCTCCTATCTTCTTATTCGTTTCTCAGCTTTGGCCTATTGATTCCTATGGGCATTGGCGATTCGCTGGCCTGGCAAACCTTCGGCGCACGTACCCGCTCATGCCACTCTTCTCACCAGTTCGCCATTCCCTTCGTCATCTCGGTCCCCTTCGTTTGCCTGTAATGACTATATGATTGATCCTCTATGTTTGTCAAACTAAAAAATGATATATGTTTGACTAGTGAAGAGAACATGCCTTCGTTGTGGCTATGAATGGACACAGCAAGCTGTCCAAACTCCGAAGGCATGCCCCCGATGCAAGAACCGCAAGTGGAACGTTCCAGACACGCTGGCGATCCACACCTGTCTCCGTTGCGGTTATCAGTGGAAGCCCAAAACCAAGCGTCGCCCTCGCCAGTGCCCGGGCTGCAAGCAGACCCGCTGGGACATCCCCGTTGGCGAGCTGAAGCGCGGAAGGCCCCGGAAGGCTGTGAGATAATCAGCGCAACGGACTCGCACCAGCTTTGGCATCTCATCTCAAGCCGCCTCCACGTGCGAAAGCGCCAGAACTTCGGACTGCTGCGGTATCGGCGCCGGCAATTCTACCGGTTCGCATTCGGCCGCGCAAGGCGCGCAGCAGTGCAATGGCGTCTCGCCTCCGTCAGCGACCGACACCAGGTGGTCAATGCAGAATGTTTGGCCGCACCCGTCGCAGCGAAACTGATCGCAGCGGGCGCAGAGCATCGTGCCGCACCCCGCGCAAGGGCGAACTGCCAGGAAGACGTACCCGCCGTCTTCGTCATACTCAACCGGAAGACGTTCGAAAGGCGTGTTGGAGTTGCGGCAAGCGGGCGGAGTCGGATTGCCTTCTCATAATGAGGTTATCTGCTGAACCCCCTTTGCATAGCAAGACCTTTTTGCGTTCGTTTGCAAAGGGGGTTAAGCTCGTCCATACATGGCAAAGCGCAAAGGTCTGAGCGAAGAGGCCTTGGAGTTCTTTCGGGCTCAGGGCAAGCGCGGAGGTCTAAAGAGTGCCAATGCGCGTATGAAGAAGCTTACGCCGGAACGGCGTTCGGAGGTTGCTAGGAAAGCCGCTATCGCGCGGTGGGGGAAGAAGCCCTAAATTCTCGGCGGCTTTGGCCCTGGACCGTCTGACTCTTAGGCCTCTCGGCTGGTCTAATTCACGAAAGCTGGTTTATAATAAGCCGCTTATGATGTAACGCGGACGTTGCGAAAAACTCAGGAGCCGCTTATGGTAGTAGTTGCATGGCAGCGAAGAGTGCGATCAGCAGGTACCTCGCCGATATCGGGAGCAAGGGCGGTAAGGTAACGGGTACGAAGAAAGGTTTTGCTTCCCTGACCGATGAGGAGCGACAGGCAATTGCGAGGAAGGCTGCGGCTGGGCGGCGGGCGGCGGCTGCGACGAGAAAGAAACTTGCGCATTAGTCCTCCATAATAAGCCGCTTATGGTATAATGAGTATATGGATGACAAGATCCTGATGGACCGATTCGACTCGCTCTCCCGAGAAATCGGTGAAGTAAAGGACGGAATCAATCGCGTCGAAACGCGGGTGGCGACTGCGGAGCAGCGCACGACCGCCGCCGAGCACCGCACCATCGAAGCCATGCGCGACATGCAGACCGAAATCCTGCGCGGCATTGAAGCCTTTGCACGCGGCAACTTCGCCCGCATGGTCCGCCTCGAAACCGCCGACGCCTCCACTACCCAGCGCCTTGCCGCGATCGAAGAACGGCTCCTGATGTTGGAGACCCGCTTGCGGCCGCCGCAGTGATCAGTCCCGATAGCCCTTCCTTCCCAACCCAACCAAGCGCAATCCCTCACTGCGCGGCTGGTCCCACAGACGATCTGATTCCTTCCATGGTGTGACCCGCTCGGCCGAGGCGTGTCCCGATTCCGGGGCTCCAGGCGCCTTACGGGGCCGTTCTGGGCAGCACCTCGCGCTCCACCGCTTTGCCCGGCTGATCCTCTGCCACCTCCAACTCCCAGGAAGCCTGCCGGTTCATCCAAAATCTGGATGTCGTGCCGAAGTAGCGGGCCAGTCGCAGGGCGGTATCCGCCGTGATGCCGCGCTTTTCATTCACAATCTCGTTGATCCGGGACTTACTCTCTTCGGGCTCCACGTACTGATTTCGACAGCGCCAGCGCTAGTGGTCCTCGGCGGCACGGTTCACATGCCCAACCAGGTGCACCACGCAAGTGTGCTCACCGATTCTAGCGAGCCGCTGCTTCTTACCTACAGCCTCTACCGCGCAGGGAAATCACCGCTGGTGATCTGCAGCGGCGGTAACAATCCCTGGATGCGGGACCCACACCACGCCTCCGAGGCTCGCTCCATGAGGGGTTTGCTCGAGGAGTGGGGCATTCCGGCCAGCGCCGTTGGCGTGGAAGAAGACTCCATCGACACGCGGGAGGACGCCTTGTTCAGTTATCGAATCCTCTCGGCCCGTGGTATCCGGAGAGTCGTTCTGGTCACTTCCGCCACGCATATACCGCGCGCCGCAGGGGCGTTTCGCAAGGTTGGATTCGAAGTGATTCCCGCCCCTGCCGATTTCCGGAGCGGATGGGAGGGGTCTAACCCGATCCTGCTCTGGCTGCCAGATGCAGAGAGCATGAAGCGTTCCGAAAGGGCACTGCACGAGTGGTTGGGACTGTGGGTATATCGCCTCCGCGGCTGGGCCTGAGGCTTCCGGCGTTGCGGGCTAGTCTACGCGTGGAGCCGACGGAGTCGCGATAACGTCTCCGCCGGTTCATCGCTTCTCCGCCCCTTTTCCAGAATGAACCTGTCCACGTCTGCGTCGCAGACCGTCATGGGCCGAGTCAGCGCGGGCCACCAATGTCGGAGCAGCGAATGGGCCCTGGCGTCGCCGTGGTTCAAGGCACCCTGCTGAGGGCTGGTGGCGCTATCCAGCGATGTGCTGGGAGGTGTTCTCCATGAGGCCGGCCGGCTCTTTGGAGTCCGCCACAGGCTTCAATTGCACCGCGACGGCGGCCAAGCAGGCGCGCTCCTCAATAATTAATCTATTTTAATGTTTATTTAAAATCAGTAGCTTGCGAGAAATCCGACTCAATTGTCCCTCGGTTTGCCGAAATCGACCGCAATCTGCAACAAGCCGCTGGCGATAGCTCGTGCAGAAAGGAAGCACCTTGGAACGTTCCTCCAAGAACTGCCGTTGGTCGAAAAACACCAGCGGCAACCCATCCGTACGTCCCGCCGGGAGTCGGAACCGAAATTCGCGCAGTTGGCGATAAACCGTCGGGTGCTCTTTCCGTCGGCGCATCCAATCGCGTCGGCAAGGCCCATCCGCACGTGCCGCCGGGAGTCGGAATCGAAATTCGAGCGGTTGGCGATAACCCGGTGTGGCCCTCTTTCCGCCGGCGCATCCAATCGCGGCGACAAGGCCCAAGGAAGTTTCTGATCTTAGGAGCGTGAGCAATGACAAAGCTCAAAACTATGAGAAAACCGAATTCTTCGAGCCGCCGGTGGCCAAAAGCCAACAGCGGGAACCCATTCGGATGTCCCCTGGGGAATCGGAACCAAGCCAATCCTTCTCCCGAGGACAGCACAGACAGGGCGGCTGGGGAAATCTTCCGATTTTGTTTGCAAATCGCAAAGGCAACCAAGAACCGAGCCCTACTGCGCAGGCTGGACCGGATGACGGAGGCGTTGCCGTCGATGTCGTTCAGGAAAATTGCAGCAATGGGCGATGATCCGTTGGCGTTGTTTGCGCCCGAGAATCCAATCTGGGCGCCAAGGCCCCAAAAAATCATGTCGTTGAGGAAAATGAAACCATGACCAAGAACCGCAACACTAAGAAATCGAAGCGAAATTTATCCAAGGGACGCTGGAAGAAAGGCACCAGCGGCAACCCTTCGGGACGCCCGGCGGGGAGTCGAAATCGGAGCACCCTCATTCTCGAACAACTGTTAGACGGCCAAGCCGAAACGATCATCGCCAAAGCCATGGAGTTGGCCAAAGAAGGCAACACCCATGCACTGCGGCTGTGCATGGACCGGATCCTGCCGGCGCGGAAAGAACGGTCGGTCACTCTGGAACTGCGGCCGATTACTAGGGCGACCGACATATCCGAGCAATTACAGTGCGTGACAGCCGCCATCGCGGAAGGCAGGATCACACCGGCCGAAGGCGAATCGATCACCAACATCTTGACGAGCCACGTTCGCATCTTCGAAACCGTGGAGTTGGAACGGCGGATCGAAGAACTGGAAAATCATGAGAACGAGGTGCTGGATTACAGGAACGACATGAGCGACTTTGTGAGCAGCCATTCAGAGCCGGGGGGGTGGAGCGACCATGAAGCAAGCAGCGACGAAAAACCTGGAAAAGCGGCTTGAGAAATTGACGCGGGCTTTCAGAACCTCCACGGGCTATTTCAACCACGAACTGCTCTTTGCCGTGGAGTGCGAGAAGAGATGGCCAGACGGTAAGGGAGAGCCGCGTTTCATCCGCGCGGAATGCGACCGCATCATGGACTGTCTGCGCCCAGACTATGAGAAGTTGCAGCAGCAGAAGAAGTTGCAACAACAGCGGGAATTTCAGCGACAGAAGGAACTGGAACGGCGGGAAAAACTGCAACGAAGAGAGGCATTGCAACGCCAAAAGGAACTGGAGCGGCAGGAAAAATTGCGAAAAAAGGAGGAACTGAAACAACAGAAGGAATGGCAGCGCCAGGCAGAATTGGAACGACAGGAAGGATTACAGCGACAGGCCGAGGTCGAGTACGAGGAATCGGAACGACGAGCTTTCGATGAATTCCTAAAAAAAGAAAGGCAAAGAATGCATCTCCCGCCCACGAAAGAGGAAAGCTCCCGATTCAAGGTTTGCCTAGCCTAGAAGAGTGGTCGAAACAGCGGCCAATACCGCCAGCAAGAGTGGCCGCAGTTCCACTGCGTTCTGGGCAAGGGGCGGCCGATCACGACAAAGGAGTTTGCGCAACTCAGTTGCAGAAGGTTGGATGAAATCCGGCCCTATTTCGACGGTTGTCAAGCCCGGAGCACCGGTCGGGAAAGGGAAGAAAAGGTTCCAAGGGAAAGAAACCGCAGGTTTGGTTCCCTTGGGGCTGCGACTAATCAACATGTCAGCACTATTCGCCACAAATCGACGCCAACCAGCTACCGGCACCCGCCAGTATATCCCCTCGATCTGTATTTCACCTGTTGTTTACAGGAGAAGCGGCGCAGGGGGAACAAGCAAGACCAAGCGAGCCGGCTGCTTCTGGCCCTCTGGGCCGTGCTGATCTGCTGCGTCATCATTGGCGAATTGTTGCCGGCCGCCTCTCCCGTCATGGTCGCCATCGGCCGCCTTCACATCTGGGACAAGCTGCAACACTTCAGTGCTTACCTGGCTCTGTCGTTTCTGCCCGTGATCGGGTTCCGGCCCGCCGCGCTCGATGTCCGAGGGAGGGTTCAGTCCCAGAGATGTCGGGCTAATCTACTTGAGCCAGAATTTCCTCCACTATCCCTCTGAGCGCGGGAAGGTCGTGCGCGATCACATTCCAAACAATGCCCAAGTCGATGACAAAGTACTCATGCACAATGACATTTCTGAGGCCAGCGGCTAGGGCCCACACCTCATCCGGGTGTTTCGTCCGAAGGTCCACTGATAATGCACGGCAAGCCTCGCCGATGATCATCAGGTGATGCACAACCCACGTTTGAAGCAACTCCTCACCTGCTAGAGCCTCCCGCCCGCGCACAGCATATTTTTCAATCCGCCCAATGGCCTCGAGAACATCCAACAGACGCTCCCGGTCGTCCCTCACAGGGGCACCGCCTCTCGAAGCACTCTCTCCCGGATGCGGGCACGGAGACCCGGTTCGGTGACGACATCTACATGAGCGTGGAGCACTGCCTCCAGCTACGGAACGTTCGCCCGCGTATTGGGCGTATACGTGAGGGAGCAGCACGTGCTGACTCTGGAAGAAGCCGTGCGCCGCATGTCCGGCTATCCCGCCCAGCGCCTGAAAATTTGGAATC
>JBEKZL010000366.1:0-6127 GCA_049509915.1 Bryobacteraceae bacterium | reverse complement strand
TCAGTCATCGCTCATTCGGATTCCGAACCGCGGAGAACTTCATCGCAGCCATCTATCATTGCTGCGCCCGGCTGCCACTGCCGACCGAACGCTAATTACACTTTTCGGAGGGGAACCGGAATCGAGACCTCCACCGGAACCAGCCGAAAATGCTGCTGCAAATGGCCTGTTCTCAGTGCCTCGCGCTACAGGTCCGTCCTGTTTGGGACAGCAGTGCGACGGAAATGTCTTATTGAATAGCCTTCAACAGAACAATCATCTAGTAGCCCTGATGCTTGGCTATGATCTCCTTCATGATCTCGCTGGTGCCGCCGCCGATGGTGTAGAGCCGCATGTCGCGCCAAATGCGGCCGATGGGGTATTCCGTAGTATAACCGAAGCCACCAAAGACCTGCATGCAGTCGTAAGTTACTCTCTGCGCAAGGTCGCAGACGACGAGCTTCGCCATCGCCACGGCGTTTTCCGGTTTTTCGTCGCGGTTCAGGAGATCGAGCGCCCGGTACGTGAGCCAGCGTGCTGCTTCGATGTGGGCGGCGTGCTCAGCGAAGCGGTGCTTCCACACCTGCTTCTCAATGAGGGGAACGCCGAAAGCCTTGCGCTCGCGGGCGTATTCGACCGCCAGTTCGATGGCCCGGTCCATGAAAGCCAGCACCAGGAGGGTCAGGGCCACGCGCTCGCCCTGGAAGTTGCGAACCACGTAATAGAAGCCGTGATTGCGCTCGCCAAGGACGTTGTGCGCCGGAATCCGGCATTCGTCGAAAAACAAATGCGCTGTATCGGACGCGACGTGGCCGACTTTGCTGACGCGGCGGCCTACGCTGAACCCCTTGACATCGGTCGGAAAGAGGACGATGGAAATGCCTTTGTGCCGGCTCTCGGCGGTGCGGACGGCCAGCACGATAAAGTCGGCAATGGCGCCGTTGGTAATCCACAGCTTCTGTCCGCTGATGATCAGGTCGCCGCCCGATTCCCGCGCGCTGCACTGGATTCCAGCCACGTCGGAGCCGCAGCCGGGTTCGCTGATGCCAAGGGCAGCGATGCGGTCCGCTGAGATAGCCGGAGCCAGGAACTCTCGCTTCTGTTCGCTGGTCCCCAGATGTTCGATCATCGGAATGGTCAGGTCGGACTGCACCATGAAGCCGATGTTGAGGCTGGGAAAGTCGGTATAACGCAGTGCATCGTAAGCGGCCGCGCTGGCCCACCAGTCCATGCCGGCGCCGCCCCACGTGGGACCGCTACGTATGCCGAAGAGCCCCAGCGCTCCGGCCCGGCGAAAGATCTCCTTGGGATATTGATGGCTCTCTTCCCACTGCTGGGAATGGGGAGCGATCTCGCGCTTGCAGAATTCCTTGACGGAAGCGCGGAATAGTTTGTGCTCCTCATTGAAATACGGAAATATCTCGTGCTTTGCTCGCGCAGCGTGACTGACGCTCATCTCCACTCCTCCTTGGTCCGTCTGGCAAACCGTTCCCAGCCGCATCGCGTTTTCCACCGGGCGAAACAATACCGGCGCCAATCCCGCCGGGCTAGAAATCGTGCGATGGCCATACTGGCTCCCGCTTCTGCCGGAACGCCTCCACTCCCTCACGAAAATCGGCGGTTCGCTGCGCCTCCAGGCGACGCTTTGCCGCCAACCGGCGAATCTGCTCCAAAGGCAGGCCCTGCGTGTCCCGCAGAAAGCCTAGCCCGGCAGCCAGTGCCTCGCCACTGCCTCGCGCGAGCTGGCTCGCCAGTTCCATCGCGCGGTCCGCCAAGCGCTCGGCCGGAACCACCACTTCATCCACCATGCCGAGCGCCGCTGCCTCAGCCGCGCTGATGATGCGGCCCGTGATTGCCAACTCCGTGGCCTTCCGCGTGCCGACCGCCTCTGCCACTACCGGGAAAATTGCGTAGGGCCACAGACCAATGCGGGTCTCGGTCAGCCCGAACCGGCTATCGCCGGCGGCGATCACAATATGAGCATTCAATGCGAGTCCCGTGCCGCCGCCGAGAGCGGGCCCTTGCACGGCTGCCACCATCGGCTTAGTCAGGTTGCGGCCGAATGAGAACAGACCCACGTGCAGCGGCGGAAGCGACGCCGAATCGAGCGCGCCAGACTCCTTGAGGTCCATGCCGGCGCAGAATGCGGAGCCGGCCGCATCGAGGAGAATCGAACCTGCCGCCGCGTCGCTGTTAGCTTCCTCAAGGGCTTTGAGGAGCAGTTCGCAGAGTTGGGAATCGAGCGCGTTGCGCGCCTCGGGGCGGTTCAGGGTTAATCGCAACACGCGGCCCTCACGCCGCACGAGCAATTTTTCATTCATCGATGTCGATCTCCATCCGCAGCAGCACCGCACCGAAGGCTTTCCCCTGTGAATCGATGCGCAGGGAAACCGTGCCGCCCCCGCCCAGCGCTCCGTGCAACAGGAAGTTGAGCGCCCCCAGGTTCGGCACTTCGAAGCGTTCGACCGGTCCGGCGACGCGATCCCGAAAAAATTCGAATACGCGCGAGACAGTCACTTCGCGCACCAGGGCCGGGTAGTCCGCAGCGCGCCAGGCGATCACACCGATATTAACCGTGTCCCCTTTATCGCCGGAACGCGTGTGGGCGATCCATGAAACAGGCGCCTTCATTCGACAACCTCCACCGTGGGCCGGATTTCTTCGCGCGGAAGCAGCGCGCCCCAGTTGCCAATCACTTCGCGCACCTTAGGGCGACCTTCGCCGCCATAACCGGTGGCGCCGGGCGGACCGCTGAGCACCAGCGGCGCCATTTCCCGCGTAAAGCGGTCCACCGCGCTCCGTTGTTGGCCGCGGACGCCGATTCGCAACTGCACCTCCGGGACGGCACACGCCGGCGGCGCAGCGTCCCCCTGGCACGCGTTCCAGCCAAGGTATTCGGTGTAGATCTCGTCGAAGCGCAGACCGAGCTTTTCCAGCCTCCGACGCACGATGCGATCGGCGGCCTGTGCCTTGGCGATGGCGTCCGGCGCCGTGTACACCAGCGTCCCCGTCGCCTTCCATCCCGCCGCATAATTGATACTCAGCTTCAGGCATGCGGGCCGCTGGCGGCCCCTGGCTCCGGTGATGCGGACCCGGTCCGGTTCAACATCCGCGAGATCAAGACCGGTGAAATCGGCGATTACATCCGGCGTGAGATAGCTGTGCGGATCGCCGATCTCGTACAGCAGTTGCTCCTTGACGATATCCGCAGTGACGCGCCCGCCGGTGCCGGCGTGTTTGGTAATCACGAAAGTGCCGTCGGGGTCGATTTCGGCGATGGGATAGCCGATCTCGTCCAAATCGGGAATCTCCCGCCAGTCCACTTGTGAATTGCCGCCGGTGGTCTGCGCACCGCACTCGACGATATGTCCCGCGGTGGTGCCCGCCGCGAGCAGGTCCCAGGCATCGGCTCTCCAACCGAAGGCGTGGATGCAGGGGGCCAGCACCAGCGCGGAATCGGCGCAGCGCCCGGAGATCACCACGTCCGCCCCCGCCGCCAGAGCCTGCGCGAGCGGGAGTGCTCCAAGGTAGGCGTTTGCGCTAAGAATCCGATCCTGGATTTTGGCGATGGGTTCGCCCGTGTCGATACTGTTCAACGGATAGCCCTTCGCCAGGAACTCGTCAATGCGCCCGGCGACTGCGTCGCCTTCGACTATGGCCACCTTCAACCCGGGCGCGCGGCGAAGCACTTCGCGAGCGCATGCGCGGGGATTCAATCCGCCAGCGTTAGTCACCACGCGGACGCGCTTCTGCTTTAGCCGTGGCGCCTCGCGCTCCATGAGCGGGGGGAAATCGGCCGCATAACCCAGCTCCGGATTCCGTCGCCGCTGCTTTTCGAGCACGGCCATGGTTACTTCGGCCAGATAGTCGAGAGTGAGGTAGTCGATCGGGCCTTGCTCCAACAGCCGCGCTGGCGCTTCCAGCCAATCGCCCCAGAAACCCTGCCCATTGGCGACGCGGATCATAGCAGCGTCTCCAGCGCCAGCGACCGGCGACGCCCTCTTTCGAGCGCGACTTCCAGCAGAAACGACAGGGTCTGGCGAGTTTCGTACGGATCGATCAGTGCGTCCACGTGGCCGCGCGCCGCGGCGAAGGTCGCCTCCAGCCAGTGGTCGTAATCGGTACGCGTCTGCGCGATTCGCCGCTCGATTTCCGCCGGCAGCGGCTGCCCCTTAGCCTTGTATCTCTCGATTTCCGGCCCGAAAACGGCCTGTGCCGCCGACTCACCTTCCATCACCCCGATGCGCGCGGTAGGCCAGCCGATCGTGAAGTGAGGATCGAATCCTTGACCGGCCATCGCATAATAGCCCGCTCCACTGGCGTGGTTGAGGGTCAAAACGATCTTGGGAACCGTCGCGCAGGACATTGTCTCGACCATCTCGGCTCCTGCGCGAATAATCGCGCTCGCTTCTGCTTCGACACCAACCATAAAACCGGAGACATCCTGCAGGTAGATCAACGGCCAACTCTGCCGTTCCGCGTTGTCGACGAAATACGCCACCTTGCGTGCCGATTCGGTATAGATGATGCCGCCCACGCGCGGCCCCGCCGCTGTTCTAAGGAGGCCGCGCCGGTTTGCCACCAGGGCTACCGGCCGCCCGGTCAGGCGCGCCTGCGCGCACAGCATCTCGGGCGCATGATCCGGCTGGAACTCCAGATAGTCGTCCCGGTCGAAAACCGCGCCGATGATGCGCTTGACGTCGAAAGGTAGCCGGTGATCCGCCGGCAGCGCTTCGTAAAGCTCGGAAGCGGGCAGAGCGGGCGCGGAGCCTGTGACCTGCTGCGGCGGAGACGGAAAGGCGCGGAACATTTGCCGGATCAGCTCCAGGCAATGCGCGTCGTCGTCGGCACTGTAATGGGCGACGCCGCTCGAGACTGTGTGCATGGAGGCGCCGCCGAGCTGCTCGGATCCGGCCGTGCTTCCGGTGGCCCCCTTCACCAGATTGGGTCCTCCCAGTCCCAGGAAGCTGACGTTCTTGACCATGATGATGACATCGCTGAGGGCCGGCAGATAAGCGCCGCCCGCGATGCAGGGGCCCATCACTGCCGACACCTGCGGCACGCGCAGTTTGCGCCGCATCAACGAGTTGTAATAGAAGATTCGTCCTGCGCCATATTGTCCGGGGAAAATGCCGTCCTGGAGCGGCAGATTCACGCCCGCCGAATCCACCAGATAGACGATAGGCACGCGGTTGCGCATGGCAATCTCCTGCGCGCGCAGGATTTTCGTGATCGTCTCGGGCCACCACGAACCTGCCTTCACCGTGGCGTCGTTGGCTACCACCACCGCCGCTCTTGATTCGATGCGCCCCAGGCCGGTAACCACGCCCGCGCACGGACCTTGTCCGTCGTATTGGTCGTAGGCGACCAGCAGGCCGATTTCAAGAAACGGGCTGCCCGGATCCAGCAGGCGACCGATCCGCTCGCGCGCAGTCAGCTTGCCGGCCTTATGCTGTTTCTCTGCTTTGGCGGCGCCGCCGCCTTCCTGTATTCGGGCTTCGAGCGCGCGCAGGTTGCCGACGAGATCTCTCATACGCTCCGAGTTCGCGGCGGCGTTGTCTTGTACCGGCATCAGCTTGCCGCCTCCAGAAAATTGCCCAAGTCGCTCTCGGCAATCTCCGGCAAGCCGCGGGCTACTTTGTTCCGTTTCCCTTCATGCATCCACCGTTCGAGCCGGTCCACCAGGTCGAAAAGATGCTCAAAAGAATCGACAATGAACAAGAGCGGCTGATAGTGGTCGATCTCAGCGACGTGGTTGATCACCGATTCGACTTTGATCGGATCGCGGCTCACTTCATCCGTCTCAATGGCGTGCTGCAATTGGCGGTAGGAACTGAGAAGCCCGCCGCCGTATGCGCGAATCCCAACGGAGCCGCGCACCGAACCGAACTCGACGGTGAACCAAGAAAAGCGCGACGTAGCGCGGATGATGCTGGTGCGGCGCCGGGCCCGGCGCCCTACTTCCTCCCTGACCACAGAGGCTTTCGGCATTGTTCTCTGGTTTGTTTATACCAAAGGCTGCCATTCAGCACAATGCAGAGCATTTTTAGCCCAGCGGCGCGGCCGTAGGATGCCGGAGGAAGGTCGGGAACGTTGGGGGGGCCGCGGCGGTGGGCTAAAAATGGATTGGACTAAACCGCGGTAGGAT
>JBEKZL010000365.1:0-6159 GCA_049509915.1 Bryobacteraceae bacterium | reverse complement strand
GCCTCCTTTCTGGGAGCGGGCGTCTATGCTCACTATCGGCCGGTGCTGGTGGATACGGTAGTGTCGCGCGGCGAATTTCTGACCTCGTACACGCCCTACCAGGCCGAAATCGCCCAGGGCACCCTGACCGCGATCTTCGAGTTTCAAACCATGATCTGCCAGCTTACCGGCATGGACGTGGCCAACGCCGGCATGTGGGACGGCTCGACCGCCCTACCGGAAGCCGCCATGATGGCCGCGCGCGCCACCGGTAAGGGCCGCGTGCTGGCGGCGAAATCGGTACACCCCGAATACCGCGAGGTGCTGCGGACGTATGCGCTTCACCAGGGAATGGCTGTGGATGAATTCGGCTACGACGCCGAAACCGGCGCCATCGACTTGAAGGACCTGGAGAGCAAGATCGACGGGCTCACCGCCGCGGTCATTGTGCAATCGCCCAATTTTTTCGGCATCGTGGACGAAGCCCGGGCGGCGGCGGAGATCGCGCACCGCCGCGGCGCGCTGCTGATCCTTGTTTTCACCGAAGCGGTTTCGCTCGGTTTGCTCGAGCCGGTTCGGGAAGCCGATATCGTGGCCGGCGAGCTGCAATCGTTCGCCATCTCGCCCAGCTTCGGCGGCCCCTATGCCGGGGTGATTGCCACCACAGATAGACTCGTCCGCCAGATGCCCGGCCGCCTCGTGGGCCAGAGCACGGATTCCCGCGGGCAGCGCGCCTTCTGCCTGACGCTGGCCACCCGCGAACAGCACATCCGGCGCGAAAAAGCCACCTCCAACATCTGCACCAATCAGGCGCTGGTCGCCCTCATGGCCACGGTCTTCATGACGGTTTACGGCAAACAGGGGCTGCGCGAGTTGGCGCTGCAGAACCTGGCCAAAGCGCACTATCTGGCCGGGAAAGTAAAACCGCGCTTCAGCGGCAAATTCTTTAACGAATTCGTCGCCCGCGTGGGCGATCCGGAATCGAGAAACCAGGCGCTGCTCGAAAAGAAGATCGTCGGTGGACTGCCGCTGGGGCGCTTTTACCCCGAGCTGGCCGATTCGGTGCTGCTTTGCGCCACCGAAATGTCGCGCCGCGCCGATATGGATGCGGTAGCGGAGGTGCTGCGGTGAGCGCCCGGAAACTGGACCGAAAAGTCAACTCGCACCTTTCGCCCAACGAGCTTTTGCTGTTCGAGAGCAGCTCTCCGGGCAAGAAGGCGTACCAGCTTCCCGAGCTCGACGTTCCCGCCGTTGACGCGGCCGAAGCGCTCGGCGCCGCGAGCGTCCGCGCTGAAATCCCCGGCTTCCCGGAGGTCAGCGAAGTCGAAGCCATCCGCCATTTCACCCGCCTTTCCACCTGGAACTACGCCATCGACTACGGCATGTATCCGCTGGGTTCCTGCACCATGAAGTACAACCCCCGGATCAATGAAGCGGTGGCGCGGCTGGAAGGGCTGGCGTGGGCGCATCCCTATCAGCCCGAGGCGCTCGCGCAAGGCGCGATGGAAGTTATGGAGCGCCTGGAAGCCGCGCTGGCCGAAATCACCGGCATGGATGCGGTCACGCTGCAGCCTTCCTCCGGCGCGCAGGGGGAGCTGACCGGCATCCTGCTGGTACGCGCCCTGCTCGAAAGCCGGGGCAACCCGCGCAAGAAGATTCTGATTCCTGATTCGGCTCACGGCACAAATCCGGCCACCGCTGCCATCGCCGGCTACGCCATCGAGAACATTCGTTCCAGCGAAACCGGGGTGCTGGACGTAGCCGCGCTGGAGCGGATCGTCGACCAGGATGTAGCCGCGCTGATGGTGACCAACCCGAATACCCTCGGGGTCTTCGAAGAGAACATCGTCCACGTTGCCGAAATTCTGCACGCCAAAGGCGCCATGTTGTACATGGACGGCGCCAACATGAACGCCCTGGTGGGCGTGGCCCGGCCGGGGGATTTCGGTGTCGACGTGCTGCATCTCAACCTGCACAAGACATTCTCCACGCCCCATGGCGGCGGCGGTCCGGGCGCGGGGCCGGTCGCGGTGAAGCAGCACCTGGAGCCGTTTCTGCCAGCCCCGCGCCTGGCGCGTTCCGGCGGCCGGCTCCGCTTCGATTTCGAACGCAAGCAAGCGATCGGCCGGGTGCGCGCCTTCTATGGCAATTTCGGGGTGCTGGTGCGCGCGCTGGCTTACATCCTGGCCCATGGCGGCCCAGGATTGCGCAATGCGACGCTGGACGCGGTGATGAATGCCGTCTACATTCGCAAGAAGCTGGAACCGTACTTCGATCTTCCGTATCCCTCGCCCAACATGCACGAAGTGGTGTTCAGCGACGACCGGCAGGCCAAACTGGGCGTCCGCACCGGCGATTTGGCCAAGCGCCTGATTGATTACGGCTTCCATCCCTACACTGTCAGCTTCCCGTTGATCGTTCATGGCGCGCTCATGATCGAGCCCACCGAAACCGAGAGCAAGGACGAGATCGACCTGTTCGTGGAAGCCATGATTTCCATCGCCCGGGAAGTCGAGACCGATCCGCAGTTGGTTAAGACCGCCCCGCATTTGACCCGCATTGGCCGCGTCGACGAGGTTGCCGCCGCGCGCAAGCCCGTGCTCAAGTGGACCTCCGAGTAGTGCTTTTGTGGGGCAGGTTGTTTAACCTGCGGACCAATTGTCAATTGGTCCAGTCGGATAACGCTCGGCCGCCCGCCGCCATAAGATCGGTGCCCCCGGAAGGCGTGTGACAGATGGCCTCTCGCCTCCTGCTCCTGATCCTCGCCTTTGCCCTCTTGATTCGCCTGCCGTTTCTGAACCAGGCGATTCAGGGCGACGACGATATCTACCTCACCGAAGGGGCCCACGCGCAGATTGAGCCCTGGCACCCGTTGCACACGACCTATATATTTCGCGGCGAGCCAGTGGACCTGCGCGGGCATCCGCATCCGCCGCTGGACGGTTGGGTGCTAGGCGCCCTGATCGCGCTTTGCGGCGGCGTCAACGAGGTCGCCTTTCACGCCGCTTATATAGGTTTCACTTTGGTTGCGGCGGCGGCCATGTGGTCGCTGGCGCGGCGGTTTTCACCCCGGCCGGTCTGGGCAACCCTGCTGTTGCTGGCAACTCCGGTCTTCGTGGTGAACGGCAATTCGCTCGAAGCCGATCTGCCCTTCGTCGCGCTGTGGATGGCCGCCGTAGCGCTGTTCTGCGCCGGCCGCCGCTTTTGGGCCGCCGTCGCCATGGCGCTGGCGGCGCTCTGCTCCTATCAGGTTGTCCTGATCGTACCGATTCTGGCCGCCTGGCTGCTCCTCAAAGGTGGGGCGGACCCGCTGGTCCGCGCGCGCCCCCCCGGTCGCGCTCTTGCTTGCCTTGCCGCGCCGCTACTCGTGCTCGTCGCTTGGCAGTTCTTCGAACGCTGGGGAACCGGCGCCTGGCCGCTGGCGGTTTCGCTTGGCTATCAGAAGTCTTACCAGACTGCCGGTCATAAGCTGACCAGCGCACTCACCCTGGCCGTCCACGCCCTGTTTCTGGCTGGCCCGCTGCTCACGCCCTTGGCCATCGTGGCCGCCTGGCGTCGCCGCAGCGAGCGCGGCGTGCAATTCCTGCTGGCCTGGATCGGCCTATTCTTCGCCGGTTCGGCGGTCATCTTCTTCGCCGGTTCGGCACGCTACCTGCTGCCGATGGCGGCGCCGGTTGCGATCCTGGCATCCGGAAGCTTCCATCGGCCGGGGTCGCCATTGGTACGAATCCTCACCCTGGCCGGCTTTGCCTCCCAACTCGTCCTGGGACTCGGCCTTGCTGTGGTGAACTACCAGCATTGGGACGGCTATCGGCAATTCGCCGCGAACCTTCCCATGGGGCGCCGCACCTGGGTAAACGGCGAATGGGGCCTGCGGTATTACGTGGAGCGCCGCGGCGGCCTGGCGCTGACCCGTGACCAGCCGGTTCAACCCGGCGAAATTGTGGTATCGAGCGACCTTAGCCGCGCGGTCGAAGTTCACTCGCCCCTTACGCCCATGATGCGAACGCTCGAAATCCGTCCCGCCATTCCTCTGCGATTGATCGGCCTCGAAAGCCACTCGGGCTACTCCACGGCTTCGCTCGGTTTCTGGCCGTTCGGCATTTCGAGCGGGGTGATCGACCGCGTCCGCGCCGAAGCGGTAGGGGAACGCCACGTGACGCGCGAATACCTGGACTTCACCTCGAAGCCGGACTTCGGCGAACAAGTAGTGAGCGGGGTTTACGCGGATCATTGGATGGCGCGGAACGCGATGGTGCTGCTCAAGAACCCGGCAGAGCCGCGCGGCTTTAGCGTGGATTTCTATTTGCCGCCGCAAGCCAGCGCCCGGCGGGTGGAATTGCTGCTGGATGAAAAACCGGTGGCCCAGGGAAATTACTCCAAAGACGGGGTTTACACGCTGACCGCGACCGGCCCCCTACGCGGAGCGGGCGCCGCAGCCGAGGCGGAAGTGGTGGTGGATTCCACCTTCTTCGCCCCCGGCGACCAGCGCCCGCTCGGAATCGTGCTGTTAGGTATCGGCTTCCGCTAAAGAGACGTATTTGGTGGGACAGGCCTCCCGGCCTGTCGTAGCCGCGAAGCGGCCCTTTCGGCCAGCGACAGGCTAGAAGGCCTCGCCCACTCGGCAACGGCACTCAGCGTCGCCACCCGCCGCGATAGCCGTAGCCGCGCCCGACCACGCGCGGTCCGGCGAAGCCATAGGGACGAGCCCAGTAGCCGGCATGCCACACCCTGCCCGGTCCATAGAAACCCGCGGTCCAGACAAAACCCGGTCCCGGATAGGGCGCCACGTAGGCAGGGCCATAGGCGGGATACACCGGCGCAACCGGAGGCGCGTAAGCGACCACCGGAGGCCGATAAGCAACCACCGGCGCCGGAACGCCAACTCCGAAGTAGAACCGCGGTCCCGCGAACGCCGCGCTGCCCGCCAAAAGCATCAGAGCCATCAATTTGGTCTTCATTTCCTTTTCCTCCTTCAGCCGCCTGGCGGCTTACGCCCTCTTCTGATGCAACCGGCGTGCCAGAATTTAAGTTATTGAAACATAACCGCTTATTTGAAGATTAAGATTTGTTTTGGCCGAACTCCACCGGGAATGGTGGTTTTGGAGCGAAGTGGCAGAGGGCGTGCAACCACGACCTCATCTGTATCGGTGAACCGATATCTTGTCAATGGTTTCGATTGTGCAACCCTCTTGATTGATAACGGTTATCGAGTGCCTAGCATCGGATCGATGGCCACACTGAGCGAAGCGTCGGATTGAGTCCGCCATCATGGAACTGTGCCGACATCTTGTGCTGATGCGGATG
Organism: Bryobacteraceae bacterium; assembly: GCA_049509915.1. GTDB lineage: Bacteria > Acidobacteriota > Terriglobia > Bryobacterales > Bryobacteraceae > JBEKYD01. The sequence continues at coordinate 873 of JBEKZL010000365.1, read as the reverse complement.
ATCCCCTCGTGTCTGCAAATTGGGTAATTAGACTTGTTAAATCCAGCATCCGTCGTCAAAACGATGCGATCCTCTACTTGCGCGTGCGCCATGACTTCTTGATCCGATTTGCCTCTCAAGTCAGATAGATCACGCACACAGATAGCGTTGAATGCCGATATGCTGGATATCATATCGGCTAAGGGGTCTTCAATGCTCTCGTCAATCAGCAGTCTCAACTTCGTGTTCAACAGGAAACTCCAGGACATGGGATGCAAACCGGACCGCATCGCGAACCTGCTCGATGGTTAAGGAGCGATATGCCGTCCTCACAGCGTCGATGCTCCCATACTCGTCAATTGCGTCCAGTATCCTATAGACAGGGATGCGGGTGCCCCCAACCCGAGGCGTCCCGCCGAGAACCTGATCATCCATGTCGACAAAGAGGCTAAGCTGTCTCGCATTCTCCAGCACTGAAGAGAACTGGATATCGAGGTTTTTTGGCCTCACTGTCTCGACAGAGCCAAATGTAGTCCATGCGTTGCCACGATCCCCCTGGCAGTCGTCAGGCCACGGCGTCGACAATGCCGCTGATAGATGCCTGTCGTAGCGTCTCTCATTACATGAAGTCATGCTGGTTTCCTCAAATCCGTAAGTCCCAATGCCAAACAGGACAGGTTCGACAAATGTTCAAACACGTCGAAGTCACCGAACTTCAGTTTGACCACTCCGCCAAGAATGATTACCAACTTATTCGTGCCAACCGTAAGTCTCCTCGGTGGTCACCTCAAATGCGGCCATAGAGGGTCACTTCAAAACCGGCCAACGGACCGCGTCCAGGACTGAGCTTGTTGTACCGCGTCGGTGACCACCGCGGCAAGAGCTTTTTTGAGT
>JBEKZL010000364.1:0-6191 GCA_049509915.1 Bryobacteraceae bacterium | reverse complement strand
GGCACGGCCAGCATCGGACCGGACGGCGAAACCCTCCACGTCGGCGACTTCCGCGCCCAGTGCCGCCGCACTTTCCATAACATCACCCGCCTGCTCGCCGCCGAAGGCGCCACCTGGAAGGACATCGTCCGCACCACTTGTTATCTGCGCGACATCGACCGCGACTACGCCGCCTTCAACGAGGAGCGCACCCGGTTTTACCTTGAGCAGGGGCTGGACCCGCTACCTGCTTCCACCGGCATCGAGGCCAAGCTCTGCCGCCCGGAGTTGCTGGTCGAAATCGAAGCGATCGCGATGTTCCATAACGCGTCCGCGGCGCAAGGTTGATTTTCCCCGATAGATTCGGAGGTCCCGATGAAACCGTTCCGTACTTTCGCCATGGCAGCGCTGATGGCCTGTTCGGCTGCCGCCTCGGCCCGCTACGTGCCAGAGTCGAAGACTTTCCTCCTCGAGACCGCTCATGCCAGCTATGTCTTTGGCGTGAACGAAAATGGCGCCTTGCAGAATATCTACTGGGGCGGCAAAGTGGCTCGCGCCGCCGATTTTTCTCCCGCCCACACTGTGCCAGAGCACGCCTCGTTCGACTCTCGCGAAGGCATGAGCCCGGAGGAATATCCCGCCTGGGGCGGTATGCAATACTCCGAGCCGTGTCTCAAGGTCACCTTCGGCGATGGCGTGCGCGACCTGGCGCTTCGCTATGTCTCTCACGAGATCTCGACCGACACCCTCACCGTCCACCTCAAAGACATCGGCTATAACTTCCTGGTGGACCTCGTCTACCAGGTCTACCCCGCCAACGACATCATGCGCCGGCAAGTGAGAATCACCAATCGAACCGGCCAGCCGGTGACCATCGAATCCGCTCAGTCCGCTGTTTGGCACCTGCCGCGAGGGGAAGGCTACCGCCTCAGCTATCTGACCGGACGCTGGGCCGGCGAGACGCAGCTCACGCGCGAGCCCATCCACCCCGGCAGAAAGGTGCTGGAGAGCCGGCGCGGTACCACCAGCCATGAAGCCAACCCGTGGTTCGCCATCGATGCCGGCGGAACGGCGGACGAAGAACATGGCCGCGTGTGGTTCGGCGCATTGGGCTGGAGCGGCACCTGGAAAATGGTCGTGGAGCAGACGCCCTACCAGAAGGTCAGCGTAACCGCCGGTTACAACGACTTCGATTTCGGTTACCTGTTGCAGCCCGGCGAATCCCTCGACACGCCTCCGTTTTATGCCGGCTACACCGACGGCGGATTCGGCGAAAGCTCCCGCATCCTGCATCGCTTCCTGCGCGAACAGATTCTGCCCGACCACGCCAACCCGCATCCCCGCCCCCTGCTCTACAATTCCTGGGAAGCTACCACCTTTAACGTCAATGAAGCCGGCCAGACGGCCCTCGCCGAAAAGGCGGCCAAGCTCGGCGTCGAACTCTTCGTCATGGACGACGGCTGGTTTGGCCAGCGCAACGACGATCACCGCGGTCTGGGCGACTGGTACGTCAATCCGCAGAAGTTCCCCAACGGCCTGGGCGGGTTGATCGCCTCGGTCAACCGGCTGGGCATGAAGTTCGGATTGTGGGTCGAGCCGGAGATGGTGAACCCCGATAGCGATCTCTACCGCCAGCACCCCGACTGGGCCATGCATTTTCCCGGCCGCCCGCGCACCGAGGGCCGCAACCAGCTCATCCTGAATATGGCGCGCGACGACGTCAGAGAACACATCTTCGGCGTGCTCGACCGGCTCGTCAGCCAAAATAACATCGCCTTCCTGAAGTGGGACATGAACCGCAACTTCAGCGAGCCGGGCTGGCCGGAGGCTCCCGCCGGCGCGCAGAAGGAGATCTGGGTGAAGTACGTGAACAACGTCTACGCCATCATCGACCGCCTGCGCGCGAAGCATCCCGGCCTTGAGATCGAGTCCTGCTCCGGCGGCGGCGGACGCGTCGATTTAGGCATGATGAGCCGCGTCGACGAGGTGTGGACGTCCGACAATACCGAGGCCTTCGACCGCCTCCGCATTCAGGATGGCTTCAGCGCCGCTTACGCGCCCAAAGTGATGATGGCCTGGGTCACGGACGTGCCCAACATGAACGGCCGCAGCACGCCGCTGAAATTCCGCTTCCTGGTCGCCATGATGGGCTCCCTCGGTATCGGCGCCAACCTGAACCACTGGTCGGAAGCCGATTTTGCCCTGGCCACCCAGATGGTCGGCCGCTACAAGACCATCCGCGCGACCGTGCAACAGGGCCGTCTCTACAGGCTGGCCTCGCCTGTCGCGGGTACGTTCACCGCCAATCAGTATGTTTCCGAAGACGGACGCCAAGCGGTGCTGTTCGCCTTCCTGCAGGCTCAGCAACTGTTACGGACGGTTCCCCCGGTCTGCCTTCGCGGCCTTGACCCGAACGCGGTCTATCGCATCCGCACCATCGACGACAAACTGGCCGACCCCGGCGATACCATCAGCGGCGCTGCCCTGATGAACCGCGGCCTAAATCTCCGGCTAGTCGGTGATTTCGACAGCACCATGCTGATCTTCGAACGGGTCGGCCGCTGATTGGGAGCATCAGATCCAAGGCGGGGCAGGCGGTTCCGCGTGCCAGCCGACCGTCAGGTCGGCCATCCCAGAAGTGCGGCTACGCCAGCGCCAGATTCAGATTCTCGATCGCCTCGTCGACTTCCGCCGTGTTCTTGTAGCCAACCGTGACCGCATCCACCCCCGCGTTCTGAAACGCGTACTTCATCGACGCCTGCCGGTCCTCGCGCTTGGTGAAGCTGCCTTCTCCCACCAGCTTCATGCTGATCACGCCCATCCCAGTGCCGCGGGCCTGCTTCACATGGGTGACCACTTCGCTCACATTTCCCAATCCGCTGGTGGCGTAGTCCTCGGCATCCATGCTCTTGCCGGTATGGTTCATGCGAATCATCGCCACCTGGAGCCAGTTGGTGTCCGGCACCCGGCGCAACGCCGGCAGCCCGTGTACCGAAGCCCCGCGCGCCACTACCGCGTGCTTCACCTGGGCCTCCTGAATTCCGTCCTGCCACCGGCTGCTGTCTGTCGGCCAGGTGGAAGTGTGCTGCCAGTGGAGCAGCAGAATGTCGAAGTAATCGGTATTGGCGAGCTTGCGTAACTCGTCGATCTTCACCTGCGGGTCCACGCCTTCTCGCGTAGTCACTTTCGACATCAGCCGGTAGCTGTCGCGCGGAATGCCCTTCAGCGCGATGCCCAGCATCCGGTGCATGTCGCCGTACGACTCGGCCGTTTCGAAGAAGCGAATCCCGTGGTCGTAGGCGTAACGCGCCAGGCTGGTAAACTGCTCCTGTCCCAGTTCGCGCTGCACCCGTCCGCTCATGGTTCCTGTGCCAAACGCCAGCCGCGTCACCTTCACGCCGGAATGTCCCAGCGTTACCCAGTCCGTTGCCGTACCGCGTGCCGCCCTCAGCGGCAATCTTCCGGCGCCAACCAGCGCACCCGCGGCCAGTCCGGTTTTCAGAAAATCGCGTCTTGAATAGTGAGCCATTCGCCCTCCTTTGTTGGCAAGCATCTTACCATGTGCGGTTAGACGGGTGCCACCCGCCCGCGAAGCAAACTCACCCCAGCCCCGGCACTCCGCCCAGTGTCTTCGCCAGCTTCACCGCCCGCAAAATCGCTTGCGCGATTGCTTCCGCCGCGGCCGATCCCAGCACATTGATATCCCCTGCCCGGTCGCCCATGCTCAGCGCGAACACGGTGTCGCCGTCGAACATCGTATTGACGGGATAAATCGTCCGCGCCATCCCCAGGCTGGCCAATTGCGCCAGCTTCGTCGCGGCCACTTTGTCCAACCGCGCATTGGTGGCGACCACCCCCAGCGTGGTGTTGTGATGCACCAGTTCCGGCGGCTTGCGCAGCTTCATTTGCGCTTCCGTGTCGGCGAACTCGCGGCTCCCCGCCGCCGTGCGCGCGCCGGCCACAATCTTTCCGCTACCCGGATCGCGAATGTCGCCGAACGCGTTCACCGCCACCAGCGCCGCCACCAGCACCCCGCCCGGCAGCGCCACCGTGTACGACCCGATGCCCGATTTCATCGCCCGCCCCATGCCGAACATCTTACCCACCGTCGCGCCCGTGCCCGCGCCCACCGAACCTTCCGCTACCACTTCGGTCGTGGCCGCCGCCGCCGCCGCTTCGCCCATTCCCAGGTTCGGCCGCACGTGCGCCTTCCCAATCCCCAGATCGTACAGAATCGCCGCAGCCACGATCGGCACTTTGCCGTATGCCGTCGTCACCCCGGCCCCGCGCGATTCCAGGTACCGCCGCACTCCCGCCGCCGCTTCCAGTCCGAATGCGCTACCCCCTGCCAACAGGATCCCGTGCGCCACCGGGTCGACATGCAGCGGCGATAGCGTTGGCGTTTCCTCCGTCCCCGAAGCCGAACCGCGTATGTCCACCCCACCCACAGCTCCCGCTTCGCACAAAATCGCCGTCGCCCCCGTGATCCCGTCAAAATCCGACACGTGCCCCACCCGGATTCCCGTGATATCCGTAAGTCCTTTCATCGGTTCACTTACCCCGTATGGTAGCATCGAAGTTCGGGGACTTCACCGGTTTGCTCGATTTTCTTAAAGAGCCTGCTGCCGTCGCGCAAGAGTTCTTTCTCCTTACCGGGCGAGCCCTCCGCAATGTCGTCCGCGCTCCCCATTACGCCGACGACATCGTTCTCCAGATGGATACCATCGGTGTCGGCAGCCTGGTGGTGGTCGTGTTCGTCGGCTTCTTCGCCGGCGTCGTCATGGCGCTGCAAATGTCCAAGGCCCTTGCCACTTATGGCCAGGTCGGCCGTACCGGCATGCTCGTCGCCATCACCCTGGTGCGCGAGCTCGGCCCCGTCCTTACCGCCCTCATGATGGCCGGCCGCAATGCTTCCGGCATCGCCAGCGAGCTCGGCTCCATGAAAGTCACTGAACAGATCGACGCCATGCGCGCCCTCGGTACCGACCCCATTCAGAAACTCGTTACCCCGCGCCTCGAAGCCACCTGCATCATGCTTCCGCCACTCACGGTGATCGCCGATTTCGTCGGCCTGTTCGGCGGCTGGCTCATCGCCGAGTCCTACCTCGGTCTCTCCGCCCGCCAGTATTGGGACTCGGCCTGGCAGTCCTTGGATTGGGCGGACGTGGCCGAAGGCCTCATCAAGCCCTTGGTATTCGCCTTCGCCATCGCTCTTGTCGGCTGCTTCTACGGCCTCCGCGCCAGCGGCGGGACCCAAGGCGTCGGTAAAGCCACCACTAACGCCATGGTCGCTTCCACCGTCCTCATCTTTATCCTCGACGTCATGATCACCAAACTCTTCGTATGAGCGACGAACCCATTCTGCGATTCGAAAACGTCACCGTCCGCTTCGACGATGTGGAGGCGCTGTCAAACCTCTCTTTCCAGGCCGTCGCCGGAGAATCCCGCGTCATTCTGGGCGCCGCCGGAAGCGGCAAAACCATTCTGCTCAAAACCGCCCTCGGCCTCATCAAGCCCGATTCCGGCCGCGTCTTCGCGTTCGGCAAGGAAATCAGCGCCCTCTCCGAACGCGAGCTCTTCGAGGTGCGTAGCCGCATTGGCATGCTGTTCCAGGAAAGCGCCCTCTTCGATTCCCTCAACATCGAGGAGAATGTCGCTTACGTCCTCGAAAATCAAAAGTCCATTTCCTGTCCTCCCGCCCAAATCTATCCCCGCGTCGCCGAGACCCTTGAGTTCGTCGAACTCGGCGGTACCCAGGAAAAGTTCCCCAGCGAGCTTTCCGGTGGCATGCGCCGCCGTGCCGCCATCGCCCGCGCCGCCGTCACCGAACCGCCCCTGATGCTCTACGATTCGCCCACCGCCGGCCTCGACCCGATCACCGCCCAGACCATCATCGCCCTCCTCATTAAGGAGCGCGATGTCAAGCGCTGCACCACCCTGGTGGTGACCTATCGTTACCAGGACGGAAACTTGATCGCCAATTTCCGCTACAATCCGAAACAAGGGAACCTGGAACCCGCGTCTAACGGGACTGCTCGCGCAAAAACCACCTTTATGGTCCTGCGCGAAGGTCGCCTGGTCTTCGAAGGAGATCAGGACCGGTTGGAAGCTTCCACCGATCCCTACATTACGAAGTTCTTCAAACAACGGGAATAGCCGATGGCGGAACGTAGCAAATTACGGTGGTCCCAGTTGAAGGTCGGCCTGGTGTG
>JBEKZL010000363.1:0-10584 GCA_049509915.1 Bryobacteraceae bacterium | reverse complement strand
GAGTGCAGATGAGGCCGCCGCCGTCACGATCCGGACCCGCCCGGGTGGCGGATCGAAAATTGCAATTCTGTCCGAGGCGAGCAGGACGGGCGCCGCCGGAGCTGCTGCCGCGGCTGACAGAACAATCGCCGAGATACGAGATCATCGGTCATAATCTTCTCCTTCAAGAGTCAGTTAACAAATGCGGAGGAACCGCTTAATACCCCACGTTCTTATCCACCACATTCAACAGCGGCAACCCGTTGGCGTACCGACGCACGTTCTCGGCAATGAGGCCCATCTGGCGGACCCGCCTCTGTGGCGAGAATCCCGCCGTATGGCAGGTCACCACCAGATTCGGGCAGTCCCACAGAGGATTATCCGATGGCAGCGGCTCGGGATCGGTCACGTCGAGACCGGCTCCGGCGATCCAGCCTTCTTTGAGCGCCGGCACCAGCGCGGTCTGGTCGGTCAAGCCGCCCCGCGAAAGGCCCAGGAAGTACGAACTCTTCTTCATCGAGCGGAAGATCTTCTCGTTGAACATGTGGCGGGTATCCTTGGTCAGCGGCGCGGCGCCAACCAGGATGTCCACTTGCGGCACCATCTCCAAGAACCAGCCCGGCTCGCGGAGCGTGTCCACGAACAGAGGTTTGACCATGGGTTTGGCGTCGGTGGCTAGGATGCGCATGTCGAAACCGTAGTGCGCGCGCATGGCCACAGCCTGCCCGATGCCGCCCATGCCCACGATTCCCATGGTGAGGCCATCCACCTCCACCAGGTTCCGCTCGGCATTCCATTTGTGCTGGGCGAACTGCGGGATGTAGAACTTGTTCAAGCCGCGCGTCAGCGCCAGCAGCATCGAAATAGCGGTTTCGGAGATGCCCGGCGCGAACATGCGCGCCATGTTGGTCAGCACTACGGGGCTCTTCACCAACTCCGGGAACAGGATGGTGTCCACGCCCGCTTCGGTATGCTGTTGCCATCTCAGATTCTTGGCGATGCGGAACAGATCAGGCGTTATGGCTCCGAAAACCACGTCCGTGTCCGGCAACACCTTGAGCAAATGCTCTTTGCTCTTGGTCACGGTCATTTCGATATTCTTGCCCTGCGACTGCATCTGCCGGATTTCCTCGGTGGTGAAGACGGCGGCCGGGGCGGCATAGGAGGTCGACACGGTCGCGATGCGAATGCGGTCGGGCGGAGGGTCGAAGATGGCAATCCTGTCGGAAGCGATCAGGGCTGGCACCGCCGGCGCGGCGGCAGCGGCGGACAGAAAAAATCGTCGGGATAGGGACTGGTTGTTCATTGTTCTCCTCTTAAGCTCGCCGCCAGAAGCAATTGGTTCTGGTCAGCTCGAGCATTTGGCAGGGCTTTCTTGCCGATTAATATCTCATGAGCTTGATCCGCACCACCGCTCCCCGTGCGGGAAGAGTGACCATGGGAGGGTCGTAGTCGCCCTGAGCGGTGTGCCCAGGGTCCGTCATCTTCCAGGCTCCGTCTTGGTCGTAATAGCCTTCTTCTACCAGAAGGAACTGCGCCGCTGTATAAGCCGACCCTTGGACCGGTCGGAGTTGAACCGTGGAATCAAAGCCCAGAATCAGCAATTCGTCCGGCCCCAATTCACCGATTAAGACCCGCCCGGAGGGTTCGCCAGTCGGGGCCGGGGCAAGCCTGGTGGGAGGGCGGAATCGCACCAGAGCATCGTAGTTGGTCAGAATCAGATTTCGTGCCCGGATAGGGTCTTCCTCGACCGCGGCTTGCAGCTTGCCGCTTCCCTGCAGGTCCAGGATCGCCGGCATGGCTGCTTGAAAGAGACGAAAGTCCGCCGCCAGATCGACAAACGATGGGCTTAGGTTTTGCGGCGCGGAGACCCTATTGGAGCTGTCCACTCCGAAGGAACCGAAGCCGATCGAATCGAATTCCGCCAACGCGTAAAAGCAATTGCGTGCGCCGACCAGTTCTCTGACCGCCTCCGGGCTCCAGTGAGGGTTGTCCGGACGACGATAACGAGAGGAGATCATCCGGTAAGGATTGGTTGGTTGGGCGGAAGTGTCCGACGAGAGGATGTCGATCTCGGGCGCGGCCGCCTTCCACAGGTCGAGCATGTGCGACACCGCTCCGCCGCTAGGGTAACTCTCGCCCGGGCGGTCGAACTTCTCGTAGTTGTCGTTCGTGCCGTAACCGCCGTTCCACGTATTGACGTATGTCACCAGCGGGTAGATCTGCTTGCCGGCCTTGGCCACTTCGTTGATGTAGGTGGACAGGTAATACGCGTTGAAGGCCTCGTCCGCAATCCGGCCAAAGGCTTCCTTCCACGTTCCCGGCTTTCTCTTAAGCGCCGTTACCAACGACGCCGGCGCCGGACCGTTGAACAGCTTGTCGGATTCCGCGGAGAAATCGCGGACGCTGCCCAGCGAGCCGGGTTCGTTCTCCACCTGCATCATGATGACGGTGCGGTCGGCTTCGTCCATTTCCCGAAGGTGCTTCACCATCGCCGAGTACGCCTTACGGTCGGCGTCCAGGTTCGTTTTCGACATGGGCGAGAGGACCCGAATGGGCTTGCCGCTGGAGTCGATCACCCGGGGAAAGCGTTTGGGATTGGACTTGACCCAGTTGGGCGTCCAGTCCATTGCCCCGTTTTTCCAGGTGCCGAACCAGAGCATTACGGCCCGCAGGCCATGAGCACGCGTGGCCGTGAGGATTTTATCGAAGTCGGCGAAGTCGAACCTGCCTTCCTCGGGTTCGATCGCGTTCCAATAGACGGGGTATTCCACCACGTTCGCGTTCATGGCCTTGAGCTTGGGCCATGCCGCTTCCATTCGGTCCGGAAAGGCGCTGAAGTTGCCCACCTGGCCGCCGAGGATGAGAAAGGGCTTTCCATCCACCAGGAACGTGAACTTCTCGCCTTTCTTAACCAGTTGCGGGATTGGCTTCGCCTGCGCGAGGGCAAGCGAAGCGGCCCAGGCCAGCACCAGAGAAAGTTGGAAGAATCTCTTCACCACCACGACCTCCTGAGATCGCCACTCCCTTCGGGCGGTCTCCTCAGCAACTCTTCGCTGCTCACTCGTAGCGGTAGACCAGCACCCGCAGAATGGTGTTGGGCCGCAGGGTCAGAATCTCGCCCTGCCCAATGTCGTCGCCGCCGAGCTGGCGGGCAACGACCCACTGGCCGTCCACGAACTTGCCCTCCTGCACGATCCCCAGCCCAACGGTCGACGGACCCGGTGTATTCGGGGTGAACCCAATCCGCAATCCGCCGCCGCCCAAGTAAAATTCATCCGGTCCGGATGCCACCAGAATCGCCGCCGCCTCCATGGGCAGTTGCGAGCTGCTTTCGGTCCGTGCGCCGGTTGGAGCAGGGGCGGCAGGCTGCGCAGGAGCGCGGCGTTGACCTTGCTGCGCCGGGGGCTCGGGCGCGATCGGAACGCGGCCCCGTCCCACGTAGCTGGCGGTCAACGTGTAATTGCCGAGTTTGACTTGCTTGGGGGCGTCGCCTTGCTTCAGCCGCAGGGCGGTCATGCATTCCTTGCCTTGGTTGGCCGTGATGACCGGCGCCATTTGGGCGATCAGCCGATAGGTCGCGGCGAGCTCGCTGTCCGCGCCGACGCTCCTCTCGATGAAGAACGGAGAGTAGGCAATAGCGTTATATTTGCCGAAGGCCACCAGAGCGTTGGCGGGATTGAGGCTGGTCTCCGGAATGAACAGGGGATTGCCGTTGCGCGTGAAGCGCTCGCAGGTCCAGTCGAACTCCGGAATATAAAGATCGGGCGCCAGGATGTCGAGCGCCGGCGCCCCGGCTTTCCAGATATCGTGTACCTGCGGCAGCGGGCCTCCACTCGGATACGTGCCCGGCCACGCCATGTCCGGCTGCTGCAGCCAGCCATTGACGTACATAGGAATGGCGTATTCCGCCTTGCCCTCCGATACTACCTTGTTGACATAGCGGGCATAGTGCCACGCCATGAAGAACTCGTCCGCGGCCCAGTGGAGGTTCCGCCAGCCCGTCTCGTGTTCTTCCTTGCTCAGCGGCGGGGAGTTGGTCTGGATCGGCATCTCCACACTCTCCGGCTTCCCGGCGCCGAAAACCTCTTCCCAAGTGCCAGCGGTCTTGGACCCATGGGCCGACCAAACTTCGCGGAGTTCCGGCGCCAGTGTCTGGCGGTGCTTCTGGAGGTAATCCATCAGCTCTCTGGGCACGGGTCCGGAGAAAGCCTTGTTGGCGGCCTCGGAGCGGTCGCGCGAATCGCGAAGCACGCCCACTTCGTTTTCCACCTGCATCGCCAGCACGGTGTGCTGCTGGCCGTCCGTCTCCCGGATATGGCGCATCAGGGCGCGGTAGGCGCGCGCGTCGGCGTCGCGGCTCGCGTCGCTAAAGGTGCTCAGCAGTTCGATGCTCTTGCCGCCCTGGAGGCGAATCCGCGGATAGTGCTTGTAGTCCTTCTTTACCCAATAGGGCGCGTAGCTCGAAAGGCCGTTCTTCCAGCTTCCGAACCACAGGAATACGAGCTTGAGATTGTTGCGCCGGGCTTCCTGAATGACGCCATCCACCAGAGCGAACTCGAATCTGCCCTCTTCGGGTTCCACTTGTGCCCACGAGACGGCCGCCAGCACGCAGTTGAGGTTCCCGGCCACCAGGCGCGGCCAGACGGATTGCATATTCTCCATGCTGGTGGCAGTGTTGTTGCCCAGCTCTCCGGTGAGGGCAAGGAACGGTTTGCCATCGACGATCAACTGCGTGGCCGTTCCCTGTTTCTGGAGATGCGGAATATCCGAAGCGGTCTGGGCGGCGGCAACGGCCGCGAACGCGGTGCCATAGCAGGCCACCGCGAAACAGGCAATACTCGTCCGGTTCATCGCTGATCCTCACATATGGCCATCGAACGACGTCTCGTTGTTCCACTCCGTGGTGGGCTCGAACAATCCGCCTTCGTGCAGATTTGCCTTGAGAACGTCCATGTTGATCTCAATGCCCAGTCCCGGTCCGTTCGGTACCGTGACATAGCCCCTGTCGATGATCGGATCGTGCGGCCTGTCCGTCCTTCTGATCCGGTCGAGGAAATGTGGAACGTCGGCCGTGTGATACTCACATGCCAGAAACTGGTCGCCGGCGGCGGCGGCATGCACGCTGGCCATCAAAGTGATCGGGCCGTTGTTATTGTGAATGCAGGATGCCATACCGTGTTGCGTGGCCAGATCGATCGTTTTTTTCGTTTCGAGAATACCGCCCACGTTGGCGAGATCCGGGTGCACGATCGAGATTGCCTGCTTTTCAAACAGGTCCTTGAAGCCGTCGGCCAGGTAAACGTCCTCGCCGGTGCAGAGCGGCGTCGTGCAGGCGTCCTTGAGTCTTCGGAGTTGATCGGGGTAGAACCACGGCACCACGTCTTCGTACCAGGCCAGGTTGTACTTATCCAGTCTCCGCGCGTACTTAATAAAGGCCTCGATGGGAAGGTGACCGAGGTGGTCCGTGGCAATCGGAATTTCATAACCGACAATACTGCGCACGGTTTCACAATAGTCCGCCAGCCAATCCAATGCTTTGTCCGTGAAAAACGTCGAGGTGAACAAGTGCTCGCCGTAGGGGTTATAGGCGCCCATCGGGATCTTCATATTGGGCGGCGGCGCACCTGCCCCATCAGCGAAGCCTCCCCACACCGGCCGGTTCGCCGTCGGGTCGGGCGCCGGGCCGGTGAACATTCCCGCGGTGCTTCCATGCGTGTGGGTGACCTCGTCTTCGCCGCCGGGACGCAGGTCCATCTTGCAGAAGGTCCAACCGGCCGCGATCCGTTCTTTCAAATGGTTACCCATCGTTTCTCCGGTGGGCCTACTGGTGGTATCGCAATACAGGCGGACGCGGTCGCGCATCTTGCCGCCGAGCATCTGCCACACGGGCACTCCCCAAGCCTTGCCGGCCAGGTCCCAGCACGCTACCTCTATACCGGAAACCCCGCCGCCATCACAGCCAAACCCGCCGTGCTTCTTGATCTTCCGGAATATCTCCGCGACATTACACGGGTTCATTCCGATAATTCGACTCTTCAACATCAGGCCGTGCGCTTTGCTGCAATCGTACCGGATCTCGCCATATCCGGAAATGCCTTGATTGGTATCGAGTTGGTATCGAGGCGCATGAGCATGGATCGGTCCGAATGCGCAATGCGCATGTCGGTGATCCTCAAAGCCGAGGGCCCCGACCTCGTATTCACATTGCCGGAGATCTGCTCCAGATCCGCATTGGTGGCGAGACTCCCCGAAGCAACCGCCGCCGAAGCGGATGTCGAAGTGGTGAGAAATGTCCTGCGCGACACACCCGATTTTTCATTGAACATTGCAATTCTCCCTAAAATTGGACAGCCTTCTGAACCTGCTCAGCCAAGCTACCGGCCTGGACCTGTCTGGACCGGCGCTGGTGCCGATTGCCGCTTCAAATACTCCTCGTATGCCTTGGGACCGAGCTTCTCCTTGAGATAGTCCTGGTATTCCTTGATCAATGCTGGATCTCGCGGCCTGCTGTAGATCTCGGTCGACTTGTACTTGCCCTCGTCGAACTTCTTCTTGGTCCACTCGTCGTGAACGTGCGTGACCTGCGCCTCATCCACAATTCCCTGTACCAGGTGCGGCGGGATAAAGGAGACGCCCTCCTTGTCGCCGAACACCACGTCGCCCGGCATCACCGTGGCCCCGCCGATCCGAACGGGAATGTTGATCCCCGTCACCATGACGCTGTGGATGGCGGGAGGCGTGGCTCCCCGGTAGTATCCGGCCAGATCGTGGAGCGGCGAGATGCCGTCCAGATCGCGGATGGCCCCGTCGATGACAAAGCCGGCGCCGGTGGCCTTCATGATGTAATAGGCCAGGTTGTCGCCGATCACGCCGCCCGCGCTGACGCTGCCATAGACGTCAACCACGATCACGTCCCCCTTCTGGAGCAGGTCAAGAGCGTTCTGGTGGTCGCGCGGACGCTGGTTTCCCTGCGCCTTCCACTCCGCCGCGTCCACTTCCGTAATGTCGGGCCGCAGAGGCATCAGTTGCATCGTGACGGCCCGGCCTATCAGCTTCTTTTCCGGATGCAGAACCTGCAGGCCGTCCACAAACTGGTTGGGGTACCAGCTGTGGGAGAGGTTGATTTCTTCCGAGGACATGTCCTGCAATTTCTCGAGAAGAGCATCCGGCACTCTCGGCCGTCCGTCCGGAAAGCGCTCGTAAGGACTCTTGGCCGTGTATTTCATCAACTGTTCGCGGGTCATGGTGAACACCCTTCCCCACGATGACGGCACATATGCCTGGCACCAGGCCGGCGGCGAGACCAAGAGTCCTGCAAGTAACCCGGCTGCCAGGGACCGGAGCCGTTCGACTGGAAAATAGACGATCAAATTGCGTATGTACGATTTCGGCACGGTAGTAATCCTTGATTTCAACAGCCGATACGCTCCCGATAGCCGAAGCGCAGTCGGGGGTGGGGGGCGTATGCAGGCTCCCGGGCCTCCGTTGTCGAAACGAACAACGAGGAACATGGGAATTTCCAATCAGAATAATCCGCTTCATCCTCGAGGGGGCCTGAACTCTGCCCGAATCGTCGAGCGTTGCCGTCTGACCGCGTATTCCTATTGAAAACAATGAGATAGCACCACGCATGAACTGCCTCGGCGTGCCATGTGGGCTCCTTGCGGGCCCCAGAGACCCGTGCTAGAGTTCAGTTGGCCACCCGGTGGTGGGCCGTTTCGGTATGGAAGCCAGCAAGATTCCGCGGACTGCCAAGGTCACTTTCGGCTTGTTCGAGTTCGACGCAGCCTCCCTTCAACTCCGCAAACAAGGCAGAGACCTGAAGCTTCAGGGACTGCCGTTGCGACTTTTGGGCATACTGCTCGAATCGCCGGGCGAGGTGGTTAGCCATGATCACCTTCGCCGGGAGCTTTGGGGTAATACGGTCGTCAACTACGATGATGGCCTTCACACTGCGGTCCGTAAACTGCGCGATGCCTTGGGGGACTCCGCCATCAGCCCGCGATTTGTAGCTACTATCCCCGGCCGTGGCTATCGTTTCATCGCACCGGTCGCTCGAGTGTCCGACGAGAAGCCGCCTTCCCGGTCTCAGGCAAAGACTTACGCGGCCGCCGCGGCATTGGCGGTCGTCGCGGTGGTGGCTGCCCTGTGGCTCTGGTGGCTGGAAGGTTCCAGTGCTTCAAAAGGCCCGGCGCCACTGTTGAGCGTGGCGCCGCTGACCAGCTATCCGGGCACCCAGCGCTCCCCCAATCTCTCGCCCGACGGCCGCCGCTTCGCGTTTGCCTGGACCGGCCAGGCCGGAGACAATCTTGATATTTACGTCCGCGACATCGATGACGCCGCCCCCATGCGCCTCACCAGCAACCCCGCGGCGGACGACTACCCAGCCTGGTCGCCGGATGGCGGGCAGATCGCTTTTCTCCGGAGTGGGGCTGTTTTCATCGTTCCATCAGGTGGCGGAGACGAGAAGAAGATCGTCGATGTGGCGGGATCCGGCGTTGCTTGGAGTCCCGATGGCACGCTGTTGGCCATCTGCGCTCAGGACCCCCAGATTGGATCGACCGGTATCGCGCTTCTCACTCTGGCGACTGCCCGCAGCCGATGGGTGACCCATTCCACTTCCCCTGCCAAAGATGAATTCCCGGAATTCTCATGGGATGGAAAAGAGGTTGCGTTCGTCCGGACGGACACCACGATCAGCGACGTATACGCGGTTCCGGCGGCCGGGGGCATCCCGCGGCGGCTAACGACCTTGGGCGAGCCAATCCGCGGCGTGGCCTGGACCCCCGACGGCCGCTTCTTGATTTTCGATTCGGCTCACGGTTTGTTTCGAGTGCCAGCCCATGGGTCGGGCGTCCGGACCCCGGTCCGCGTGGCAACTTCCGATGAGAGCGCGCGCCAGCCCTCCATCTCTTTTCGCCGGGCCGACGGGCGCAACCAATTGGCTTTCGCGCGGGCTGCGCGCGACACCGATATTGTCGGCATGTCGATCGGAGGAAGTGGGCCAGCCGTTCCCGTGCCGGTTACCAGGTCCACTTTGGCGGATCACGGACCCAGCCTCTCTCCCGATGGCACGCGGCTGGCATTTTCATCGGGGCGCACCGGCATGGAGCAGATCTGGGTTTGCGAGGCCAGCGGTTTGAACCCGCGCCAGCTAACGTTCTTTGAGAGCGGGCTGGGTGCGTCCTCGCCGGTGTGGTCGCCAGATGGGAAGACGATTGCCTTCGACGCCACCGCGCGGGGCAACCGCGACGTCTATACCGTCCCCGCGGACGGGGGAAAGGTGATTCGCGTGACCAACCAGCAGACGGCGGATGCACAGCCCAGTTGGTCGCATGACGGCCGATGGATCTATTTCATGTCGGACCGCTCGGGCGCCCGCCAGATCTGGAAGATGCGCGCAGATGGCACTGATCCGAAACAGGTCACCAAGAACGGTGGCTACCAGGCTTTCGAGTCCGCCGATGGTAGACGCCTGTTCTATGCCAAGGAGCGCAGCCAGCGGGGAATATGGAGTGTGCCGCCGGATGGAGGCGATGAAAAGCCGGTACTCGAATCCGCCTGGCACAACTCCTGGGTGCTTTCCGGAAACTGCATCTACTACCTGGATTTCGATCGCGCCACGCCCTCCACGATCCCGGTGAACCGTTTCGATACGAGGACCGGGTCACAGGTCAGGTTTGCCCAGATCCCCGCACCCGTCGCCCGCGATTTGCCGGCTTTGGCCGTGAACCCTCGCGCCCGCTTCCTGGTATGGGTGGCGCCGACCGATAACGAGAGCGGGCTGATGCTAGTGCGCGATTTTCGCTGGTAACATCAATTGGATGTAGGCCATCGATAGGTGTCTGTAGCCAAAACTCGTTCACATAGTAAATTCAGCAACTTCGGCTGGGTTACCGCGGCCACGGCTCAATACCGCCGATCGGCTGACATATTGGCGCATGCCCGGTCGAACATGCTCATCGGCAGATCGATGATGCCCCCGAACTCATCAGCTTGTTTTTGAAACGGAACTTCTTCCGCCCTGGCTCGCCACAAGTTCCTGGCAGCACGCCAGACCACCGCAAATCTCGCGCAACGAATGCGCCCGTCCCACCTGGCAAAACAGCATAGCCAGGGACTGGCTCCAACTGGTGAGACCCCGCTGGTTATCCGAGGACAGGGAAGAGTCCTGCAGTGACTGGTTAGCCTGGATTCTTCACCGTCGTGTCGCAGCCCACCACCGGCACACTACACCAGGTTATTAGCCCGGCTTCTATGGGGTTATCCAAATGAAGGCTGATCGGGGTCACTATTGTCCAAAACAGGTGATTGGAGTCTGAAATAGAAAGAGTGCCCTCTTATAATTAACGTTGGCGAGCTTGAGACGGCTGGCCTTCGGCCTTGCCCTGTCGGCCCACGGTTTCTTTCGCCACCACGGGGATTCCCGTCCCGTCCATTTGCACATACAGAATCGGAACGGCTGGGGCCAACACGATGGGTAGGTCCAGTTGCACGGTCCGCTGCATCTCGTGCTGCTCGCCGTCCGCGATATTCTCTCCGATAGCCTCTGCCGTGCGCTCCACGGATTTAGCGGTGACCTCCGGATCGGCAAGTAGCTTC
>JBEKZL010000362.1:0-10054 GCA_049509915.1 Bryobacteraceae bacterium | reverse complement strand
CGCTACCTGCTGCTAAAGGCCAAGCGCATGGCCGCGACAAACGTCGAATTCATCGCCGTTCGCACCTCAAGAAAGCAGCCTGAAATGACCCATCTGTCGGATTCTCACGCAGTGCCCATTTTTGATGGTACTTGACAGTACCGATTTGTGAGGGACCTCGCCTCATGCCGCCAAACTGGTTCCCTCCGCTCTAGACAGGTCAAGGCGGTCGCGGAGGAATTTCACCAGGATGACGGTTTTGGCAGCAGTGGCGAGAAATTCCGGAAAGGTATTGCGGAGGGCAATAGCGACGACCTGTTCCGAGGGGGCCAGTCCTTGCCGAACCGTACGGATCCAGGAGCCGAAGGACTGCCATGCCAGCCTGGGTTTCAACGCCGAGAGGATCTGAAGCAGGCCCTGGGCGATGAGTCCGAGTTGGATGTGGCGATGATAGGCCGCAATCTCGCGGCGGACGGCAGTGCGGTAGCCCTCGGACTTGTGGTGCAGATACTGGTTACCGCTCACACGCCGTAGTGGCGTCATGGCCGCCATCCAGAAGTGATAGGCATACGCGCCGATGACGCGGAGGGCCTGTTTGAAAGACACTTCGATTTTGAACCGCAGGCCATAGATGCGGATGATGTCCAAGGGGGACAGCATCAGGTCGGTGCACATCAGCAGGATGGCGCCGCGCAGAGGATGGAGCACCACGACGAAGCGGACCAGGATGCCGACCGGGCGCCACAATAGGTCGGCGGCCCGGAAGCTCAGGATCACACCCTTCTCGCCATAGACGGGGCTGGGTGCCTGCTGGAGTTGGCCGGTCTGTTTCAACAGCGCGGCGACCTTGATTTTCTTGCCATACTTGGCGGGCCTGCCGCGCCCCGCGGTCGGTGCGAGGGCGGGGGTGTCGCTGGGAAGAAAGCCACGCTGTTGCTCTTGACCCGTGTCACCAGGTGGTTGCCGTGGGCCAGCAAGCCGCGCACGATGTTGCCGGTGGCGTAGTAGGCATCGGCCACGAAGGAGAACGACTCCGGGATTCCCAGCGAATCGATCAGCAGGATCATCTTGTCCAGCAGGGTTCTGTGGTCGCGGTTGGAAAAGACGGTACCTTCGTGAATGCGACAGGCCAAAGGCAAGGCGAACACGCTGGATAAGGCTTGGGTGAGAACGGCGACGGCCTGGCAGGAGTGGCCGAAGACGAACTCCGGCTTGTTGTTTGCCTCGGATTGCTGATGGAGTTTCTTGACTCCGGGCATCTTGCGTCCGGCCTTGGCGAGCTTGATGCCGTCGCCGACGAGAACGGTCCTGCCGTTGACGCGTAGGACGCCGGGGTGGGCGCGGAAGATTAGCGCGCACCAGGCTAAAGTGAGCTGGCGCAGATCCAGGGCGGGGCTGTGGAAGAGGTCCAGGAGGCGGTCGTAGCAGGCCGGCGACAGGCCCAGAGCACGCCGATGCTGGTGACTCCCAGCAGATCCTTGCGAGTAGTCATTCCCGCCAGACAGAGCGCCATCCACAGGAAGGTTCGGGTCCGGGCGCAGGCGGACCGTAAACCGCACACCAAATTCCACCAGCGATTCCAGAGCATGAGCGGCCTCCCAGCCGGGTGGTTGGATGCATCGGCATTCGGGGCTTGACGACTGCCGCTGTATAGTATAGCATATATCTGCTATACTACAAACGCAAAGGGAGGAGTCACGAGTAAGAAACGGATTCAACAGATTGAGCGGAGGATCGATCGGATTAAGAGGGGTCTACTGGAGATCGGCCCGATGCGTCCGGGCTAACTGACCCGCCAGTACAAGGATCCCCAACACCGCACCGGAGCCTACTGGCAGATCAGCTATACACGTCGGATGAAGAGTCGCACCGAGTACGTCCGGCGGGAATGGGTAAAGGAGATTCGCCGCCAGACAGTGACCCACAAGCGGTTCAAGCGCCTGGTTGACCAGTGGATCGACTTGCGTATCGAGCACTCCCGGCTGACCATGCAGGTCGCGGAACCAAAAGCTACCTAACGCGCTGGAACTCGGTACTCTCAAGGATGGTTCATGTCATATTTTCATTGACAGTGAAAACGGACAAGGGTATCTTAATATTAAGCTATGCGTAAGCAGCAACAGCGGCTCATGGAGCGACTTCTCCGCGCCTCGGAAACCATGGTCCAAGGCGGCCTCTCGGAGACCTCTCGCCGTTGTGGCAATCCGGGCTGTGCCTGTTATCGCGACCCGAAGCGCCTGCACGGACCACACCTCTACATTACGTACCGAGAGGAGGGCAAAAGTCGATCTTTGTACGTTCCTCCCGAACATGCCGAGACCGCCCGCCGGGCGCAACAAGCCTGGGCCGCCTTTTGGGAGATTGGCTGTTCCCTGGCCAAGTTCAATCGCGACCGCCTACGCCAGCAGTGGCAGCAGGAGAAGCAATCGCGGGCGCCCTCCGCGGGCAGGAGTGACTCTCATGATTGAGGCGCGCCGGCAGCAACTGCACTTCGGCGACGGTCTGATCGCGGAAGAGGTCAGTGATCTGCGCGAAGCGTGGATGACTCATGCCGACCAGGTGCTGGAAGACGAACAACTGGTTGCGACCGTGTATGAGGCGCTGAGCGCAGTCCCAACAGCCGCACGCGCGGGCGACACGGCACCCCGGCGGAAGTGGTGATGCGACTGCTCCTGCTGAAGCACATTCGCAACTGGAGCTACGACGTGTTGGAGCGCCAAGTCCGAGCCAATCTCGTGTATCGGGATTTCACGCGCGTGGGAGCTTCGAAAGCGACCCATTCCAAAACCATGGGCCGCTGGGGACTGGCGCTGGGGCCGGATGCGGTCGAGAAGATCCATGAACGAGTGGTGGAGATTGCCCGGGAAAAGCAGGTAGTCAAGGGGCGCAAGATGCGCCTGGATACCACGGTGGTAAGAGACGAAGATCCACTATCCGACCGACAACAATCTGCTGGGCGATGGCGTGCGTGTTCTGATCCGCACGATGATGCGGAGCGCGGAAATTGCCGGGCGGCAGGGCGCCAAACTCCGCGACCGGAGCCGCAGCGTCAAGTTCCGCATTTTGGAAATCGGGCGCATCGCACGCACCAGGGGCGGGCCGAATCGGGAACGCTTGCAGCAGCTCCTGACTACAGTAGGACGCGTGGTCGGTCAGGCCAGGCGGTTTTCCGGCGAGATTGTGCAAGGGGTGAAACGATCCGCGGACATGATGCAGCAGGCCGCCCTCGAAGGGCTGCGGAGAGAACTGGACACCTTTGTGCCGAGAGTGCAGCAGGTGATGCGGCAGGCCAAACAGCGGATCTTCGGCGGCGACACTCATGTTGCCGAGAAGCTGGTGAGTATCTTTGCGCCCACTACCGAAATCATTCGCAAAGGTAAGGCGAGCAAGCCGACCGAGTTCGGCAAGATGGTCAAAATCCAGGAAGGTGAAAATCAGATCATCACCGACTATGCCTTCTATGAAAAGCGGCCCAGTGACTCAGAGCTGGTGATCCCGGCTCTTGAGGAGCATGAAAAAACAACTGGGCCGCACTCCCCGACTGGTGGCGGGCGATGCCGCGTTCTACTCAGCCGGGAATGAAACCGCTGCTCACGACAGGGGTGTGAAGCGGGTGTGCATCCCGAATCGGTCGACCAAAAGCGCCGAGCGGAAGCGCGAACAAAAGAAGCGCTGGTTCAAACAAGGCCAGCGATGGCGGACCGGCTGCGAGGGACTTATCAGCGTGTTGAAGCGGCGACACGGCCTTCGACGGTGTATCTATCGAGGCGGTGCCGGAATGAAGCGGTGGGTCGGGCTCGGCGTCATCGGGGACAATCTCCACCGCCTCGGAAAGGTGTTAGCCGAGCGCAAAAACTGATTTTCGCCAAAATCAACTACTGGACTGCCCGGCGGGACGCCTGCCGGGCTCTTCGTCATTTTTGACACCGCGCGCTGGTGGTCAGTTCTCGCCAAAAACACTGAATTTTGCGCCCGAAAGTAACTAGAAAGTGCTGGACGTCGCTCCCGCGGCCAAAACCAAAAAGGGAAAAGGAGAAGAGAGGGAACCAGAGCAGAATCTGCCTCCGGGTCTGACGCGCGGCCAGGAGCAGGACGTTTCGGACGTCGAGATTTTCAAGAAGACGACGCGACCGCCCAAACGCTTCAACGAAGCCCATGCTGCTGACCGCCGTGGCAACAGCAGGCCAGACGCTCCGTGAGAAGGAACTCTCCGACGCCATGAGGGAGAACGGCCTAGGCGCCCCGGCTACGGGTGCCGCTATATATTATCGAAGTACTGCTCAAGCGCAGCTATATGGTGCGCGACGGAAGAGCGTGGAGGCGACGGACAAGGGCATACGGTTGATCGAGGTCGTGCACCCCGACGTGAAGAGCCTCGCCATGACGGGGCAGTGAGAGGCGTATCTCCACCGCATTCAGAAGGGAACGGCGCAGCTCGCGCCTTTCCTGAAGGAAATTGGGGAGTACGTTATCAAAACCCGCGGTTCGTGCGGAACAGCGGCGCCGGCAGCTCCATCGGTGGCGCCCGTGCCACACGCAACCGCGGAACGGAAATGGGGCAGCCGCTGTCGGCCAGCCCAAGCCAACTGCCAGCGCATCCGAACTGCTTCCGGCCTTTGGGTTTTCTTCCTTCCGCCCGAGGCAAGAAGGGGTCTGTCGCACGGTGATCGAGGGCAAGGACGTGCTGCTGGTGATGCCGACGGGTGCGGGGAAGCCGCTGTGTTACCAAGTGCCGTCAATCGCCATTGGCGGCGCGCCTGCCCGGGCACATCCATGGCTTGAGTGATTCCCGCCAAAGTGGATGCGGGCTCGGGTTCCCAGACTGATGCCGGTCGTTCACTGAACCTGATTATCGCAGTTGACCGACGGTTTCAGGAGCCGGCGCGGGAGTTTCAGGCACGATGGGGGCCGTTGGCTCTCCGGCTCTGTTTACCCGGCTGAGTGCGGCCACCGGTGGCGCAAGCAGCCTCTGCGTATTAGCGCCGCACTCACGCAACAAATGGTAAGTCAGGAGCAGTTGAGTAAGCGCCAGTGGGTCGCTCTGCCGCTTCGCGCCGCGATCCTGGTAGACTCCGAACTGGTCGGCGGCAATCGGGTTTACACCGGGCAGATGGCGCCAGATCGTCTCCTCCAGATAGGCCGTTTGCGCAGGTGTGACGCTGCCGTCGATCTCAAGAATATCCACGGGACGGCCGGTGTCGCGGCCCAGCAGAAGGCGAATGCCCGTGCCCTGACTCTGCTTTTCGGACAGGTAACTCAGGTCGGGATGCGGAATTGTCGGCCGCAGAATGAGGCGCACGTTGAGATGTCCATTGGCCCCTTCCGCCGACACGCCGTCCGGAGGGTAGAACTGCACGACGATATCGGCATATTCGCGTTGCGTGCGAATAAACTCCCGCGAATCGGCTTCCCGTTTGTCCAACTCCGCCAACACCTGGTCCACCGTGTAGCCGCGCTTGGCCGTATCCCGTCTGATCTTCCACACCCGCCGCAGATCCTCGGGCGGTTGCAGATACACTTTCACGTCGTAGAACTGGCGCATCACAGCCGAATGAAACCCGAGCAGCCCTTCCGCAATGACGAACTCTCGGGGCTTTACGTAATCCGGCCGGACGAGCGTGCCGGCGGCGTGTTCGTACACCGGTTTCAGGATCGGTTGGCCGTAATGCAGGCGCTCCAGTTGCAGCTCCAGGATATCGAGATAATTGCACTCCGGATTGAGCGCGGTGATATTCAGTGCCGCGCGCTGCGCCCTGTCGTATTTGTGATAATCGTCCGTGCACAGGTGAGTGACGCGGTCCGGACCGAGCAGGTTGATCAACCCCTGAGTGAGGGTCGTCTTCCCCGCCGCGCTGTCGCCCATGATGCCAAGTAAGACCGGTCTTCCGCCCGTCATTTGAGGACTCCTCGAACTCTTCTATCTGTCACCCTGACACTGCAGGGCTTTGGCCGGCGACGGTTCGGCGCCGCCATCCAGCCCTCCCTGAAATACTCTGCTCTGCCGAATATCGAGTGCGTCGATGCGCGCCAACTCCTGTTTGACAACACGTCCTCCCTGTCCGACCAGCCGAACAGCCTGGCGCAGCTTAATCCGGTCAATCGCGTTGCGGACACTGCGGGCGTTGGCAAAGTGTGGCTGCCTGATGCGTAACTGCAGATAGTCTCCAAAAGCCGCTCTCGACTCTTCGTCGAATCCGTACATCTGCTGGCGGGCCATCAGTTCAGCGATCTCGATCAATTCATCGAGCGAATAGTCGGGAAAATCGATGTGATGCGCAATGCGCGAATGCATGCCGGGATTGGACTGAAAGAAACTGTCCATCCGCTCCTTGTATCCGGCCAGAATCACCACCAGATCCTCGCGCCGATTCTCCATAAACTGGAGCAGGATCTCGATTGCCTCCTGGCCGTAGTCGCGCTCGTTCTCAGCGCGATACAGGTAGTAGGCTTCATCGATAAACAACACCCCGCCCGTTGCTTTCTGCAGAATCTCTTTGGTTTTGGGCGCCGTGTGGCCGACGTACTGTCCAACCAGATCGTCGCGAGAGGCCACCACAAGATGCCCCCGGCGTACGTACTCGAGACGATGGAGTATCTTCGCCATGCGCATCGCGACGGTGGTCTTTCCGGTGCCTGGATGGCCCGTGAAACACATGTGCAAGGACGGAGGATCGGCGCAAAGTCCCATTTGTTCTCGAAGGCGCTGCACCAGAAGCAACGAAGCAATCTGGCGGATTCTCAGCTTCACAGGGAGGAGGCCGATCAATTCACGATCGAGTTCTCCCAGAACATCCTGGATATTGGACTCGCGTAGAACAACGCCGATATCCACCAGTTCATCCTGTGCCGCCCGAGTTTCAGATAAGGAATCCATCGAGAGTCGTCCCTATCCTCTACCGTTTCCAGAGTCCGGCGGCTCGCCGTCGTAGCGTTCGCCTTCGGGCTTGTCCGCCGCATACGAGTGGATCGTGTACCGGATGGCGCGGCCGCTCGCTTCCTGGCGGTCGAGCCGAAAGCCGGGCTCTCGCTGCGGCCGGTTTACGATGAAGGAAAGCGCCACCGTCTCCCGTCCTCTCACGGGATTGTTTGCATTGACCTTAATGTAGTGGTTGGGTAAGGCCTTCCGACAAGCACTGATTTGGAGCAGGATCGTAGCCGGGTCGCGCACTTCGAACATAGGAAGGTCCCACATTTCCCAATACGAGTTCCGCGGATGCGGATCGTCGGTGTGCTCGATGCCGATCGACCAGCCATTCTTCATGCAATAGTCGATCTGACTGACGATCTGTTGCTCCGTCAAGTCAGGTAAGAAAGAAAAAGTGCCCTGCGTAATTCTCATAACGTCCTTCCGCTCAATAAGTCGGCGTCGCCACCGGAACAAAGTCCGCGGTATCCGTAGACGCGTAGTCGAACGTCACGTCCTTCCACGTTTCCAGAGCGCCACGCAGCGGAGAGCACCACCTGGCGGCCCTCTCGAGAACCTCCGGGCCTTCCTTCAGGTAATCGCGCCCTTCGTTCCGTGCCTGAATAATTGCTTCGACCGCGACACGATTGGCTGTCGCTCCGGCCTGAATTCCCGCTGGGTGACCTATAGTTCCGCCCCCGAATTGCAGAATCACGTCCTCGCCCAGGTAGTGGAGTAACTGGGGCAGTTGGCCGGCATGAATTCCACCCGAGGCCACGGGCATCACCATTCGCAGCGAGGCCCAATCCTGCTCAAAAAACAGACCGTTCTCGAGGCGCGCCGGTGTATGAGGTTCCCGCAGTGTCGCGTAGAATCCCCTGACCATCGCCGGATCGCCTTCCAGTTTCCCCACCACGGTGCCGGCGTGCAGATGATCCACCCCCGCCATGCGCATCCATTTACAAATTACTCTGAAATTCATCCCGTGATTCTTTTGGCGCGCATAAGTGGAGTTGCCCGCACGATGCAGGTGCAGGATCATGTCGTTTCTGCGCGCCCACTTGGCCATCGACTGGATGGCGGTGTAGCCGACAACCAGGTCGACCATGACGATGATCGATCCCAACTCTTTGGCGAACTCGGCGCGTTCATACATGTCCTCCATCGTGCCTGCCGTCACGTTGAAGTAATGCCCTTTTATCTCTCCGGTCGCCGCTGAGGCCCGGTTTACAGCCTCCATCCCATACAGGAAGCGTTCGCTCCAGCGCATGAAAGGCTGGGAGTTGATGTTTTCATCGTCTTTGGTGAAATCAAGACCGCCTCTTAGCCCTTCGTAGACGACTCGGCCGTAGTTCTTTCCCGAGAGCCCGAGTTTGGGTTTTATGGTCGCTCCCAGCAGAGGACGGCCAAATTTGTCCAGCCGTTCGCGCTCGACAACAATGCCGGTGGCCGGCCCCTGGAAGGTCTTGAGATAGGCTATGGGAATACGCATGTCTTCCAGGCGAAGCGCCTTGATCGCCTTGAACCCGAAGACATTGCCGATGATGGAAGCGGTCATGTTCGCGATAGAGCCTTCTTCGAACAGATCCATGTCATAGGCGATGTAAACGAAATACTGTCCCGGCGAATTCGGCACCGCGTCGACGCGGTAGGCCTTCGCCCGATAGACCTCGCACGCAGTCAACCGGTCGGTCCACACTACCGTCCAGGTAGCGGTGGAGGATTCACCCGCCACCGCAGCGGCCGCCTCAATGGGATCGACGCCGTCCTGCGGCGTTACCCGAAACAATGCGAGCACGTCGGTGTCCTTCGGGATGTAATCGGGTTCCCAGTAGCCCATCTTTGCGTAGGGGATCACGCCCGCGCGGTAGCGCTCGTTTGATGTCAAGGTGTTTCTCATGGATGATCTACTCACTGCGTCGATGTTAACACCGCCTGGATTGCGAATCACCGCTTCCGTCGCGGAGGAGGTCAAGTCGGGCAGGTGGCCCGATTCGGACGGGTCCGCTGGGCCGAATGAACCCAAGACCAAGTTACGGCATCTTCTAACTCGCCCATGAATGGGCGTATTTGTTTACCGCGTGAGATCTCCGCAGAGCCGCTGTCCGGCGTCGCGTACTAGATCATCGCTCTCTTATTATCTAAACAATGATAACCGCGCCCATCTTGTATTTCCAACGAAACACCCCAGGGTCCGTGTTGATCTCTTCGAAATATTGATGAATCCGGTCGATCAGCTCTTGCTTGCTCGGAGCATCGGACGTGTCATCTTGCTGAATTGATTTTTGATTACTTCAGCCACGAGCCGTGTTTCGGCGTGAACACAGAAACAAACCGTTGGGGCATGGTCTGTAGGTAGCCGCGCGTCTCTTTGGAGATGCGCGCGGAATGGTTGGCCAGCACCAACCGAATTTGATGGCGCCCGATAGGCGCGGTCCAGTTTCTGCAGGAAAGCGATGAAATCGCTACTGTTGTGCGTGTCGTTGACGGTCTTCGGCCACCCTCCCGCTGTGCAGGTCCAGTCCGGCCAATAGCGACACGGTCCCCAGTCGCACGTACTCGTCATCCCTTAGGTGGCTGGGGTGCGTACCCACCACGGGCGGCCGATCGGGCGTCGTTGTTTTGTGCTCGCGGTCCATGCGACCGCGCCCGGCGGTCTGCCCGACATGGAGCCAGTTGGCGGCGCGGTAGCAGGTGCCGCGGAAGCGAGCCGCATCCACCAGGGTTTCCAATAGCAGCGGGCAATGCCCGGATCGAGTCTCCCATTCTTGCGGCATCTGCCGCGCGCTGAGCGCCAGAATCTTGCTGGCCAATCCTTGGATGCGTGCCCATGGCAGGATCAGAAACCGGCCATTGTTGACGATGGATTTCAGGTTGCGTTGCCACTGTTGGTTACTCCAGCCGACCCAGGCATCCCGAGCCTGCATTTTCCAGGCAGGCGATGTCCAGAGCAGGCAAGCCAGTTCGCGGTGCCGGTCTCGTACCCAGTAACGCAGGTCCGCGCCGAACGGCAGGTGACGCCCGAGGTAGTGGTGACGCTCCATCTGCTTGTAGATGGCGGTGGAGCAGCCTACCACTTTGGCGGGACCAAAGTAGGCCACGCCGCGATTCGCAGCACACGACAGGGAAAAGGAGATTCCATCCTCGGAACGCGTGCCCATCTTTGAGATA
>JBEKZL010000361.1:0-6250 GCA_049509915.1 Bryobacteraceae bacterium | reverse complement strand
TTCCAACAGATCGACCAAGAATTGCTCCAGGCGCTTTCGGCATCGACCCATCTGGGCGTCGGTCATGCCCAAACATAACGCCATTTTTATGTTTTGTCAATACTTAACGAAGTAATACTAGATTAAAACCGAACAGCAGCGACTCGCTGTCTGTCTTCACTTTCATGTCGCGCAGCCGCCCTGGCTTTGGTATGACTTGGACAGGCTGCCGAACTCGACGTCCTGTTGGCGAAGGGACGTGATCTCGCTATTCCGGAAGCCCGTCTGAACGACGACGAGCAGCAGCGCCTTATCCCGCCGTCCGATCCATGTGCAAGGATTAGGAGCTGCGACAAGGGCGGCAGTCTCTTCCTCTGTCAAAAACTCCACTGGGCCGCGCTCGTAGCGCTTTGAAGGGATCGCAAGGACGCGTTGGCACTGCAAGGCGCAGGCTGGTTCACTGATCGCTACGTATTGGAAGAAGGCATGGATTGCAGCCAGGCGGTTGTTTCGCGTCCGTGTGCAGTTGCCACGGTCGACTTCGAGGTATTGGAGAAACTGCCCAAGGAAGGGAACATCAAGATCTTCGATGAGCAGTTTGGATGGCGACCGCCCGAGGCGTTTACAGCCGAACTGGAGGAGTAGCCGAAAGGCATCTCGGTAAGCCGCAGCGGTATATTGGCTTGCCCCTTGTTGCTTCAGCAAGCGGTCGGTGAAGAAACGCTGAAGGCGGGACTGCAAGCTGGAAACGCTCATCGTTCCCCTCTGGGCTGAGGTCCTACCAGGCGTTCGGTGGCAAGTTGGAGGAGTTCCGGAACCGCCTCGATATACCAGTAGGTGTGCCCGACATCGACTTGGCCCAGGTAGGTGGCAAGCTTCGGCAGTTCGCGCCCCACGTCAAGGCCCGCCTGGTACCATTCGATCAGCCTGCGAGTCGCGAAACCGTGACGAAAATCCTGAAGCCTTGGCCCACGACCGATGCGCCGACTCCCAGTGGGCGCCCGGAGGCCGATGGAACATGACATCCCGGCGAAAGTGCGACGGGCCACACCGCCAGGCACTCGTTTGCCGCGCTCGGAGACGAGGAACGCCTCCGTTGTAGGTCGCGGACAGAGTTTGTCACGCTGTCTTGCATAGCGCAAGGGCAGTGCGCGTCGAGTCTTCGACTGGAACGAAGCGGGACGTGGCGAACTTTGATTCGCGAATCGCAAGCATACCGTTTTGCAGATCCACGTCACCTACGTCGAGAGCCAGAGCCTCCCCTGGGCGGATGCCTGTGGCGCTGAAAAGTCCAATCAGGGTCACGTAGGTGGTTGCCCGCAATCCGGTGGAGGAGCTGAGTATGGCCGCTTCACCCATTCATCGTGCGATCTCCTGTTCCGTGAAGATGTGCGGCTTGTTGCGCCGTCGGCGGGCCGCGAGTAACCGCCGCGGCGGCACCTTAGTCCTGGGGTCGATTGTGCTGAGCCAAGAGGCGAATCGTCTCACCATGCCGAGGCGGCGCGCCCATGTAGCACGTTGGACAAGTTTGGGCTCCATCGCCCAACGGAGGGCAAGTTCTGAAGTGATGAACTCCGCTCCCTCCCGCTCAAGAAATTCCAGGAAATGGACGAGCGTCATGGCCGGCTCTTGGAGTTGCGTGCCGAGTGCTCGTCGGAGCGCCACATAGTGCACCAGGGCGTCGCGCAGGGCGCTCATCGGGCACCTCCCGTAGTTGGCCACGGCAGGGCAACCGCACGCAATGCCTCGAAGGATACCTGGGCGTAGATCGCGGTCGTAGTCTGCGAGCGATGCCGGAGGACCTCCGCGATCTCCGATATGGAGGCACCGTGGCGAATCATTTTGGTCGCTAATCCGTGACGGAACAGATGGGCAGTACCGCGGCCCGAGCGACGCACTCCGGCTTGGGCGAGCACCCGCCGTACAATATGACCAACCGCCGCCGGTCCCGTCAGGCCAGTACGGGGCGCCCATGTGCGGAGGAAGATTCGCCGCGAGGCGCCGACCCCACGGTCTTCGCGAAGGTACAGGGCCAGAGCCTCGCCCACGTCCGAGAGTAACGGCAAATGGTCCACCATCCGGCCTTTGCCGCGGACGACGATCTCTCCAGCCCGCCAACGAATGTCGTCAAGTTCGAGCGCGACGACTTCACCCCCACGCAGGCCGAGTCGAGCAAGCAGAAGTAAGATCGCGTGGTCGCGGCGCCCACTGAGCGTCGATCCCGGTGCCGCCAGTACATCTTCTACTTCGCTGGGCGAGAGAAACGCGGGCGGCACGGACTGGCGATATTTGCGGAACATGGGAACGGCATTAGAGAGGTCCCGCGAGGTCTGGCCGCACAGAAGGAGAAAACGGCCGCAGTGCCGTGCATAGCAGCCGGGCATACTCGCTGGACCGATCGAGTGTGTGCTCCAGAATGAAGTTTCGGATGATCAGCGTGCCGAAGCACTTCGGGGACACGCCGCCGGCTTGCGTGGTCTGCGCGGCGAGAAAGTCTCGAACGAACGGCACGTAAACCAGCAGCGAGTTCTCGGTGAGCCCGCGGTCTTTCGCGCAGATAATCCTTGTAGTTCTGAAGAAGGGCGTCAGCCGCAGAAACATCATTTTGCAGGGCTGGCCGTTGCAGGCCGGCGTAACCACGCAGGTACTCAAAGAATAGTCGCATCGCTGCCAGCTCAAATTTCACATGAGCCTTCCGGTTTCGGGGCGAACGTGACGCGAACGCGGCGATATGACCATCGTTGAGATCGTTTCCGGCGATCTGTTTCCGTCTCGCCCATCGGGCGAAGGCTTTAACGACCGTTCGCTGCTTGCGTAGCGTGCGTTCGGCGTAACCGGCGGCGCGACGATTTGGCGGCGACTGAATCGAGGCGGCCGACAGCCGCAATATGGCCGTCGCGGATTCCGACGTCGGCTTCGTACCAAGGTGAGGCGGTACCATCGACGATTTGCCCGTTAGCGATGACCAGGTCATAGCGCTCCGCAAGCAGGATCGACAGTAGTAAGGAGGAGCAGCGGGAACTTCATTCAGCCAATATCCCACCAAACTATTGTGGTTTTGGTGCGGCGCAGTACAGACACGGCAAGGCCCCAGAGGCCATTTTTGTCCAGGCCGTCTATACTTACGGATGCTCCCATATGGAGAGCAGGAGAGGAAGCCAATGGCCAGCAGGAAAGTTCAGCTCCCGGGAAGCGAACGGCGTCCGGTCGGCACGCGGGTAGGCGAAGTGCCGAAGGACGAAGTCGTGGAAGTTTCCGTGATCCTCAAGCCGAAGACACGCCTGGAGGGTGTTCAGACAGGCGGCCCCGCGATCTCGCGGGAAGAGTTCGCCGCCAGGTACGGCGCCGATCCGGACGCCGTCGATCGGGTCAAGGCATTCGCCGATGAGTACGCGCTAACGGTGACCGAAGTGGCGCCCGAGCGCCGCACGGTGAAGCTGGAAGGAACTGCGGAGAATATGTCGAAGGCCTTCGAGGTCCCCTTCGCGCGCTACGAGCACGAGGGAACCCGGTACCGGGCACGCACCGGCGCCATCCAGGTTCCGGAGGAGATAGCGGGGTCGATCGAGGCCGTGCTAGGGCTGGACAACCGGCCTCAGGCGAAGGCGCATTTTCGCCACGTGAAGCCGCGCACGCCGACGCCAAAAGCCGCGGCGTCGGTTTCCTATACGCCGCGGCAGGTTGCGCAGCTCTACCAGTTCCCGCTCGATGTCGACGGGACGGGGCAGACCATCGGCATTCTGGAACTGGGCGGCGGTTATCGTCCAGCGGATCTGAAAACCTACTTCGCTTCGGTCGGGGTAAAGGAACCCACGGTGGTCGCGGTTTTGGTGGATAAAGCGAAGAATAAACCGACCAACCCCAACGGCGCCGATGGAGAGGTGCTGCTGGACATCGAGGTGTCCGGGTCGGTAGCGCCGGGCGCGCGCATCGTGGTGTACTTTGCGCCCAACACCACCAGCGGGTTTCAGGACGCGCTCACCACGGCGATTCACGACGCGACCAACAGACCTTCGGTGATCTCGATCAGTTGGGGAGGGGCGGAATCGACCTGGACGCAACAAGCCATGACGGCGTTCGATACGGCGGCGCAAGCCGGGGCTCTGCTAGGCGTGAGCATTTGCGCGGCGGCGGGCGACGACGGTTCGAGCGACGGCGTGACTGACGGCAAAAACCATGTGGATTTCCCCGCATCCAGCCCGCACATTTTAGCCTGTGGCGGCACCAGCCTCGAGAGCGCCAACGGCGCGATTACGAGCGAGACGGTGTGGAACGACGGCGCGCAAGGCGGCGCCACGGGCGGAGGGTACAGCGCGGTGTTTCCATTACCGTCCTGGCAGACCGGCGTGAAGCCTCCTTCCGGCGGTGGGCGGGGCGTGCCGGATGTGGCGGGGGATGCCGACCCTGAAACCGGATACCAGGTGCTGGTGGACGGGGATTCCATGGTGATCGGAGGCACCAGCGCGGTCGCGCCTTTATGGAGCGGGCTGATTGCGCTGCTCAACGAGAAGTTCGGGAAACCGTTGGGGCTCCTCCAGCCGGCCCTTTATGGGCTCGCCAGCTCGAAGAAGGCATTCCATGACATCACCGAAGGCTCGAACGGCGCGTATTCGGCGGGTCCGGGATGGGACGCGTGCACCGGATTAGGGTCGCCATCGGGCGAGAATCTGCTGGCCGCGTTGGGAGGCAGCGAGCAAGATACGCGGCACAAGGTCAGCAGCGGGACGCGAGCGTGAGGTAGGGCGGGGGCGGTTTAAAAGGGGAGCAGGGTACTGGCTCGATCCCATGCGGATGCCCGGCCAGTGCAGTATATCCGTACAACGCATCGCGGCAGGCCGCAGCGAACCATTCGTAGAGTCGACGGAACCGAGCCACTGGTAGGCTGGATCGGGTAGGCGTTGTCCTCCGCCCGGCTTCGGGATCTGCACTCCACGCACGGGCTGGGGCCGGTAGGTCCCATCCAGCAGTGGAGCCATCAACGCCGAACTATGTTCCCGAAGCCAGTCGGCCAGTTCGTGAACGTTCATCCTGTCCACGCCGGCTTTCCCTTATTGGAGCGAACCCGCCGGTACGCGAGAAGAAGGTTCTTCGGGGCGCATACCTGCTCCATCAAATTGACTGTCAAGGCGCGTGGCTGAGTGAATGCCGGAGACGTTTGCTGCGATCCATGCTCGCCGGGGCGGCTGACGATCTTCATGCGCTTGGGGACGCCGGACAAACGCGCCGAAGCGATCACCTCGCGGCCGTTAACACTGCACGGCATCGCGCGGCAAACCCGCCACGGGAATCAGACCACGGTGGAGATCACGAGTACGCACGCGGGGGCCTCGCAGATCGCAGAAATTCTGACCAAAGTGAGCGGGCTTCTCAAGCTAATCAAAGCGACTGCGGAGCAGTTGACGCAAGGGGATCGCTGGAAGCTGATTCTCAGCGCCGCGTTTCGTCAATTCCTGGGTGGCAAGGTCATCGGCAACACCGGCCGGCTCGCTGATGCTCCAGCCTAACTGCCGTTTTTAGGGTAAATGCTCTACGGCGCGGGGGAAAGCCAGCGCCGACGACGAGGCGACTTGTGCCATCTCCCGGCAACGCTTCAGCAAATCGGCCAGACAACTTTGATGGAACGCGAGTGCAGAGCGGTAATCAGCGCCCAGCCGTCGTGAATCAGGAAGCCAGCATATTCGGCCTCCAGAATCGCAACCGACTATCCGTATCCTCGGCCCGGTAGAATGGCGTATACGATCACCTGAGCGCTCACCGCCACGTGCAACCACTGGAGCCGGCCGCCTACCTTCCAGCCGGTTTCGTCCATGCCGTTGACGGGAGTTTGCCGCGCGGTTTCCACCAATTGGTCATAGGTTGGCTGCGCCCGGTCCGCCATCCGCGCTAGCGCCCGGTACAACCCTCCGCGACTGACCTCCAGTCCGAACCCATTAGGACAGGACTTGCCGTGTGTACCCCAGCGACAGTCCCATCTGTTTGTTGAGAATGGCTGCCAGGGTCAGCGCCTCCGGCCCCCACTGCACATTGCCCACTCCCACCGCATCTAACATCTGTAACGGATGGCGTCCCTGCACCCGCCGCTGGCATTGGCGACAAGCGTCCACAGCGATATCGAAACGGCGCACAATCGTCCGCCGGACCAGCGACTCTTAGTATTACTTCGTTAAGTATTGACAAAACATAAAAATGGCGTTATGTTTGGGCATGACCGACGCCCAGATGGGTCGATGCCGAAAGCGCCTGGAGCAATTCTTGGTCGATCTGTTGGAAC
>JBEKZL010000360.1:0-6309 GCA_049509915.1 Bryobacteraceae bacterium | reverse complement strand
CACGACTCAAGCGGTTAAGCGGCCTACTTTTCCGTACCGCGAAGCCATCGGATTGCCGCCGCGCCACCTGATTAATCGATTGATTTCGCAGGTCTGTCGTTGGGTTGCCCGGAGTGCTCGATCAAGCCACCCGCGCGACCGCCGGGCACGCGGAAGATTCAACCGGTAAGCCGTTTTCCTGCCTTCCACGAATGGCGCCTCTCCTGTATACCTGCTTCATGCCCTCGAAATCATGGATCGTATTGACGGCGCTTCTTGGCGCCAGCGCACTTTTCGCTCAGGTTGGAGGACGAATCACCGGGACCGTCAAGGACCCAAGCGGCGCGGCTATCGGCGGGGCCGCCGTCGCGGCCATAAACTCGGCAACTGGCGCAAAACGGGCGACGACATCCGACGATCAGGGCGTCTATTCTTTCCCTGCGATCGCGGTGGGGCAGTACAACATTGAGGTCAGCGCTCCCGGCTTCACCCCATACCGCCGGACCGGAGTGGCCATCGACGTGAATAGCGCCCCCCAGGTGGACGTGACTTTGCAACTCGCGGGGCAATCGGCGACTGTTGAAGTAAATGAAGAAGCGACCCAAGTTCAGGTGGAAAAGTCGGACACTCAGTTGGGCCAAACGATCACCAGCCAACGGATTGCGGAGGTGCCGCTCAATGGCCGGAGCTATACGGATCTGCTGGCTGTTCAGACGGGCGTCGCCCCGGTTACCACCAGCGCGACATCCAGCACGTCCTCGGGCGGCGGCTTTGGCGCGGTAGCGCCCTCCGGAGGACTGAATCCCGGGTTGTTCTCCGTCAACGGACAGCGCGAATCGGCAAACGGGTTCATTCTCAACGGTGCCAATGTGGAGGAGGGCATAGCGGAGGGCGCCGCCATCATTCCGAACCTGGATTCCATCGCGGAATTCCGCGTACTGACCAGCAACTTCGACGCCGAATACGGAAATTATTCCGGGGGTTTGATCAGTGTTGTGACGAAATCCGGCACGGATCAACTCCACGGTTCGGCGTTTGAGTTCCTCCGCAACACGGACCTGGATGCGCGCGGCTTCTTCGATCCCTCGCGATCGCCGTACCTTCAAAACCAATTTGGCGCGACCCTCGGCGGTCCAATCAAGAAAGACAAGATCTTCTTCTTCGGCGACTATCAGGGCACACGAAACGCGCAGGGGATTGGGACCGGTCTGCTTCCGGTTCCCTCCCTGGCGGATCGCGGCGGTAACCTGTCGGATCTGGCAAGCGAGTTAACCGGCACGGTCCAGGGGTCTTACGCTGCCAGCCTGCTCACCCAGAGACTGGGTTACGGTGTCTCTACTGGAGAAGCGTATTACACGCCGGGCTGCACCAATCCAACCGAGTGTGTGTTTCCGAACGCCGTCATCCCCCAGCGAGCGTGGTCGGCGCCTGCGCAGAACCTGTTGCAGTACATTCCGTCGCCGAACGTCGGCGCCAGCGAATATTCCAACGCATCCCTGGCGCAGCGGCTCGACGATGGCAAGGGGTCGGTGCGAGTGGATGGCCAGACGACCCGCTTCGGCGCCATGGCGGCGTACTACTTCATCGATAGCTACAATCTCGACAATCCCTATCCGACGGCGCAGGGCGGCGCCAACGTGCCCGGGTTTAACGCTCTATCGAACGGGCGGGCGCAATTGGCCAGTTTCAGCGACACCAAGACCTTTGGCCCAACATTGGTCAATGAATTCCAGCTCAGCTATATGCGCGATTTCAATAACCTGGGCCGGCAACAAGGCGGAGTGGGCACCAGCCTCGCGTCGCAAGGTTTCACCGTGGGTACATCGGGCATCGTTCCGGGAAACCCTCAAACCGAGGGCGTCGAATCGATTGTCTTCAACAAAATCGATTTCGGGACAAGCCCCTTCGCATTAGTTCAGACCGATGGCAACTATCAAGCCCAGGACAGTCTGTCGAAGGTGATGGGAACTCACACGCTGAAGCTCGGAGGCCAGTTCCTACTCGAAGATGTCAAGCTCTTGCCCGATTTCACGGCTAATGGGCAATTTCAATTTACCGGGTACCAAACCGGGTCGGACTTTGCCGATTTCCTGCTGGGGTTCCCGAGCCTGTACACGCAGGGCTTCTCTCCGGCGTTCTACGAGCGGTCGAACTATGCTGGCGTGTATGCGCAGGACAGTTGGCGCATCACGTCCAATCTGACCCTGAATTATGGTTTGCGTTGGGACCTGATCGTGCCTTGGACCGAAAAACACAATCAGACCGGCACCTTAATCGCGGGGGAGCAATCCGTCGTGTTTCCGACCGCGCCCACCGGTCTCGTGTTCCCCGGCGACCCCGGCGTTCCCCGAACGATCGCGCCGGCCCGCAATAACAACTTTTCCCCTCGGCTCGGTCTCGCCTGGTCGCCGGGCTGGAACGATGGACTCTTGAAGCGCCTGACCGGAGGACCTGGCCATAGCAGCATCCGCGCCGGGTACGGGCGGTTCTTTACCGCTATCGAAGGGCAGACGCTGGCGTTCGAAACGGGCAATGCTCCTTACGGGCTCACTTATACCAGTCCGGAGCCTCCGCTTTTCTCGAATCCGCTCATCGGCGCCGAGACCGGAACCGAATACTCACAGCAATTCCCCGTCGCCGTTCCGCCCTATAACTCGTCGGCCAAGAATCCCGACCCCAACATCAACTGGTCAGCCTACTATCCGATCAACGGGTTTGACGCGTACTTCCGGCGCAACAAGAATCCGTACTCGGAAAACTACTTCCTGTCCTTCGAGCGGCAGTTCCGAGCGAATACGGTGTTCGACGCGAGCTATATAGGCAGCCAGGGACATCACCTGCTGGTCATGCTTGCGGCCAATCCCGGCAATCCCGCATTATGTCTGAGCTTGAGTCAACCGAGCGACGTGATGCCCGGAACGCCCACCTGCGGGCCTTTCGGCGAAAATCTGGTGTACACACGGAGCAACGGCCAGGTCGTCAACGGGACACGCGCTCCGTTCGGCAACAATTTCGGCACCGATGTCTATTTCGACGCCATGGGTAACTCTTCGTACAATTCACTGCAAGTCAGCTTGAAACATAGCGGCGGCGGCTTGACTGTTCTGGGCAGTTATACCTATGGAAAGTCGCTGGATCAGGCCTCCAACCTCGGCGAGCAGGTAGACCCCTACAATTACGGCCTCACCCGCGCCCCTTCCTCCTTCGACATAAAAGACAATTTCGTGGCGAGCTACCGTTATGATTTGCCGTTCGAAAAGCTCTTTGGCCGTTCCAACCAGGCGACGAAGGGCTGGGCTATCTCAGGAATCACGCGTTTTAGCAGCGGTCTTCCGGTGACGCTGGTAAACCCCAACGATACTTCCCTGGTGGGAAGCTACAACAACGGAGTGAACGGCGTCGGGTTTGGAAATCTGGACGTCGCTCCAGGCAGTTTGCAGCTCAATGGCAACCCTGGAAATGGCCGGCCGTACTTCAATACCGAACTGTTCAGCGTTCCCGCGCTCGGTTCACCCGGAGACGCGTCGCGGCGGCTGTTTTACGGTCCGGGGATCTCCAATTGGGACATTGCGTTGCTCAAAGAAACCCATTTCACCGAGTCCAAGGTGCTGGAATTTCGCGTGGAAACGTTCAACACGTTCAACCACCCTCAGTTCTTCGGCGCGAACTCGGTAGACGGTAACATCAACGATTCGACGTTCGGACAGGTTCTCAACGCGATGTCGCCCCGCCTGATGCAGGCCGCGCTGAAGTTCCGCTTTTGACAGAGCCTTAGAGAAGGTCCCGATAGTGTTCCAGCGCCACTCTGACAAGCTGGGCTCGGGTGCGCACGGCGGTCTTGGCGAACAGTTGCTGCAGGGTATTCTTTACCGTGCTCTCCGAGATCGCCATCCGCGCCGCGATTTCCTTATTTGCCAATCCTTGAACCAGCAAGCGCAGCACTTCCGTCTCGCGGCTGTTCAATCCAGCCCGCTCACCAACCTCCGCGGCGGACGAATCGGGGCCGGCCGCGGCGGTTTCTTCCGTACTGTCGGCAATGATCGCGGCGAGCTTCGGTGACTTTCCCTCTTTGTAGGTGGAAAACCAAACTTCCGCCATATAGGTCTCGCCGTTGCCCCGATGGCCGCGGCATTGCATCGATGTCCGAAACTGCGGCGCTTCTTCCCACCGCAGGGCATGGTGGAGTTCCGGCAGGAATGCGGCAATCGGATTGCCGATCAAATGTCCATCCCGCGGAGCCATCAGTTCTCTCGCCGCGCGGTTGGCGACTTCGATGAAACCGCGCTCATCGACGGTCACAATCGCGGCTGGACTTGTCTCCACCAGCGCCTTCAACTTCGCTTCCGCCGCGGCGGTGATCCGCCGGTTTCGAAACAGTTCGCCAACGAACAACCCACTTCCCGCGAGCGCCACCGTTTCAAAACCTAAACGCACGAACGATTGGTTGAGACCGCTAAATACTTCAGCTAAACCCGCGCAGGCGAATCCCAGCAGTGCAACCAGCCAACGGGGCAGGAACGCCGCCGCCAGCATGATAGGAAACATGTAGAGAAATCCCAGTGAAATATAGGACTGCGTGCGCCAGTCCACGATGGCGATCACCAGGATGGCTGCACCGCTCGCCAATAGGACGCGGGTACGATTCCGTTCCTCGCAAATCCTATCCAGGGGTAGCATAGCAAGGCTTCATTATCCCATCCCGATTTTCCGTTAGGGGTGAAAACGGAACGATCAACCGGACAAATCGCTGCTATCTTTCGATCTGTCCGAACGGTTCGGCGCAATCACGATTCCAGGTTATGCGGCTCGCCGCAGGGGCGCCCCGCATGACCTCTTACGGCTGCGAAATCACCGCCAGGAAGCCGTCGCTGTATCCGCCCTGGTAGGCTGCCTGATACGCCGAGCCGCTGGTGGTAAATTCGCCGCCAGTGTAGCCGCCCACGTAGACGCGCCCATCCGACCCCACCACGATGCCGTAGCCGTTATTGATGGTCGCTCCTCCCAGGAAGGTAGACCAGACGATTCCCGCGCTGCCGGCGACGTGTGGTTTGATCTTGGTGACGAAAACATCGATGCCATCGCCCCAGGTGGGTTGAACCGTGTCGGCGGTAATTGGGAAATCCGTGGAGAGCGTATAGCCGGTCACGTAGATATAGCCGGAAGGGTCGGTGGTCACGCCGTAGCCCACTTCGCCGTCGGCGCCGCCCAGGTAAGTGGAATACAAAACGAACTGAGAGTTGGTGTAGTTCAGCACGGACACGAAGACATCGCCGTTGCCCTCATAAGTGGGCTGCGCCGCATCGGCGGTAACCGGAAAGTCGGACGAAAGGGTATAACCGGTGACAACCATGTTTCCGGCCGAATCGAGCGCCAGGCCGCGAACCATATCGTTCTGGGTACCGCCCAGATAGGTGGTATAGAGCAGCGAATTGACGCCTACCTGGGTCAAATCCATCACTCCCACAACTACGTCGAAGGCGCCCGCCAGATTAGGTTGATATTGATAACCCGCGGCGGGGAACATGGTGGAATCGCTGCTGCAAGCGAAATATACCAGGCCGTTCTTATCGACCGCGATACCGCGGCCGTCGTCCACTAACTCGCCGCCCATGTAGCTACCGTAGGTCAAGACTCCCGTGTTGGGGTTGATCTGTGCGATATAGGCGTCTTGGAGCCCATAGATCACGCCGGCGTAGGCGTTGGCTGTGACTGGCCAGTCCGTGGACTGGGTGGTGCCCACCACGTACATGTTGCCGCCGGAATCGTACGCCACGCCATTGGCACTTTCCGTGCCGGTGGTGCCGCCCAGGAACGACGAGAAGATCAGCCCCGTGCTGCCGCTGATTTCGGGATTCAAAACCAGCACAAAACCGTCCGTATAGGTGGACGCACCGACCGTATCGAACGCATTGGCGGTCATGGGAAAACCGGGTGAGGTGGTGGTGCCGACCACATACATATTCTGGGCGGGATCGACGGCCAGGGCCAGCGGAACATCATTGCCGGAGCCGCCGATGTAAGTCAGGTAAGTGACGCCGTAAGCCTCGCCCGGAGCGTTGTTGACAATCGCCAGGAAGATATCCAACTCGCCCGCGTTGGCGCTGTCATAGGTCTCGTTGGTGGCCACCAGATCGGACGTGCCAGTGGAACCGGCGACATAAAGATTACCTTGGTTATCGGTCTGGATGGCGTTGATGGTATCGGCCCCCGCGCCGCCGATATAGGTGGAATAGGCCAGCACGGGGTCCACCACCAGGGTCCGCGCCGGGTCGTAGCGATCCAGATGCAACCCGACCGTATGGCGGCCCAGCAGCACGTAGCCGCCGCGGA